>NZ_JBGCCF010000001.1:0-390422 GCF_041262385.1 Lysinibacillus sp. RC46 | reverse complement strand
ATTTTTTATGAAAAAAATTGAAAGCCGGTGAAATTTTACTGATCGTAAAATTTCGCCGGCTTTTTAGTTTAGAGATGGGTTTTGTCCCAGCCTCTTTTACTTTATTATGTTGCCCAGTCTCGACTCCAATCAATTCATTAGTAAGTGTCTTTTAGCATTTCACTCTTTAATTTATAGTGATAGTATGCAAAATGTTTGCGCAGCAGATGTACAATAACATTCTCTATTCTGTTTGATTATGGTAAGTGGCCAAAGAGTTCATTCTTAATTGCATAAATTAAAAGTACTGCGCTATCATTGATTGGAATGGAAGGCTACTCGACTCCCGTGGGAAAGCGAGACAGGTGAGACCTGCGCGGAGCGAGTGTTTTCCGTGCGAAAGCAACGTAAGCGACTCAACGCTCGCTCACAGGAAAGCGAGTAGCCTGGAATGGAAATCACCCTCATTTAAAGCGCCACGACATTTCTTGACCATTTTGTTTGTCAACAACATAAAAGGATGCTAGAAGAATTTCTGGCATCCTTTTTCGTTACTTAAAAACGAATCGGTGGTGTTTGATAATCTTTAGGAAGACTTTGCTCTTTTATTCCTTGTTCTATACTTAAATTGTATACCTCTGCAGCATGAATATCTACAGCAAGCATAGCATCATCCATAGCGGCTACACGACTGATTAAAGGTAAAGGTATATCTTTTTTATGCATGCCTAAATAGCCTTGTCCCTTCTTGCTCATACCAAGTAAACGTATACTAGATGGAGCGTCAAAGCTTTGCAATTGTTCCTTTGTAAACCCAGTATAAATGTGTGTGAGCATACGTTGAAGACGCGTCCAAGTATAGCGTTTTGATTTAATTTTCTCCATAAAACTACTGAATGAATGACTTGTTTTCGCTGCTTTAATTAGAGCATTCTCAATGCCTTCTGTTACTTCAGCATAGCGCGTAAGTTCATGAGGTGTGTGCCGAATAAGCGTAAACTGTAACAATGGCCAAAAAGTTTCCCAACTTGCAAATTCCCCATATTTTTCGTGCCAATCAGCTAAATAATCAAACGATGCTTTAGGGAGAAAATCTTCCACACTTTGTAGGGTGCTAGTTGTTGCTAGAGCCTTGCGAATTCCTGTGGCACTAGCAATAGATGCACCTTCTTGTAAAGCGTCATGGTAACCTGCAACGATGCGTGGGATTGTTAAAGGCTTAATGTTACTACTTAGCACTTTGGCAGCCTCAATATAATGAAAACCAAGTATATTGTTTGGCTGTCCCAAATCAATGTATGTTGCAGGGAATTTTTGAGAAAGCTGCTCATAGGCGTAATGTAGACTTTTAGGATAGCTTGCACCCGTTTTAAGGCTTTCTTTAATAAGAGTGTTATATTCAGTGCGATGATTATTAATGAGCTGAAACGTATTCATAAAGGGTTGAATGGAACCATCTTCGCTTCCAAAGGCAAAAGAATCGCAACCAATTGCTGATAATAAGGAAATTGCACCTTTTGCGAAATCGGTTGCAGGTGCGGTACTATAAACGTAGGGTAGCTCGATGACTATATCAACGCCACCTGTTAGAGCCATTTTTGTACGTGTCCATTTATCGACCATGGCTGGTTCACCACGCTGCAAAAAATCCCCGCTCATGATGGCGATGACAATATCCGCTTGTGCTACTTTTTTTGCCTGTTCCAAATGATAGGCATGTCCGTTGTGAAAAGGATTGTATTCAACAACTATTCCGACTGCTTGCAAATTTAAGCCCCCTTTTTCATTTGCTTCTCGTTCTTATAAATTTGGAGCCTTTTGCTTATTATAGAACGATTTGGAGCAAATTCACTTAGTATAATATATAATTATAGGTGGGTTTTATTGTGGTGACAAGAAATTATCTTGACATCTATTTTTACACATTATATAATCAACATTGTTGTCTCGAGGTGATTAAACGAATGAAATGGTCAATTCATCAATTATCTAAATACCGCCAAAACGGGATGCCAATCGATGCCTATGTCCAGTTGGACGAGGTGATGGAGCGAAACCAGGATATTCGAGCAATTTCGCCCGTTCATGTAAAAGGGCTATGTACTTTCGGTGCATCGCAAATGACATGTCAGCTAACTGTGACAGCGACGTTAACACTACCATGTGCACGCACATGGGAAGATGTTGAGTTTCCTATCGAAGTTGAGACAGTTGAAATTTTCAGCTGGATTGACGAGGATAAACGAGGGGAAGATGACGGAGAAATTCACTATATTGATGGTGAAGTAATCGACATGAAGCCGGTTATCGAGGAGTTAGTGCTTCTTGAAATACCTTTGCAAGTGTTCAAGGAGAATACCGAAGGACAAGTGCAAGGTGGTAAAAACTGGTCTTACGCAACAGATGAAGACGTTGAACTACACAAAAAAGCTGACACACAAAAAGTGGATCCAAGACTTGCTAATTTAGCTAAGTATTTTGATCAAACAGACGAATAGACGATCTGTAAGGAGGTGCCATCAATGGCTGTACCATTTAGAAGAACTTCTAAAACTGCAAAAAGAAAGCGTCGTACGCATTTCAAACTATCTGTACCTGGTATGGTAGCTTGCCCAAACTGTGGGGAAGCAAAATTATCACACCGTGTTTGCAAAGCTTGCGGACAATACAAAGGTAAAGAAGTAGTAAGCAAATAATACAGTGTTTGCTCACTTAAAAGGCTAGTAGAGAGACCATGGCTCTTTACTAGCCTTTTTGTTAGTTTGAAGAGACGGAATTTTCCGGCAATAACGAAAAGATATATAGTACTATAATAATTGTATGATACAATTTATCCATCGGGACAAAGGGGGAAATAGTGTGGCTTACATAATTGATAACAAAGAAGGTATTATGACGTTTACGATTAATCGAGAAGAAAAACGGAATGCGGTTAATGATGAGGTTATGGATGGGCTCCAAGAAGTCATTACATATATTCGTAATCATGATGATGTTCGTTTCTTGGTCGTGACGGGCGCGGGGGATAAATCATTTTGCTCAGGAGGCGATTTATCTGAGTTTCATTCGCTTGAAACAGAGGATGAAGCGTTCGGGATGTTAGGTAAGATGGGTAAAATATTATATGACCTTGCAACATTGCCTGTACCTACGATTGCGTTAATTAACGGAACAGCGGTTGGTGGAGGTTGTGAAATTGCAACAGCTTGCGATTTTCGTCTAGTGGCAAGTTATGCGAAGTGCGGTTTTATACAGGGGACATTAGCAATTACAAGCGGTTGGGGTGGCGGTACATACTTATTCGAACGAGGATTACGCCATGATCGTGCGATGAAGATGCTAGTCGATGCGAAGCCTTATCCGGCGGAATTACTATATGAGATTGGTTGGGCAATGCGCGTTTTTGAAGGTTCAAAAGAAGCGGCATTGAACGATTTTATCGAACATATGCGTAAAATTCATCCTTCTGTTCATAAGGCTTATAAAGAAATTGAGCTTCGTAAGTGGCGTGAACGTAATATGTATGAACGTGTTATGGAGGAAGTTCGAACATGTGCGAAATTGTGGGAAAGTGAAGCTCACCACGAGGCAGTTGCTAATTTCCTAACAAAGAAAAACAATAAATAATGTATAACGGCAGTGATTATAAGAAAACATAATCACTGTCTTTTTTAATTCGATGATTCTATTTTGCTCGCTCACGCATATAGTAGTAAAAAATGCGAGGGTGATAGATTATGGAATTGAAAAAAAGAAAAGATCAATGGACAAAGGAAGACGATGAAAGATTAGCAGAAATTGTGTTGCATAATGTGCAAAATGGCAAAACACAGCTAGAAGCTTTTGAATTGGCTGCTACTGAACTAGGTCGTACAAAACAAGCTTGTGGTTTCCGTTGGAATAAAACATTACGTAGTCAATATAGTCAGTCACTACTAGCTGTCCGAAATCAGCCACAACAATCGATGCGAAGCCATTTGAAGTTGGCATTAACAAGTTTTGATGAATTAACAGAAGCCTATCAAAGTCTCGAAGTAAGGCACCGCGAATTACAAAATGAGCACGATAAACTAGTGAAATGGTTGCAGCAAGGGTATTCTTTAATGAAAGATTAAAATAAGGAATCTGACGAAAGTTAAAAGTGCTGTAGAGTAAGGTACTTAGAAAAAATGTAAACTTGAATGAAAACATAATGCTGCGCTGAGTGTTTCAAAAAATATTTATCCCTCATTAACGGTCCGTAAAATTCCAATAGGTGAAGGCTGATAATTAGTGAGAAAAAACCACTGATGAAAGTTTCGCTTATTATATTATCGTAAACACTTAGTCAATCCTGTATAATAAAAGAAGCTGCATAGGAGGTGCCTTAGAGGTCATTCTAAGGCACCTCCTTCTGTAGAAAGGGACGAAAAGGATCATTTAACTTCTTTCAGCGAATGTCTAATGTAACGTAAGTGAAACGGCAGTTACGGATGTCTTTTGTAGCGACAGGTACAGGTGTCCAAACATCTGCTGGAATAGAGGAACTCAGTCCGAACGTCACGTCCTGTGGCAATTTATCTGTACGAAAGCAAAGAGACAGCAACAAATGTTTTCTGTACGAAAGCGAAGCGACCACCAATCAATTATGCCGAGGCATAATTGATTGGTGGTCGGCAGCGGCTAAGATGTAATTGCGGTAGAACTGTTTAGGAGGGCGTTCTCTTATGTTAGATTGTCCATTGTATATATGGGAGGTGTGATGGATTGTGGATGTAGCGATTATTGGTGCAGGTGCTGTAGGTTTGTTAACGGCAAGTTTTTTAGCTGAGTCTGGTATGTCTGTAACGTTGGTTGCAAGAAGGCCGGAGCAGGTAGATGAACTTAATGCGAAGTATTTAACACGAGAGAATGTTGATGGAACGAAAACTGTGCAAAAAGTTGCTTCAACTACGAAATTAATGGAGTTACCACAGCAAGATTTAATTGTAATCGCTGTTAAGTATGGTCAATTACAAGAGCTTTATGGACAATTATCTGCGTTACCAAGTACAGTTTCGTTGTTGTTTATGCAAAATGGTTTAGCGCATTTTGATGAAGCACTGCGTTTGCCACAAAAAAATATTGCCTTTTGTTCTGTGTCATTTGGTGCTCAAATGATAGATCAGGTAACCGTGCAACATAGGGGTGTAGGTCCTTGTAAAATTGCGATAGAGCGAGGGGATAGTGATGCCTTTAACGATTTGTTGCAATTTGGAAATTCCTTGTATCCAGTTGAATTGGTTGCTAATGCTGAACAAATGTTGTTTGAGAAAGCTGTATTCAACTGTTTGATTAATCCTTTAACGGCCATATTGCAAGTGAGGAATGGAGAATTAGTAACGAATAAGCGAGCATTTTTATTAATGCAAACTATCTATCAAGAATTAACAGATGCTTTTGAAGGCATAGAACAAGCTATACCTTTTTTCAAGGTGATAGAGTTATGTGAAAAAACAGCAAGTAATACATCATCTATGCTAGCGGATCGGATACATGGGAGGAAAAGTGAAATTGACACGATTGTAGGAGTAATACTAGAAAAAGCTCTAGCAAAAGGTCATGATTTGCCTACTTTACGTACTTTATACCACCAAGTACTTGCGATAGAGGAGAGCGGTGAAAGACGTTGAAAGATTTTTTACATATAATAATAAGTATCATTATTTTTTGTCCAATACTCCTTTTTGTGATTGTCTATTTAATTAGTCGAAAGGTTAAAATTCGAGGTACTCATGCTTTTGGAGTGGCATCCGACGTGACAACGGTCTGTTTGTTTTTTTCAGTACCACTAGCAATTGGTGTGCTGTGGCATGTCAATGTTAGTGCGCTATTAATAACGTTGGCGATAATGATGGCAATGATTTTTACATATATTGATTGGCGAACGAAAAAGGAAATTGAAGTGAAATCGCTACTTAGAAAAATTTGGCGCTTTCAATTTTTAGTGTTAAGTACGGCGTATATTGTTATTTGTATAGTAGGTGTTATTCGATCTGTTATAGAATATTTACAGGCTGTCTAAGCATTTTCTTTTCATGTTGAAGCCATAAGCGTTAAAATAATAGCATTAAAGATTGTTTTATATTAATAACTCTATATGTGCAAAAAATTAAATAAAATTCCAATGTACGACAACGTTTGAGTATCTGACAAAAATCGTATACTGTTTTTCTAAATATTTGTTGGGAATTGTCGGTTTGATAAACGTTCTAATTGCTTAGTAGTATGAAAAGGGATTTATTTTATTTCAAGTTTGCTTATGAAGAGTAAGAAGATGATTTAGTGAGTAGAGGAGTTTGTGTTAAATGAAACTGGAGTCAATCCAAGTACCCATAAAAAATCGTTTGCTAGCAGATTATTGGTCGTCGAATACTGCCATCCATGAGTTTTTTGAATACGCATATAACGATAAATCTTTTGAAAAACGAGCGCAATATTTAGATCAGCATGCATATGATCAAAAAGAATTAACAGCCATCATACGTCAATTTATGGAGCCGCTCGGTTTATCAAAGAAAGCGAATGAACATTTGCAGCAACTAGAGCAAGGGGCTGTTGCAGTTGTCGGTGGGCAACAAGCGGGTATCTTAACAGGCCCTCTTTTCTCAGTGCATAAGGCGATTTCGGTCATTGCATTAGCAAAAGAGCAAAGTGTAAAACTTCAACGACCGGTTGTTCCTGTTTTTTGGATAGCTGGTGAAGATCATGATTTAGAGGAAATTAACCATACGTATACAGTACGTGGTGAAGATATTAAAAAACGTGTTTACGGTGAACGTTCAAGACGTAAAACGATGGCTTCTGAAACAAGTATAAACAAAGAATCAATGACACAATTAATTAATACGATTGCGAAGGATATGGGCGAAACAGAATTCACTGAAATGCTTGTGAAACAATTAGTGGATACTCTTAATGAGTGTGAAACATTTACGGACTTCTTTGCGCAACTTATGAACCAATTGTTTAAAGATGAAGGTTTATTGATGATTGATGCAGCAGACTTTAAATTCCGCCAATATGAGCGTGATAATTTTACCCGTATCATTCATAAAAATGAAGAAATTGCTAGAGTGGTGACAGAAAAAGAAGCGGAGCTTGAACGTGCAGGCTATGGCACTCCTATTTTGGCATCAAATGAAGCGGCCAATTTATTCTATGTAGAAGATGGGGAGCGTCATCTTTTAGAAAGAAAAAATCAGCAATTTGTAAATCTAGCTGCAAATATCAAGCTATCACGTGAGGAAGTTTTAGAAATTGCTGAAAAACATCCTGAGCAGTTAAGTAATAACGTTGTGACGCGTCCGCTAATGCAGGAAATGACATTGCCTGTGCTTGCGTTTGTTGGTGGACCAGGGGAGCTTGCATACTGGGCGACATTGAAAGATGCGTTTGCGGTATTAGGTTTACAAATGCCGATTTTTGCTCCGCGTCTTCATATCACGATTGTCACACGTCACGTAGAACAACTTTTGCGTGAATATCGTTTAAATGTTGCCGATGTTTGGGATGGAAAAGCGGTACAGCTTAAAGAACAGTTTATTGCTGAAATACAGGATACTGAAGCGAAGCATCAAATTCAGGTGATGCAACAAGATCTTTTAGAAAAGTATGAGGCCCTTCAACTTTATTTAGAAGAGCAACAACTATTACTAGATAAAATTCTTGTGAAAAATAAAGAGAATCATCTAAAGCAATTTGAGTATTTACAGCAAAAGGTTGAACAAACTGTTCTAAACAAGCATGAAACGACAATTCGAAAATTTATGACGCTACAAAATGAGTTGTATCCAAATGAAGGATTCCAGGAAAGAACTTATAATCCTTATCAATATTTTAATGAGTTTGGACCTATGCTAATTACTGAAATGCTGAAACAAAATTATAGCATTGGCAATCACCATTATTTAATTTATTTATAATTCCAATGTTTGTAACTTTATACCTAATTAACAATTTAATACAATGTTAATTTGATGAACAATGACGACATAAATAGTAAATGGAGAGCTATCCTACTAAGGGTAGCTCTTTTTTTGTGTCATTTATCATGGGTTCAATAATTTGTTAAAGGTCTATTCACGTATTAAGTGTTAAAATGTCAAGTTTTTTTTAAAAAAAGTGGTGGAAAGTGGGGGGATGTGGTACATTATTTAATAAAGTGGGGTGAATAGCATGTTCATGGGAGAATATCAACACTCTGTTGATGCGAAAGGACGACTAATCGTGCCCGCAAAATTTCGTGACGCCTTAGGTGAAACGTTTGTTGTAACACGCGGACTTGATAATTGTTTATTTGGCTATCCTATGGATGAATGGCGAAAACTCGAAGAAAAATTAAAGGGCTTACCGATGACCAAAAAGGATACACGTGCATTTGCAAGGTTTTTCTTTTCTGGGGCAACGGAAGTAGAGATAGACAAGCAGGGGCGCATTAACATTCCTTCAATTCTTATGCAGCATGCACATCTTGTAAAAGAATGTATCGTGTTAGGAGTTTCGAATCGAATTGAAATATGGGCGAAAGATGCTTGGGAAGCTTACTTTAGTGAGTCGGAACAATCCTTTAATGAAATTGCAGAAAATATGATTGGCTTTGATTTCTAAATTTTTTTAGTTAAGGCCAGAAGGGAGCGAGTGGTATGTTCGATCATACAACCGTGTTATTAAAAGAAACTGTTGATGGGTTGAACATCGATCCTGATGGTGTATATGTGGACTGTACGTTAGGTGGAGCAGGACACAGTGAATATTTAGTACAACAATTGTCTGAAAAAGGGCGTCTAATTTGCTTCGATCAAGATATGACAGCTATTAACAATGCAAAAATTCGATTGGCGCCATATATTGAGCGTGTGACATTTGTTCATTCGAATTTCCGCTATTTAAAAGAAGAGCTATTAGCGCTTGGTATTGAGCAAGTTGATGGTGTTTTATATGATTTAGGCGTATCTTCACCTCAGCTTGATACACCAGAACGTGGCTTTAGTTATCACCATGATGCACCTCTAGATATGCGCATGGACCAAACGGCACCACTTACAGCATTTCATGTTGTGAATGAATGGGCATATGAAGATTTAGTACGTATATTTTTCCGTTATGGAGAAGAGAAATTTTCCAAGCAAGTTGCTCGTAAAATCGAAGAAGCACGTAAGGTGGCATCGATTGAAACAACCGGCCAACTTGTAGAACTTATTAAAGAGGGTATTCCAGCAGCGGCTCGCCGTAAAGGTGGACATCCAGCGAAGCGCATATTCCAAGCAATACGAATTGCTGTTAACGATGAGCTAGGCGCGGCAGAGGATTCATTAGTCGATGCGATTGATATGATAAACGTAGGTGGACGCATTAGTGTCATTACGTTCCATTCATTGGAGGACCGCCTATGCAAGACTATTTTTAAGGAAGCGTCATCATTACCGGAATTACCACCGAATTTACCAGTGATTCCAGATGACATGAAGCCAACTTTAAAGCTTATCACGAGAAAGCCGACTCTTCCTTCTGATGAAGAATTGGCAGTAAACAATCGTGCTCGTTCAGCTAAGCTTAGAGTGGTGGAGAAAATTAACGACAAAGGGCGTGAGTAAATGGCAGCAGTTCGTGTAAGGCAGCACCAGCAACAACAAGTGCAACAACCGATAACACCCCCTAGTCCACAACCCACTATCATACGTCGCAAAAAAACGAACCAGAAGTTTGAAAAAACAATGCTAATTTTTTTAGTTAGCATTGTTGCTGTATTATCGGTACTAGTTTTGAACAAGCAAGCAGCAATTCAAACGACAAGCATGGACATTCAAAAAATCGAAACTGAAGCAGGAGAGATTGCAAAAAAGAATGTTGACTTGACAGTTCGTGTGAGTGAACTTTCTACATACGACAACATATGGAAAAAAGCTAAAGAACTCGGTTTAACTCAAAATGAGAAAAATGTAAAGGTAGTGCCGGGAGAATGAAAAAAAAGAGATTTCGATTCCAATGGGGAGCCTTTCTATTATTAATTTTTTATGGAGGGCTCTTTTTTCTATTGTTCTCAAGAATGTTTATGTTACAAGCGACAGGTGAAGTGGAAGGACAAGAGCTTGCGGCAAGAGCAGCAGCGAAATATAGCAAAGAAAGTGCAATATCAGCAAGCCGTGGGAAAATTTACGATACAAATGGACAAGTTATCGCGGAGGATACACTTAGTTATCGACTAATCGCAGTCGTCAATAAACAAGCCACGACGGATGCAAAAAACCCTCGACATGTAGTAGATGCTGAAAAAACTGCGAAAATATTACATGAATATATTCCTGCTATGGATGAAGAAAAAATCTATAAACAACTTACTAGGGTAAATGATAAGGGCGAAAAGCCTTATCAAGTTGAATTTGGAAGTGCAGGCCGTGGAATAAGTCATGAGATTATGAGTAAAATTAAAGCGGAGAAATTACCGGGGATTTTATTTGTAAACGATTTAAAACGTTATTATCCAAATGGTATATTCGCCTCGCACTTAGTTGGTTTTGCACTAAAAGAAGAAAATAAGGATGGTTCGTTCACGACAAAAGGAAAAATGGGTCTTGAGCTTACTTATAACAAAGAACTAACCGGAAAAGACGGCAAGGTTGAATATGAGACAGATGCTTTCAGTTATTTATTGCCGAATAGTGAAAAAATGGTGACACCTGCGAAAAATGGTGATGACATTTATTTAACACTTGATAAAACGATTCAAAGCTTTTTAGAGGAAGCGATGACAGCGGTTGAAAAGGAATATAACCCTGAATCGATGACAGCTATTGTGGCAGATCCGAAGACTGGTAAAATCCTAGGGATGTCACAACGACCTACGTTTAATCCTGATACACGTGAAGGCGATAATATGAAATGGCTGAACGAGGCTATTGAAGAGACCATTGAACCAGGCTCGACGATGAAAACGTTCACGCTTGCCTCGGCTATTGATACAGGTGCGTGGGATCCAAATGCAAGATATCCGTCAGGAACATACATGGTTTATGGTAAACCTATTAGAGACCATAATAATGGGTATGGTTGGGGTACGATTCCTTATTTACAAGGCTTCCAACGTTCATCTAATACGGCAATGGCTCACCTTTTAAAGAGAATTGGTGAGGATGTTTTTTTTGATTATTTAGATCGATTTGGATTTGGTAAGAAAACAGGCATTGATTTACCGAATGAAGCATCGGGTACACTTTTATCGAAATATCCAGTAGAACGAGTGACAACAACGTTCGGTCAAGGTTCTACAGTAACGCCGATTCAGTTAATTCAAGCAATGACAGCGATTGCGAATGACGGGAAAATGATGCAACCCTATGTCATAGATCGTATCGTTGACCCTTCGACAGGAAAAACGATTAAAAAGCATGAGCCGATTGAAAAAGGAAAACCAGTTTCAGCCGACACAGCGAAGCAAGTAAAAGAAATCCTTGCATCTACATTAACATCTGAGTTTGGTACGGCGAAGGATTTTATCCTTGATGAATATGAAGTTGCAGGGAAAACAGGTACTGCCCAAATTCCATTAGGAAATGGCAACTATTCATGGGGAGCAAATGAATTTTTATATTCTTTCTTAGGAATGGCTCCTGTAGATAACCCTCAGCTCATTGTGTATGTTTCCGTAAAAAGGCCAAAGCTAAAGGGTGACCTTGGTTCTGTACCAGTTTCAAAAGTATTTAAACCAGTTATGTTAAATAGTTTAAAGTATTTAAATGTGAATACCGAAGATGTAAAGCATGTTGACAATACAAAAATACAAGATTACACAGGTCAAAGTGCTGAGGCTATACAAGTAGAGCTTGCGAACGATGGTCTACAGCCTGTTATTGTTGGTAGTGGCGGTAAAATTATTGATCAATATCCAAAGGGTCCTCAAAAACTTGTAAAAGGTAATTTTGTATTTTTAAAGACTGAGGGTGATATAACGTTGCCAGACTTCACCAATTGGTCGTTACGTAATGTACTTGCTTTTAAGACAATGGCAAATTTAGAAATTGAAGTTGTTGGAGAGGGCTTTGTAGATAGTCAAAGCGTCTCGGCAGGTACGGTAATTTCAGATAGTTCACCGATTGTCGTGAAGCTGAAAACGCCAGCTGAAAGCTTTAAGCAAGATGTAGAGACCCCACCCGAGGGTGAAACAACTGAATAAACCCTGAATAGAAGCCCACTTTATTTCATACGTTGTAAAAAACAAGGTGTGATGTCGAATGAAGTGGATTTCTATCCATTCTAAAAAGCGATTGCGTATTTTATATGTATTGTTTATGTTTGTAGCTGTTGCGGTTGTTATTAGGCTTGTCTTCTTACAAGTATTAGATCAAAAAGATCTGACAAAGAAAGCCGAAGAGAATTGGGACCGAGAAATTCCTTTCGCCAATGAGCGAGGGCATATTACTGACCGTAAGGGGAAAAATATTGTCACAAATAAGCTTGCGCCAACTTTATATTTCATGCCTTCGCAAAGTAAGGATATTGAAGGAGCGGCAGCGAAAATTGCACAAGTTTTGGGAGTAGATGAACAAAAGCTGTTAAAAAAAATGAAGGAAAAAGAATACTTAGTAAAGCTGGCACCTGAAGGAAAAAACATTCCCTATGAAAAAGCAGTAGAGTTACAAGGTATGCAGATTGAGGGATTATATAGTGGTGTCGATTACTCAAGGGATTATCCATACGGTACCCTACTATCTCGTTTTTTAGGCTTCACAGGTTATGATGCCCAAGGTTTAGCAGGAATTGAATATGAATACGATAAGTTGTTACAGGCTAATTCTTCTGCAATACGGATCTTTACAGATGCGAAAGGAAATAATTTACCGAACGTAAAGAGCGCCTGGAAGGCTGGTGAAGATGGTGCAACGATCGAGCTAACGGTAGACGTAGATGTACAACAGGTAGTCGAGCGTGAGCTGTCACAGGCAATGGAGCGTTATGATGCTGACCAAGCAATGGCGATTGCCATGAATCCAAACACTGGCGAGATTTTAGCGTTATCCTCATATCCAACTTTCAATCCGGCAGCATATCAAACGGTAGAGCCTGCTATCTACAATCGGAATTTACCAGTTTGGATGACATATGAGCCAGGGTCGACGTTCAAAATTATAACTCTTAGTGCTGCTTTAGAAGAAAATGTAGTGGATTTAGAGAAGGATACTTTTTATGATCCAGGCTATTCAATGGTTGCAGGAGCAAGATTGCGCTGTTGGAAGCGTGAAGGTCATGGTTCTGAAACCTTCCTTGAAGTTGTAGAAAATTCTTGTAACCCTGGTTTTATTGAATTAGGTCAGCGAATAGGTAATGAAAAACTACTACAATATGTTAAAGATTTTGGTTTTGGCCAAAAAACAGGTTCTAACATCGCTGGCGAATCTTCAGGGATTCTATTCTCCAAGGATTCTTTTGGACCAGTTGAGCAGGCCACAACTTCATTTGGCCAAGGTGTTGCCGTTACACCAATTCAGCAAGTGCAAGCAGTAGCCGCAGCAGTAAATGGGGGCAAGCTTTATACGCCATATGTTGTGAAGAAAATTATTAATCCTAATACTGGAGAAATTATAAAAGAGACTAAACCGGAAGCTAAAAAACAGGTTATTCGTGAGGAGACGTCTGCAAAGGTACGAGGCGCATTAGAATCTGTTGTTGCAAAGGGCTCAGGACGTCAAGCTTACCGAGATGGATTACGAATTGGTGGCAAAACAGGTACAGCACAAAAGGTAGAGAATGGTCGTTATAAAGACGGTGAATATATTGTATCGTTTATTGGCTTCGCACCTGCGGATAATCCGCAAATTGTCGTTTATGTAGCAGTAGATAACCCGAAAAAGGGAACACAGTTTGGTGGTGTGATAGCAGCGCCAATCGTTGGTCAAATTATTGAAGACGTTGCACCTTTTGTTGGCATTGAAAAATCGAAGGAACAGCTTGAAAAGGATTATCGTTGGGGTGACCCAATCACTGTGAAGGTACCAAGTTTTATTGGTCAAACGAAGGACGATATTGCCAAGCAACAATATCCATTCCGTATTGAATGGCATGGAGAAGGAACTAAAATTGGCAATCAACTGCCTGAAGTGGATAGTGTTATTAACCAAGATGGCACCATTCACCTTTATTTAGAGAACTAATATAACTTTACCTTTAAAAAATGGGAAAGAACCACTATTATAATGAAGGGTAGTAATAAATACATGAAAGTTTGTGCTTTTTTCTTCAAGAAGAAAGTGAAACAAGATTTAAAGGAGATTTTTCAATGAAACTCGCAACAACACTTACCATTTTAGCTCTTGCTTTTATAGTAACAGTTATCCTGGCACCAATTAGTATTCCACTTCTTCGCCGATTAAAGTTCGGTCAAAGTATTCGTGAAGAGGGACCACAATCCCATATGAAAAAAGCTGGTACACCAACAATGGGGGGCATTATTTTCTTACTTGCCATTATCCTCACTACTGTTGGTGTAGGTAGCTTTTTAGATTTATTTACATCATATACCTTCATACTGTTATTAGTATTAGTAGGGTTTGGGGTAATCGGCTTGTTAGATGATAGCTTAAAGGTTGTTTTTAAACGTAACCTAGGACTAACATCACTTCAAAAGCTTATTGGTCAGATTGTCATTGCGGTCTTGGCCTATTTCTTACTAAATGTAGGATCGTTTGATACAACACTTGCTATACCATTTACAGATTGGACGATCGATCTTGGTATTTTCTATGTAGCCTTTTTAATTTTCTGGTTAGTGGGCTTCTCGAATGCAGTAAATTTAACAGATGGATTAGATGGACTTGTAGCAGGTACTGCATCTATTGCCTTTGCAGCATTTGGTGTTATTGCTCTGTTCCAAGATCAAGCTGATATCGCCTTATTTACATTTGCAGTAACAGGTGCATTACTAGGATTTTTACTTTTTAATGCGAATCCTGCAAAGATATTTATGGGGGATACGGGTTCGTTAGCATTAGGCGGAGCTTTAGCTATGGTCTCTGTTTTAGAAAAAGCAGAATTCCTACTGTTATTAATTGGATTGGTGTTTGTTATTGAAACATTATCCGTTATTTTACAGGTAGGTAGCTTCAAACTTCGTAAAAAACGTATTTTTAAAATGAGTCCTATTCATCATCATTTTGAATTATCAGGTTGGTCAGAATGGAAGGTAGTACTTGTCTTTTGGTCAACTGCTTTAGCAGTAGCATTGATTGCAGTTTTATCGGAGGCGTTCTTATGAGAAACTTTTCAGATTTACAACATAAAAAAGTCCTTGTTTTAGGTCTAGCTAAAAGTGGTGTGGCTGCAGCTGAGATTTTACATGAGCTCGGCGCCTTTGTGACGGTCAATGATTCCAAACCATTTGATGAAAGTCCAGATGCGCAAGGTCTATTGCAAAAGGGAATTACGGTTATTTGTGGCCGTCACCCAGAGGATTTACTTGATGAAGGCTTTGAATTAGTAGTGAAAAATCCAGGGATTCCTTATAGCAACAAAATAGTAGCAGATGCAATAAATCGTGGAATCCCCGTATGTACAGAAATTGAGCTTGCCTATTTAATTAGTGAAGCGCCGTTTATCGGTATTACAGGATCAAACGGTAAAACAACTACGACAACAGTAATTTTCGACATGCTGAATAACGGTGGTTTAGAACCGTTAATTGCAGGGAATATAGGAACAGTCGCATGTGGTGTTGCAAGAGAAGCACATAAGGATAATGTAATTGTTACAGAGTTATCGTCTTTCCAATTAATGGGCACAAAAACTTTTAAGCCGAAAATTGCTATATTAACAAATCTTTATGATGCGCATCTTGATTATCATGGGACGTTTGACAACTATGCAGAGGCTAAGTTTGGTGTTACACGTAATCAAGATGAAAGCGATTATTTTATCTATAATGCTGATCAGCCGATTGTTGTTGGCTATGCAGCACAATCAAAAGCTAAAAAGGTACCATTTAGTTCAAAAGGACGTACGGATGAAGGAATTAGTGCGGATGATACAACAATTTACTGGCAAGGCGAGCCTTATCTAGATCGAGCAAATATCGCTTTGCCTGGTAAGCATAATTTAGAAAATATTTTAGCGGCTGTCGCAGCTTGTATTTTAGTCGGCTGTGACAAAGCTAAAATGGAAGAAGTTTTAGCGACGTTTGGAGGAGTTCGTCACCGTACTCAGTTCGTGCGTGAATGGAACGGCCGCAAGATTTACAATGACTCAAAAGCAACAAACTGCTTAGCGACAAAAAGTGCTTTAGATGCATTCCAAGCACCAGTTATTTTACTGGCAGGTGGCCTAGATCGAGGACATTCGTTTGAAGAATTACGTCCATGCATGAGCCATGTAAAGGGTGTTGTTGCCTTTGGAGAAACAGGACTACGCTTTGTAGAATTTGCAAAATCATGTGGTGTACAACAAACTGTCATTGCCCAAAATGTTGAGGATGCAGTACATTACGCGGCGCCAATGTCAGCAGAAGGCGATGTTATTCTATTATCTCCAGCATGTGCAAGTTGGGATCAATATGACAGCTTTGAAATACGAGGCGATGTTTTTATTGATGCTGTAATGAAGCTGTAATGAGCTTGTAACTATTTTAGAATATACTTGACTTGGAAGGATGGCAATACTGAGAGGGAAAGAAAGCTATTTATTGCTCGTCACAACATTGATGCTTTCTATAATCGGCATTATTTTCGTCTATTCTGCAGGTACCTATTGGAGTGCCGTTCATTATAGTGGAAAAATGCCGTTTTATATGAAGCAAAGTCTATACTTTGCGGTAGCTATTGTAGTGTTTTTAATCACTATTCGATTAAATATTTTGAAAGAGCAGTCCTTTTGGAAAATGGCCTATATATTTTCGTTAATTTTACTAGTCCTCGTACTTATACCAGGAATTGGACTAGTTCGTAATGGTTCTCAAAGCTGGATTGGCTTAGGTCCTTTAACAATTCAGCCAGCAGAGCTAACGAAAATTACAGTCATTGTATACATGAGCCATATATTAGCGCAGCATAAAACTGGTACGTCGATTATTAATTGGCGGCATGGATTGATTTTATTATTGCCTGTTGTACTTATTATGCTACAGCCTGATTTTGGGTCAGTTTTTATTCTCGTAGTGTCTGTGTTTTTATTGTTTTTTGTGGCAGGGTATCCTTTAAAGCTTTATGCGATGTTTATGGTTGTTGGGATTGCTGGATTAGTAGGCTTGATTGTCACAGCGCCATACCGACTAAAGCGGATTCAGGCATTTATCGATCCGTGGGTCGATCCTTTAGGTAGTGGGTTTCAGGCTGTACAATCATTAATGGCTATAGGCCCTGCTGGAATTTTCGGGCATGGTTTTGGACAAAGTAGGCAAAAGTTTTTATATTTACCCGAACCACAAAATGACTTTATTTACGCAATAATTCTTGAAGAGGTTGGATTGCTTGGTGGACTTGTTATTTTAGCACTTTTCGTACTGGTGATTTATGCAGGCTATAAATTTGCAGTGCGGGCTAAAACAAGAACATCATATTACGCAATCATTGGACTAGTAACAATGCTGGCCGTACAAGCATTTCTAAACATAGCAGTCGTGATTGGCTTAGTTCCTGTAACAGGTGTTACATTGCCTTTTATCAGCTATGGAGGAACATCTTTAGTAACAATGTGGCTAATAATAGGTATTATTTATCAATTAGCGAAATAAATATAAAGGAGGAGTACTTTTTTGGAGAAAGTAATTGACATAGAAGATCGCATACCTACGCTAAAAAAGCGACGAAAAAAGCGTACAAATCGGAAATTTATAGTGCTAATATTACTTTTCTTTATCGTGTTAGCAGTACTCCTTTATTTTCAATCTCCTTACAGTAAAATCAACAACATAACAGTCAACGGTGCTCGATTAGTAGAAGAACAATATTATATGAAGACAAGTACTCTTACAACTGGGAAGTCGATGTGGGGATTTAAAGTAGAAGACGTAGAGAAATTATTACTAAAGGATAAATGGGTGAAAGAAGCACATGTTAAACGTAATTGGCTTCAAGGCGTGACAATAGAAATTAAAGAATGGAAAAAGGTTGCGTACTTAGCTGGTGACGGTACTTATTATCCATTGCTTGAAAATGGCAAGCGCTTTGAACAAGCTGGGGATGATATCCCGATTGATGCACCTGTATTTATCGGCATAACTGGCGAAAAGACAATTAAGAAGCTGGTCAAGCAATTAGCTCAATTAAAACCAGAAGTATTAGCTTTAATTTCTCAAGTCAATACAAATAGTAATGAGACAAATCCTAATGCAATCAAGCTCTATATGAACGATGGCTACGAAGTTCGTGCTGTTATTCAAACTTTAGCAGAAAAACTAAATCATTACCCCTCACTTGTAGCACAAATTCCAAATTTGGAAAAGGGGGTTATCGATTTAGAGGTCGGCTCGTATTATCGCCCTTTCAATAATGAGTACAACCAAGCAAACCTTGATATGGATAAAGATGCGGCCAACCAGGAAGTGAAAAAAGATGAACAACAAGAAAAAGAATAGCAAAGAAAATTTCTTTTCAAGAAAACAATTTCAGTTGCTTATCGTTTGTATAACTATGGGGTTTATCATTGGCTATTCCTACAACCAGGCAAAAGATAATCGAGATGCAGGTTCGACTAATAAGAAGCTTTTCGAACAAGAGGATTCTTATCGTGAGGAGTTAATTGCACAGCAAGAGCGCAATAAAGAATTATCAGAAGAGGCGAATGCTTTGCAAGAAAAAATTCGCAAGTATGAAAAATCATTTGTCGCAAGCAAAAAGGATTATACAAAGCTTGTTGAAGAAGCAGAGGATTTACGTTTATTGTTAGGCGATTTAAATTCAGAAGGAAAAGGGATACGTATTACCCTTCAAGATGGTGATTACAATCCAAAGTCCGCTAATCCTAATGATTATATCGTGCATGAAAGTCATATTTTTAAATTGCTCAATGAGCTTAAAATTTCTGGTGCGCAAGCAATTGCTATTAATGGTCAACGTGTTTTGGCGAATTCTTATATACGCTGTAATGGACCAGTCATCACTATTGATGGCAAGCAACATCCAGCTCCATTCGTCGTCGAAGCTGTAGGAGATTCAGCAACGTTAATAGCTTCCTTAAACTTAACTGGTGGCGTTGTGGATCAATTATTAAACGACAATATTGTTGTTTCATTAGAAGAAGATCAAAAGCTTACAATGCCAAAAGCAAAAGTAGAAAGTTAAACGATTACTAGTTAATATTTACAGATTAAATTTGGTTATAGCCTCTAGGTAGCTTATAGATAATTTTGCATAATTCAAGATCTAAGGCGTAAATCTGTGAGGGGTTACGATACGTCTAGGAGGGGCTATTTTGAAAAAAAATATGTTTACCCGAATAACGATCGTGCTATTTATTATCGGTTTGATGATAGCGGTACAATACAATACCATAAAGCAACCAGCTGAGCGAGATACACGAGATATTTGGGCCATAAGAGAGGAATTAGCAGAAGAGAAGCAAAGGCATTCCGCATTATTAGCAGAAATTCGCTCACTTAATGAAGTAGTGGGTCGCTATGAGCAATCTGAGAAAGCAAATTTACAGTCAGCATTAAATGAAACGCTGAATCGTTTAAAACTACAGGCCGGGCTAACAGAAGTCACAGGTCCAGGAGTTATACTTCGAGTTGAACCAGCACCCGAATTAGTTGAAATGGGGTTTGAAATCAAAGAAATTACACCTGATTTACTAACCCAATTACTAAATGCTCTGTTTAAAAACAATGCAGCGAGTGTCTCGATAGATGGAAACCGCGTTGTTCAGACGACAGCCATTCGAGACATAAATGGAAAGACTACAGTGAACAGTGTACCACTGTCCGCACCACCCTTTGAAATTTATGTTGGGACAAGCTCTTTTAAAGAAGCTCAAAAAATGTACAACTCGTTACAAGCTTCTACATTTATCGATTCCTTTTATTTGGATAACTTTAATTTAATAATAGAGGAACCAACTGAGCATTTAACAATCCCAGCATTTGAGCAGCCATTGACAAATGATTATTTAACAGAGGTGGAAAAAGGAGAATAATATATGTGGCTACCATTTTTAGGTTTGATATTTGGACTTGCCCTTGGCTTGTTAACAAATATACAAATACCCTCTATATATGAAAATTATCTGTCAATAGCTGTTTTAGCAGCTTTAGATACATTATTTGGCGGTATTCGTGCTCAATTACAGCAAGTATATGACGATAAAGTATTTGTGTCAGGATTCTTTTTTAATATAGCTTTGGCAGCGGGATTAGCCTTTTTAGGTGTGTATTTAGGGATAGATTTGTATTTAGCTGCTATTTTTGCCTTCGGAGTACGTTTGTTCCAGAATATAGCAATTATTAGGCGTATTTTACTAACTCGCTTAGATGAGAAACGTCACAAAAGGAACAAAAATTCCATAGAATGAGAGAAAAATTGAGCAAAATACTCGATTTGCTTAGACATTATGCCGAATTTACAATAGAATGAGAATAAGAGCATTTTTTCAAGGAGGTGCAGCTAATTGAATCAGCAAGATTTATATATTTCTCTTGATATAGGGTCTTCCTCTATCAAGGTATTAATAGGTGAAATGAGCGACGGCCAATTACATGTAATTGGTGTCGGAAATGTAAAATCGAATGGAGTTCGAAAAGGTGCAATTGTTGATATTGATGCAACAGTTCAATCGATTCGAAAAGCAATAGAGCAAGCTGAACGAATGACAGGGTATCAAATTAATGAAGTCGTTTTAGGGGTTCCTGCTAACCAGACGATGTTACAGCTAGTTAAAGGTGTTGTCGCTGTAAATAGTGAAAATAGAGAAATTACAGATGATGATTTAGATAGAGTGGTAGAATCTGCACAAGTCATGTCAATACCTCCTGAACGTGAATTAGTAAATATTATTCCAAGACAATTTATTGTGGATAATTTAGATGAAATCAAAGATCCACGAGGTATGATTGGTATTCGTTTAGAAATGGATGCCACAATGATCACAACTTCCAAAACACTTTTACACAATGTATTACGTTGTGTAGAACGTGCAGGTCTAAGTATTCGAGAAATCTATTTACAACCATTAGCAGCAGGTTACTTTGCATTAACAGAGGATGAAAAAAACCAAGGTACCGCTTTCATTGATTTAGGAGGCGGTTCAACGACTATCACAGTATTCGAAGAAGGACTGTTAACTCATACGGGTGTCATTCCAGTTGGTGGCGATCATATTACGAAAGATATTTCAATCGTCTTAAAAACCCCAACAGAACAGGCAGAACAAATTAAACATCAATTTGGACATGCCTTTTATGATGACGCATCAGATGATGAACTCTTCGAAGTACCGGTTGTAGGGACAGATTCAACAGATCAGTACAGTCAGCGCTTTATATCAGAAATAATTGGCGCTCGTTTGGAAGAATTATTTGAGTTAGTCATCGACGAGTTAGCCCGTCTAGGTGTTAGAGATTTACCAGGCGGTGTTGTTTTGACAGGAGGCGTTGCAAAGCTTGAGGGAATTGCTCAACTGGCACGCCAGATTCTGCAAACACGTGTTAGAATATATACACCTGACTATATTGGCGTTAGAGAGCCTTCATTTACGACGGCAGTTGGACTTATTCGTTACGCCTATTTAGAAGATGATTTTTATGGAAAAGGTACTAATACGCAGCCTATTGAATATGCAGTTGTAGGATCCCCTACAGCCACACCTAAGAAGCAAGAATATGCTGCACCTTCAGAATCAAAAGGAAGCGTAATCGGAAGAGCAAAAAAATTATTTGATAAATTTTTTGATTAACTTCTTTCAGCAGAAGTCTCCCACCTCTATAGGTGGTGAGAGATGAATGCGGATTTAAGCTACTTTTCAGCAGATGTCCAAACACCTGCTGAAAGAAGTTAATGCCTCCGGCGGATGTCACGGAATCGGAAAGGAGTTCTTTGTGCCAGCACAAAGCCGATTCCGGACGCAATTATACCGAGGCATAATTGATCTTGAATGCGTAATGAATGATACAGAGTCGAGTTACCGTGGGAGGAAAAAGAAATGTTAGAATTTGATACAAGTGTTGATCAACTTGCAGTAATAAAAGTCATTGGTGTTGGTGGCGGCGGTAACAACGCTGTCAACCGAATGATAGAACATGGTGTACAAGGTGTTGACTTTATCGCAGTAAACACAGATGCACAGGCGCTAAATTTATCGAAAGCAGAAATAAAGCTACAAATTGGTACAAAACTTACACGTGGATTAGGTGCAGGTGCAAATCCTGAAGTAGGGAAAAAAGCTGCTGAAGAGAGTCGTGAACAATTAGAAGAGGTTCTACGTGGGGCAGATATGGTATTCGTTACAGCTGGAATGGGCGGAGGAACTGGTACCGGTGCCGCGCCAGTAATCGCACAAATTTCTCGCGATTTAGGAGCTCTTACAGTCGGTGTTGTAACGCGTCCATTTACGTTTGAAGGTCGCAAACGACAAACACAAGCTATCGGTGGTATTGGTGGCATGAAAGAGTCTGTTGATACTTTAATCGTCATTCCGAACGACAAGCTATTACAAATTGTCGATAAATCTACGCCAATGCTAGAGGCCTTCCGTGAAGCAGATAATGTTTTACGACAAGGTGTACAAGGTATTTCAGATTTAATTGCAACACCAGGTCTTATTAACTTAGACTTTGCAGACGTAAAAACTATTATGTCTAACAAAGGTTCAGCGTTAATGGGTATTGGTATTGCTACAGGTGAAAACCGTGCTGCAGAAGCAGCTAAGAAAGCTATTTCAAGTCCTTTACTTGAATCATCAATTGATGGCGCTAAAGGTGTCCTCATGAATATTACTGGTGGCTCAAATCTTAGCCTATTTGAAGTACAAGAGGCTGCAGATATTGTAGCATCAGCATCAGATGAAGAAGTAAATATGATTTTCGGTTCTGTTATTAACGAAAATCTAAAGGATGAAATTATTGTGACAGTAATTGCGACTGGTTTCTCAGAGGAAGCTCTACAGCAACAGCGTAATGTTACAAGACCGACGTTAAATGCAAATAGAAATGCTGCACCGCAACAGCAAGCTCCGATTCGTGAGCAACGTCAAGAGGTGCACGTACAACAAGAGCAACCACGTCAAAACCAACAAAATTATGTACAGGATGACACGCTTGAGGTTCCAGCATTTTTACGTAACCGTAAAAATCGCGGATAAATCAGCATCCAACCTTCTAAAAAGCTCGTATTTTACATTATGTGAAATACGAGCTTTTTGTGTTGATATGAAACATTAAATAAAGTATGGCTTTTCTGCAAAACGAGGGGTTGATTTCCGTTCCGACTGAGCGCTTTGTGCTTTCGCACAGAGCAGAGCTTCCTGGGGGTGTCCGATGAGCCGCTTTGTTGCTGCCGCTACGTTAGCACTACGCTTTCGCACAGAAAACATTCGCTTCGCTGCAGAGTCTCGGGCCAACAGATGTTTTTTGCGCGAAAGCGAAGCGGCAGCAGCACCGATGTTGGTCATGAAGGCGTTATCACAGGACGTGATGGTTTTAGCCTTCGTTCCTCTATTTGATGATCCCCAAGGAGTCGCTCAGTCTTCACTCCAATCAACCAATTCACATGACATACCTTTTAACAAAATGACATCCAACTTTTTAGTTTTATCGAAACACTTTCAGGAATTATCGCCCAACTTTTAAATTTTATCGACTAACTTTCACGTTTTATCAACCAACTTTTAATTTTTATCGACATCCACCTTCAAAAGAGCAAAAAAAGGATTCATTATGTAGCCTAGTCGGAACGTAAAGCAACTGATTCACATGGCAACAGCAATAGTGGAGGAAACGGCTCGACGTCGCCTCTCAGAAAAGCGGCGAATAGCCTGAACAGAAATCATCCTCATATAAAACGCTCCAACATTCGTAAAAATCTCCCTGACCATTTTCAACGTCTAAAAAATTAATTATGTTCAAATGTGTAAGGAAAAGATGTATTTTGTCAAAACATTTTAATGAAATGATGCGATTGTTTGACAATATTTGTGGGAGTAACATGCTAACTTTGTATGTAGGAGGCGGCTGTTATGTATGGAGAATGGCTGGTGCTCATTAATACACTTTTTAATCTAGCGATACTCAAGTTTACGGCAAAAGTAACAGGGGTTTTTGTAAAGAACACGAGATTATTAATGAGTTCTATTTGTAGTAGTTTTGTAGCTGTAATAGGTGGACAAATGCTGTTGACGACGCTACTGAGCTTTATCTTACTGATTGGACTAGCTTTTCGCTTCAAGATTCGAAGCTTTCAAAAGCAAGGACCGATCGTTTTAACAGCAACAATTATTATTGGTGGATTATTAACAGCATTACAACCGTATTTAAAGAATCTTTCTGTTGTCCATTTTATAATTATTTGCCTACTATTAGCTGTTGGTAATCTTGTAGCTTTTTATAAGCAATGGGGATTTGTAAAGCTTGAGCGGTTAAGTGGTCAGTTTGTGTTTGATACAACGTTAAAAATTTTTGATGTAAAGATACCGCTTTCTGCATTTGTGGATACGGGAAATCAAGCGATTGAGCCACTTTCAGGAAAACCTGTTCACTTTGTCTCTTATTCAGCATTACGTCCACATTTACCTGCAGCATTTAGCAAATCATTGTTAGAATGGCAAGAAACTGATCCGTATAATGTATCCATGTTTTCAGAAGATTATCAGCGTTACATTCGATTTATTCATGTCAATACAGTACAACAGCAATCGGTTGTATTAGGTTTTCGCTTTGAAGAGTGGCATATAAAGGGGGAGCACTCACAAGTGAAATCGAATGAATATATCGTTTTAACAAAAAAGGCTAAAAATTTTCCGCATAGCACAGCAGCAATTTTACATTTTTCAGCGCTTTCAAATAACTCATAGAGGGGGAGAACTATTGCTTCTTAGGCTACTTGCTAGCTTGAAAAAATTTTGGAGTAAGTTTCGGAGTCGTGAAACGTACTATATAGGGGGAAATGATTCATTGCCAGTGCCATTAAGTCGAGAAGAAGAAGTTACAGTCATTGCATCCTTTATGAATGGTGATTTACGTGCTAGAGATACACTAATTGAACGTAATTTACGTCTTGTTGTTTATATTGCTAGACGTTTTGATAATACGGGTACGCCGATTGAGGATTTAATAAGTATTGGCTCTATCGGTTTAATAAAGGCGATTGAAACGTTCAATACAGATAAAAATATTAAGCTTGCCACATACGCATCTCGTTGTATTGAAAATGAGATTTTGATGCATTTACGTAAAACAAGTCGCATGAAGGGTGAAGTTTCACTAGATGAACCATTAAACTCTGATGCTGATGGAAATGAGTTGTTATTGTCTGATATTTTAGGAACGGAAGAGCATATTATTTTAGACAATGTAGAGAAGAAAATTGAGCGTCAACATATGTTTCATGCCATAAATTTACTAGGTGCACGTGAACGATATATTATGGAATGTCGTTTTGGTCTCAATGGAAAAATTGAAATGACTCAAAAAGAAGTTGCTGATCATTTAGGCATTTCGCAATCTTATATTTCCCGATTAGAGAAGAAAATTATTCAAGATTTACGTGAAAATCTGAATCAGCCAATATCTTAGGGAGGGAAATTTAACCTACCTAAAATTGGTCGTAGCTTTTGTGCATATTCTCGTTTCTCTCGGACAAACTGATGTAACGGTTTAGTCAGAGAATAACATCCGGAGGAATCGAATATGCGAACTAAAGTTGATCTTTGCGGCTTAGATACATCGACTTTGCCAATTTTAAAACACGAGGAAATGAAGGAACTATTCATTCGTTTACAAGCTGGAGAAAATGAGATTAGGGAAGAGCTTGTAATGTGCAATTTAAGGTTAGTGCTCAGTATAGTCGGTAGATTTGCCTACAGGGGTGAACAGGCAGATGATTTATTTCAGGTAGGCTGTATTGGCCTCATGAAAGCTATTGATCATTTTGATTTGAAGCATAATGTACGATTTTCAACATATGCTGTTCCAATGATCATTGGTGAAATTCGTCGCCATCTGCGTGATCATCATGCATTGCGCGTTTCTCGTTCTCTAAGAGATATTGCATACAAGGCAATGCAGGCAAAAGAACAATGGATAACCGATAATTTACGAGAGCCAACAATTGAAGAAATTGCTGAGATGATTGACATGAAAAAGGAAGATGTTTTATTTGCTTTAGATGCCATTCAAGACCCAGTTTCCTTACAGGAACCCATTTATTCAGACGGTGGAGACGCTGTTTATATGATGGACCAATTACGTGATGATGATGTATCAGAAGATCAATGGGTTGCCTACGTGTCAGTAAAGGAAAGTTTGCAGAAGTTAGATGATCGTCAACAAATGATTGTTGCAAAGCGTTTTTATTACGGTGAGACACAAACTGAAATTGCAAAAGAATTGGGGATTTCTCAAGCGCAAATTTCACGTCTAGAAAAAAATGCAATTGAAACAATGCAGAAAGATTATAAGTAAAAAACAATGCGCATCCGAATTCAGGGTGCGCATTTTAATTTATATCAATGGGATAAATTAAGTAGGGCAGGGGTTGATTTCCGTTCCGACTGGGCGCTTTGTAGCTGCCGCTTCGCTTTCGCGAAGAGCAAAGCTTCCTGGGGCGCCCGATGAGCCGCTTTTACGTTTTATCTACCAACTTTTAAATTTTATCTACCAATTTTCATGTTTTATCTACCAACTTTTAAATTTTATCTACCAACTTTCACGTTTTATCACCTAACTTTTAATTTTTATCGACATCCTCCTTCAGAAGAACAAAAAGGATTCACACACAAAACTGTGAGTGAATCCTTTTACTTTTTTATGTTGCCCAGTCTCGACTCCAATCAATTCATTAGTAAGTGTCTTTTAGCATTTCACTCTTTAATTTATAGTGATAGTATGCAAAATGTTTGCGCAGCAGATGTACAATAACATTCTCTATTCTGTTTGATTATGGTAAGTGGCCATAGCGTTCATTCTTAATTGCATAAATTAAAAGTACTGCACTATCATTGATTGGAATGGAAGGCTACTCGACTCTCATGGGAAAAGCGAGACAGGTGAGACCCTGCACGGAGCGGATGTTTTCTGTGCGAAAACAAAAGCGGAGGAAGCGGCTCGACGCTCGCCCACAGGAAAGCGAGTAGTCTGGAACGGAAATTACCTCTTCTTTTTGCCAAAGAGAGATTCCTTAATCAATTCATGTTCATTTAAACAACAATAAACACATAAATATAAAGAGAAAACATAGTTTGTTGAGATAAAACGATGTTGAGAGTAATTGATTTAGGGAGGGATAAAATGCGTTTCTCAATGTTACAGCAAAAAGAAGTTATTGAAGCAGGCAATGGACGCTTTTTAGGATTTGTGGTAGATGCAGAGGTATCCAAAGAAACAGGCTATGTAACGGCTTTTATGATCGCTGAACCCCGTAAATATCTAGGCTTTTTTCGCGGAGAAGAATCTGTTAGGAAAGTGTATATGAAAGATGTACTTGTAGTGGGGAAAGATGTAATTTTAGTAAAAGCATTATCCTAAAGAGAAAAATATTTTGCATATTAAAATATTTAAGCAATTTTAAAGCATAGGTAGGGTATAAGGACTTTCACATAGGTCAGGCTATTCATTGATAATTCAAGCATTGCTTGTTACAATAAAAGAAACTATTGTTGTAAAGTTGGGAAAAACATTGACAAAAATCTTAGCAAATTTGAAGAAAATTAATGATCTTATACAAACAGCAAAAAAACGTGCAAATCGTGAAACAGAAAAAGTCCAAATTATTGCAGTGACAAAAGAAGTTTCTGTAGAAAGAACACAAGAAGCAATTGATGCAGGGCTTATACATTTAGGTGAGAATCGTCCTGAAGGCTTAAATCGTAAAATTGAAACGATTCAAGCTGATGTACATTGGCATTATATCGGGTCTTTACAAACACGTAAGGTCAGACAAGTTATTAACAGTATTGATTTTTTACATTCATTAGATCGTTTAGGTTTAGCGCAGGAAATTGAAAAAAGAGCAGACAAACCTGTCAAATGTTTTGTACAAGTTAATGTATCTGGCGAAGAAGCAAAACATGGTTTATCGATTGAAGAAGTTCTGCCTTTTATTGAATCATTAAAGGATTTTACAAAAATTCAAGTTGTTGGTTTAATGACAATGGCACCAAACACAGATGAGGATACAATTATTCGCTCTGTTTTTAAGCAATTAAAACAATGTCAACAGCAAATAGCCGAGCAAGGATTCGCGCACGCTCCTTGTACCGAGTTATCAATGGGCATGTCTAATGACTTTGAAATTGCGGTAGAAGAAGGGGCTACATTTGTTCGAGTTGGAACGGCTCTTGTTGGAAATGAAAGAAGGGAACAGGATGAGCATGAAAAATAAAATTAAAAATTTCTTTTATCTTGAGGAAGAACTAGAAGAAGAAATCACGCAAGCTCCTATTCAACAGCAACAACCCGTACAACAACAGCAACAGATTCAATCTGCGAAGCCTAAAAAAATGATGAAGGAGCGTAAAGCACCGGTTCAGGAAATTTTTCCGCAAAGTACAACACCTACAAACAACATAGTAAGTTTGCAGGCAGCCATGAATTCTAAAGGCGCAAAAGTTGTCTTAGTTGAACCTAGAGTTTATGCCGAAGCTCAGGATATTGCGGAACACTTAAAAAATAAGCGTGCAACGATTGTCAATTTACAACGTATTGAGCGAGAACAAGGTGTACGGATTATTGATTTTTTAAGTGGCACAGTTTATGCGCTTAGCGGTGATATTCAAAGAATCGGTAAAGATATTTTCCTATGCACACCTGATAATGTAGAAGTGTCTGGCGAAATTTCGAATTTTATTTTAGACGATAATTAATAGCGAGGATTGTAGTTTATATGGATTTATGGATAATTCTAGGTTATATATCATTAGCATTTAACGTGTATTCTTATATGTTAGTTGGATATGTTTTAATGTCATGGGTGCCTGCTGTACAAGATTCAGCAATTGGCCGTTTCCTTAAAAAAGTATGCGAGCCTTATTTGGGGATTTTCAGGAAATTCATCCCTCCAATCGGGATGATTGACATTTCACCAATTGTGGCAATTTTTATGCTTAATTTTATTAAAAATGGGCTTTTTATTGTAATTCAAAAAATATACTTTATGTTTTAATATAAGAAATCCTCACGAATGGTGGGGATTTTTTATTTATGGGGAATACTTAATTTAAACAATTTAGTGGTGATCCCCTAGAATTCCTAAGCGTGAGTAGCGAGACCCTGGAGCGAAGCGAGGCGGCTCGTCGGACGCCCCGTGCCCCCTGTGAGCCTATTTTTTAGATATCCTTAAAATACCAATGAAATTGTACAAATAAAAGAGTGATAATAGAGGTGAAGTTATATGGAGCATTTAATACAGCATTTTAGAAAAGATGAACAGCCTTTCATTGAACAGGTTATGGGCTGGCAGCATGAGGTAGAGGATCGATATGCTCCAAAGCTTACGGATTTTCTAGATCCTCGACAGCGCTTTATTGTAGCATCGATAATTGGACAGTATGACACATTAAAAACAGCTAGTGCTGGGCTCTTTGATGAAGCAGAAAGACAACGCATGCTGATTTATCCTACTTATTATGAGCCTATGGAGGAAGATTTTCAGCTTACAGTATTTACGATTCAATATCCTGTGAAATTTGTCCAATTAGGACATCCAGATGTCCTTGGAGCTTTGTTATCTTTAGGATTGGATCGTGGCAAATTCGGTGATATTCGTGTCAATGACCATCTTGTACAATTTGTAGTAGCGATTGAGGTAGCTGATTATGTACGCTTACATTTAACAGGCATCGGCAAGGTAAAGGTACATGTAGAATCGATTAAAGAGACGGAGTCATTGCTACAAAACGAGGATGAGTGGCTAGAAGAATCTCATACGGTTTCTTCTATGCGTTTAGATGTGATTATCTCAACGGTTTTAAAAATTTCTCGTCAGAAGGCACAAGCATTAATTACAGGTAAAAAGGTACGTGTCAATTGGACTGAACGGGATACAGTTGCTTTTGAATTACAAGAAGGAGATATTTTATCTGTACGCGGAAGCGGTCGAATAAAAATGATGATGACTGAAGGTCGTACAAAAAAAGATAAAATTCGTTTACAAATCGGTCGATTGACCCAAAAAAGCTAAAAATCAAGTAAATTTCATTAATTTTTACTGCTAAGTTGTTGGAACAATTGTATAATAGAAAGTACGAATGTACATGTAAAGGAGAGAAGGATCGTATGCCATTATCACCTATTGATATACATAATAAGGAGTTTACTAAATCTTTCAGAGGTTATGCTGAAGATGAAGTAAATGAATTTTTAGATCAAATTATCAAAGATTATGAAATTTTGTTACGTGAAAAAAAGGAAGTAGACAGACAACTAGAAATTTCCTTAGAACAAGCGAGACATTTTAACACATTAGAGGAAACGTTACAAAAATCAATTGTTGTTGCACAAGAAGCAGCTGATGAAGTACGAAGAAATTCTCAAAAAGAGGCTAAACTCATTGTGAAGGAAGCAGAAAAAAATGCTGATCGTATTATCAATGAGGCTTTAACAAAGGCTCGTAAAGTAACAATTGAAATTGATGAGCTGAAAAAGCAATCAAAGGTATTCCGTAATCGTTTTAAAATGCTTGTAGAGGCACAACTGGATTTACTAAATGCAGACGATTGGGACCATTTGCTACAATACGATATTGACCTTACTGAAATTCAAGCATCTGTTGAAGAAGCACAGGAAGCCGATCAAGTTTAATCCTATATTAGGTAGCAATAAGTGAAACTTGACGTGATTGTATGATTTTCATATACTAATGTAATAGTAATTATTTTGAACACATATGCAAAACAGGCAGAGACGAAGACAGTATTTGTTAGGCGTAGTTAAGCGATTTGGGGATAGTGTGAGCCCGAACAAGCAAATAACAATGAACATCACTTCTGAGCTAAAATAACTGAATGTAGTAAGTTATTTCGTGATGCACAACGTTAACGTGCTTTAAGAGTGGTAGTACAATTTTGTGCTACAATTAGGGTGGTACCGCGAGTATAAGCTTCTCGTCCCTTTGAGGGATTGAGAGGCTTTTTTATGTTCAAATGGAGGTAACTTATACTTCTGTTGTTAAAACGTGTTGATTTTGCCGATAAATAGAACTTGAGGATGGTATTTCACAAAACGTATGTCATGTATATAAGTTGATTGGAGTGTAGGCTGGGCGACTCCTTGGGGATTAGCGTCACAGATGAGACCCTGCAGCGAAGCGAAGCGGCTCATCGGACGCCCCCAGGAAAGCGCCCGGCCGGAACGGAAATCAACCACACGTTATAATGATAAGCCTAATAACTGTCGTAATTGTATGAGCGCCTAAGTGCATATGTTCTTTGTTTGTAAAATAAAGGAGGAATTGAAAAATGGTTGAGTACAAAGATACTTTATTAATGCCAAAAACAGATTTCCCAATGCGTGGGAACTTACCGGCAAATGAACCGAAGATGCAAGAAAAATGGAATGAAATGGACATTAATAAATTACAAATGGAGCGTACAGAAGGATGCCCTGAGTATGTGTTACACGATGGACCTCCATATGCGAATGGTGATATCCATATCGGCCATGCTTTAAATAAAGTACTGAAAGATATGATTACGCGTCATCGCTCTATGACTGGCTACCATGTAAACTATATTCCAGGTTGGGATACACATGGTTTACCAATTGAGCAAGCACTTACGAATAAAGGTGTAAAGCGCAAAGAAATGTCTGTTGCTGAATTCCGTAAATTATGTGAAGAGTATGCTTACGAGCAAATCGACAACCAACGTACACAATTCCGCCGTTTAGGTGTTCGTGGTGATTGGGAAAATCCATATATTACATTAAAGCCTGAATTTGAAGCTCGTCAAATTGAAGTTTTCGGAAAGATGGCTGAAAAAGGCTATATTTATAAAGGTTTAAAACCAGTTTACTGGTCTCCATCATCTGAATCTGCACTTGCAGAAGCAGAGATTGAATATAAAGATATTAAATCTCCTTCTATTTATGTAAGCTTTGCGCTTAAAGATGCTAAAGGTGTTGTCCCAGCAGATGCTAAAATGATCATTTGGACAACAACGCCTTGGACAATTCCTGCAAACTTAGGGATTTCTGTGAACCCTGAATTTATCTATGTGGTTGTCGCAGTTGCAGATAAAAAATTCATTATTGCAAAAGAATTATTAGAAAAAGTTGCTAACGAACTTGAGTGGGAAGCATACGAAGTTGTTCAAGAAATTAAAGGTGATGCATTAGATCGAATTGTTGCACAGCATCCATTCTATGACCGTGAATCTCTTGTGATGGTTGGAGAGCACGTAACTGCTGAAGCGGGTACTGGCTGTGTTCATACAGCACCAGGACACGGGGAAGATGACTATCATATTAGTAAGCAATATGGTCTACCAATTCTTAGCCCTGTTGATAATAGCGGCTGCTATACAGATGAAGCACCTGGTTTTGAAGGTGTATTCTACAATGATGCAAACAAATTAATCACAGAAAAATTAAAAGAAGTCGGTGCATTAGAAAAGCTTAACTTCTTTACACACTCTTATCCACATGACTGGCGTACGAAAAAACCAGTTATTTATCGTGCAACACCACAATGGTTTGCGTCAATAGATGCATTCCGTGATGAGTTACTAGACGCAGTAAAATCAACAACATTTACACCTGCTTGGGGTGAAACTCGTCTTTATAATATGATTCGTGACCGTGGAGACTGGGTAATTTCACGTCAACGTGCATGGGGTGTGCCAATTCCAATTTTCTATGCTGAAAATGGAGAGCCAATTATTACACCAGAAACAATTGCCCATATCTCAGCATTATTCCGTGAGCATGGATCAAATATTTGGTTCCAAAAAACAGCTAAAGAATTATTACCTGAAGGCTTCACACATGCAAGTAGCCCGAACGGTGAATTTACAAAAGAAAACGATATTATGGACGTTTGGTTTGACTCAGGTTCTTCTCACCAAGGTGTGCTAGTAGAACGTGGTATGAAATATCCAGCTGATTTATATTTAGAGGGTTCTGACCAACACCGTGGATGGTTTAACTCATCATTAATTACTTCTGTAGCTATTAATGGCTATGCACCATATAAGGGACTATTAACACATGGTTTCGTGCTGGATGGTGAAGGTCGTAAGATGAGTAAATCTTTAGGGAATGTCATTATCCCGAAAAAAGTTATGGATCAATATGGAGCAGATATTCTGCGTTTATGGGTTGCTTCTGTAGATTATACAGCCGACGTTCGTATCTCAATGGATATGTTAAAGCAAGTATCTGAGGTTTATCGAAAAATCCGTAACACATTCCGTTTCTTACACGGAAATGTAGCTGATTTCGATGTAACGAAAGATCGAGTAGCATATGAGGATCTTCGTGAAATGGATCAGTACGTTTATATGCGCTTACAGGATGTATTAAAAACTGTACGTGCTGCATATGATCGCTATGATTTCGCAGCTGTTTATCATGCAGTGAATAACTTTGTTGCAGTAGAATTATCTTCATTCTATTTAGATATTGCAAAAGATGTTGTGTACATCGAAGGCCATGACAACAAAGATCGCCGTGCGATGCAAACAGTTATTTATGACACATTAATGACATTAGTAAAAGTCATGTCACCTATTATCCCTCATACAAGTGACGAGATGTGGTCTTACTTACATGCTCAAGGTGTTGTAGAAGAGGTATCTGTACAATTAACAGACTTCCCAGAGGTAGATGAACATGAAAACTTCGAAAGTCTACGTGCAAAATGGGTAAAAATTATTGATGTTCGTGATGATATTTTAAAAGCATTAGAGGAAGCTCGTAATGCAAAAACAATCGGTAAATCACTTGAAGCGAAAGTGACAGTTTATGCGAAAGAAGATGTGGCGGCATTATTAAATGATGCAAGCATTAATTTTGCACAACTTTCAATCGTTTCTGCTTTTGAAGTAGCGTCAATTGAAGCTGCACCTGCAGATGCATTAGCTCTAGAGCATGCATCGATTGTTGTTGAAAAAGCAACAGGTGAAAAATGTGAGCGTTGCTGGTCTATTTCTGAAACAGTCGGTTCAAATGAAGCACAACCAACAGTATGTGCGCGTTGTGCAGAAGTTGTAGAAAAGTATTACGCTTAAAAATAAGAATCTGCATTCTATATAATTAGTAACGCAAGTCTCCTTGGTAATGGGGGCTTGCGTTTTTTTTGAAGGTCGAGAGCGACGGAAAGAAGAGCCAAGGCGACGGATGAAAATCAGAGCGATGGAAAGAAGAGTCGAAGCGACGGATAGAAAGACGAAAGTGACGGAAAGAAGAGCCGAAGCGACGGATAGGAAGTCCAGAGCGACGGAAAGAAGAGCCGAAGCGACGGAAGAAAACCAGAGTGACGGAAAGAAGAGCCGAAGCGACGGATAGGAAGTCCAGAGCGACGGAAAGAAGAGCCGAAGCGACGGAAGAAAACCAGAGCGACGAAAAGAAGAGTCAAAGCGATGGATAGGAAGTCCAGAGCGACGGAAAGAAGAGCCGAAGTGACGGAAGAAAACCAGAGTGACGGAAAGAAGATCCAGAACGACGGAAAGAAGAGCCGAAGTGACGGAAGAAAACCAGAGTGACGGAAAGAAGATCCAGAACGACGGATAGAAATGCCAAAGCGACGGAAGAAGAGCTGAAGTGACGGATGAAAACCAGAGCGACGGATAGAAAGGCCAGAGCGACGGAAAGAAGAGTCAAAACGACGGATAGAAATGCCAGAGCGACGGAAAGAAGAGCCGAAGCGACGGAAGAAAACCAGAGCGACGGAAAGAAGAGTCAAAACGACGGATAGAAATGCCAAAGCGACGGAAAGAAAAGCCAGAATGACGGATTGAAACCAGAGTGACGGAAAGAAGAGCCAGAACGACGGATAGAAATGCCAAAGCGACGGAAAGAAGGGCCAGAATGACGGATTGAAACCAGAGTGACGGAAAGAAGAGCCAGAACAACGGATAGAAAGACCAGAGAGACGGAAGAAGGGCCAGAATGACGGATTGAAACCAGAGTGACGGAAAGAAGAGCCAGAACAACGGATAGAAAGACCAGAGAGACGGAAGAAGAGCCAGAATGACGGATTGAAACCAGAGTGACGGAAAGAAGAGTCAAAATGATGGATAGAACCACCAAAGCGAGGGATAGCTCAACAAACATCCGCAGGAAAGCGCTTGGTCGGAATGAAAATCAACCCCACACAATGGTATTGATCCATATTTTCATGCTATATTAGTTATTCTGAGATGGGCTGTTATGGTAGAATAGGTTAGATGTTGAGCGAACGGAGGAGTGTCTGTGTATAAATATTATGGATTGGCCGCATTCGTGATTCTTTTAGATCAATGGACGAAATGGCTAATTGTGAAAAATATGGAGTTACGCGAACGAATTTCAGTATGGGATCCGTGGTTTGGGATATTGTCTCATCGAAATAAAGGAGCAGCATGGGGAATGTTAGAAGGCCAAATGTGGTTATTTAGCATTGTTACGATAGGTGTTATTTGTGCCATCCTATATTTTTATCATAAAGAGGCTAAAGGTAAACCTATTTTTCAAGTGGGCTTAATGCTTTTATTAGGCGGAGCTGTAGGGAATTTTATTGACCGTATATTTAGAGGTGAAGTGGTCGATTTTGTAAATGTATTAATTCCAGTAATTAATTATGATTTCCCAATCTTCAATATTGCGGATGCAGCTTTAACAATGGCGGTAGTAATATTAATGATTGGCATAATCATGGAAGATAAAAAAGGAAAGAAACAGGTGAAAGAATGACGCAAGTATCATATACAATGGAAGAACAACAACAGGGAGAGCGCATTGATAAGGCGCTTTCAGGTGTGCAATCAGAGTGGTCGCGTACACAAATCGGGAATTGGATTACTGATGGTATTGTCAAAGTAAATGGAGAGACTGTCAAGGCGAAGTATAAGGTAAAAGTAGGGGATATTGTAGAAATTGATGTACCCGAAGCAGAGCCATTAGATGTCATTCCTGAAAACTTAGATCTTGATATTGTTTATGAGGATGCAGATGTCCTTGTTGTGAATAAACCAAAGGGCATGGTTGTCCATCCAGCGCCTGGACATATGACGGGTACACTAGTGAATGGTTTAATGCATCATTGTAAGGATTTGTCGGGTATCAATGGCATTATGCGACCAGGAATTGTGCATCGTATTGATAAAGATACATCAGGATTATTGATGGTTGCTAAAAATGATGCAGCTCATGAATCGTTAGTGAATCAGCTAGTCAATAAAACAGTGACACGTAAATATACGGCGCTAGTTCACGGGCATATTGCACATGATAAAGGCACAATTGATGCACCGATTGGACGCGATCAAAAAGATCGTCAAAAACAAGCAGTTGTCGATAAAGGGAAGCATGCAGTAACTCACTTCCAAGTTATCGAACGCTTTGGTGAATACACTCTTGTAGAATGTCGTTTAGAAACAGGACGAACTCATCAAATTCGCGTGCATATGAAATATATTGGCTACCCTCTTGTTGGTGATCCAAAATATGGACCAAAAAAGACAATAGACTTTAATGGACAAGTATTACATGCAGGAATTTTAGGATTCGATCACCCTACATCAGGCGAATATATGGAGTTCGAAGCACCACTTCCTGCTGATTATGAACAATTATTACTAGATTTAAGAAATAAGCATTGACGTATAGGAAAAGAAGGTCTATACTAACGAAAGTGAATGAACAACTTAACTAAATATTCACCTTTAATGACAGTCCAGAGAGGCTGAGAAGGTACATGTGAATGTGTTGTAAAAAATTTGTGCTGCAAATTTTTCAACATACTATTTAAACACGTATATAACCCTCTCAGGCCATTCGCCTTGAGAGGTTTTTTTATGGACACATGACCAACAATAAATAAAAGAGAGGAGGAAACTTACATGGCACAAAATGAGCTATTAGATGGCCCATCTATGGCAAGAGCGTTAACACGCATTGCACACGAAATTATTGAACGTAATAAAGGAATCGATGAATGTATTTTAGTTGGTATTAAAACACGAGGTGCCTTTCTTGCAAGACGCCTTGCAGAACGAATTGAAAAAATTGAAGGCAAACCAATCCGTACGGGGGAGCTAGACATCACCCTCTATCGAGATGATTTAACGACAAAGCATGATAATGAACAGGCACATGTTGAACAAGTAGATATTGATGATGTGGTCGTTAATCAAAAAATTATTTTAGTCGATGATGTACTTTATACAGGACGTACAGTACGCGCAGCACTTGATGCAGTAATGGATTTAGGACGACCTTCACAAATTCAACTCGCAGTCCTGATTGACAGAGGACATAGAGAACTACCAATAAGAGCTGATTATGTTGGCAAAAATGTACCAACATCTGGAACAGAGCGTATTGTCGTAAATTTACAAGAGGTAGACGGAGAAGATTGCGTCATCATTTTTAAAGAAGACTAACTATAAAGTGAGGAAACATTATGTCAAATGCAGTATTAGATATTAAGGATAAACCGACCCCAGTCCAACTAGTGACATTAAGTTTCCAGCACATGTTTGCCATGTTTGGGTCAACGATCTTAGTTCCTCAGTTGGTTGGTCTTAGTCCAGCGATTGCCCTTTTAACAAGTGGGATTGCTACACTGTTCTTCTTATTAATTACGAAATTTCAAGTGCCAGCATATTTAGGTTCATCCTTTGCTTTTATTGCCCCGATTTTACTTGTCGCAGGTGGTTTAAATAAAGATGGTTCAAGTGTTAATCCAGGTCATGCGATGATTGGTGCAATGGCAGTCGGGATTACATATGGTATCGTATCCCTAATCATCTGGAAAAGCGGCTACAAATGGATTATGAAAATTTTACCACCGATTGTGGTAGGACCTGTTATAATGGTAATTGGTCTTGGATTATCAGGGACAGCGGTAAGTATGGCGATGAATGTTGATGGTAAATATAGCTTTTTACACTTCTCAGCAGCGTTAGTTACATTATTTACAGCTATTATTTTCACGATTTTCTTTAGAGGTATTTTAAGCACAATGCCAATCTTAATTGGCTTAATCGTGGGATATATTTACTCAATGATGATCGGAATTGTAGATTATTCACCAATTGCCAAAGCAGATTTCTTTGCAAAGCCTGAGTTTTTAATCCCAGGTGTTCATTACGACTTTGAAATCACAACAAAGCTACTCCTAACAATGGTACCAATCGTTATCGTCACTATTTCAGAGCATATCGGTCACCAGTTAGTATTAGGGAAAGTTGTTAATCGAGATTATATTAAAGAGCCAGGGTTACATCGTTCGTTATTAGGGGACGGAATTGGAACATTTATTAGTGCATTAATCGGTGGTCCACCGAAAACAACTTACGGTGAAAATATCGGTGTCCTTGCAATCACGCGTGTTTACAGTGTGTATGTCATTGCAGGTGCAGCAGTCGTAGCAATTTTACTATCATTCTTCGGGAAAGCAATGGCAGTTATTGCAACGATTCCAACAGCTGTACTTGGTGGGGTTTCCATCTTGCTCTTCGGTATCATTGCAGCAAGTGGATTACGAATGTTAGTTGATAATCATATCGACTTTGGGAATAGTCGTAACTTGGTCATTGCCTCTGTTATTTTAGTCATTGGCATCGGTGGTGCGAAGTTCGTTATTTCGGAATCACTAAGTATCGAAGGTATGGCATTAGCAGCGATTATAGGTGTTGTTTTAAATGCCATTCTACCAGGTAAAAAAGAAGCAGATATACCAGTACCGTACAATCAAAATAAAAATTCATAGAAGTACCTTTTAATGAATTGTCCAGAGAGGCAAAAAAAGGGAAGTTGTAGATAAGCTTGTAGTAGGAATGTATCCTGCTGTAGTTTGTCACGCCTCCTTATGCCTCGTTGATGACATCAACGGGGCTTTTATTATCTTCATGCATCCCACCTCTGAAGGTGAAATGTATGAAGGTAAAGCCTCCGGCGGATGTCACGGATTTTGAAAGGAATGAATTGTGCTCGTACAATTCAAAATCCGGACGCAATTACGCCAAGGCGAAATTGATTTTATAAAACGTTAGTTATACATAACGTTCATGAAACACAACCCAGTGGAGGTACATGATGAAGAACTTATTATCGATGGAACATTTAACAATTGAAGAGATTAACAACATTCTAGATCGTGCGCAAGCTTTTGAGAATGGTGAAGCATCATCATTATCTCGCCCACACAACGTCGCAAATTTATTTTTTGAACCAAGTACACGCACGAAAACAAGCTTTGAAATGGCAGAGCGCAAAGTTGGTTGTATCGTTATCCCATTTGACGGTAGCTTTTCGAGCGTCTCTAAAGGGGAGACATTGTACGATACGGTAAAGACGCTAGAAATGATTGGTATGGATGCAGTAGTCATTCGCGCAAAAGAAGATGCGTATTACAATGAATTACTTGAAGGCATCAATGTGTCAATCATTAATGGAGGTGACGGCACTGGTCAGCATCCGTCTCAATCATTATTAGATCTTTATACAATCAAAAAAGAGTTTGGTTCTTTTAGAGGGTTGAATGTGACAATCGCTGGAGATATATGCCATAGCCGTGTAGCGAAATCGAATGCGTTAGCGTTACAGCGCTTAGGGGCAAATGTTCATTTCCTTTGTCCGGAAGAGTGGGAAGGCAGTTTCGAAGCGCATCATTCTTGGGATGATTTAATCGAAATAAGCGATGTGATTATGTTACTTCGTGTGCAACATGAACGCCATAAGGTAAATAAAAGCTTCTCAAAAGAGAGCTATCATCAAGAGTACGGTTTAACAATTGAACGTGAGAAACAAATGAAGGAAAAGGCAATTATTATGCATCCAGCACCGGTCAATCGTGATGTAGAAATTGCGTCAGAGCTAGTAGAATGCGAGCGTTCTAGAATTTTCGAGCAGGTTCGTAATGGTGTCTATACACGGATGGCTATAGTTGAAACAATTTTAAAGGGGAGAGAGTAACATGACAAAGGTTCTTCAAAATGTACAAATGCTAAATGAACAAGGTGAGCTACAAACAGTAAATATCGCTATGACAGATGGCAAAATTACTGCAATAGGTCAAAATGTAAATGTAGTAGGCGCAGAAATGATCGAAGGAAATGGTTTAGTTGTTGCACCAGGCTTTGTCGATGTTCATACACATTTACGTGAGCCAGGCTTTGAACATAAAGAAACAATTGCTACAGGGTCAGCATCAGCAGCAAAAGGTGGCTTCACAACAATTTGCGCGATGCCAAATACAAAACCAGTACCAGATTCAGTAGAAAACATGCAGCTGATTAACGGACTTATTAAAGAAAGTGCAGCTATTCGAGTACTTCCATACGGCTCATTAACAAGGGACATTTCAGGTGAGGTTCGTACAAATATTGAAGAATTAAAAGCACATGGGGCTGTCGCATTTTCAGATGATGGTGTTGGGATCCAGCTTGCTTCAACAATGTATGAGCAAATGAAGGATGCCGCACAGCACGATATGGTAGTTGTAGCTCACTGCGAAGATAACTCATTAATTTACGACGGAGTGATGCATGAAGGGAAGCGTAATCAAGAGCTTGGTTTACCAGGAATTCCATCAATTTGTGAATCTGTTCAAATTGCACGAGATGTACTACTGGCAGAAGCAGCTGGAGCACGCTACCACGTATGTCACGTATCAACGAAGGAATCTGTACGTGCAGTACGTGATGCGAAAGCAGCGGGTATTCGTGTCACTGCAGAAGTTTGCCCACATCATTTATTACTTGAAGAAATGGATATCCCATCAGATGATGCGAACTGGAAAATGAATCCTCCATTACGTGGAGCAGATGATAAAGATTCACTTCACGCAGCTATGCTGGACGGCACAATCGATTGTATCGCTACAGATCATGCTCCACATACAGTAGAAGAAAAATGCTGTGGTATGGTTGGTGCTCCGTTTGGCATTGTAGGCTTTGAAACAGCGTTCCCACTGCTTTACACACAGTTTGTAGAAACGGGGAAATGGTCGTTAAAACAGTTGATTGACTGGATGACTGTCAAGGCAGCTCAAATTTTCGATTTACCATATGGCACATTAGAAGTTGGTGCTTCGGCAGATATGATTTTAATTGATTTAAATAAAGAGCAAACAATTGATGCAGAAGGCTTTGTATCAAAAGGACGCAATACACCATTCAATGGTTGGGTTGCAAAAGGGTGGCCGGTTCTAACAATTTTTGAAGGCAATATCGTATACCAGGAGGCAGAGTAATGAAAAAACGTTTACTTATTTTAGAAGATGGCACAGTATTTACAGGCACAGCGTTCGGTAGTGAGAGAGCTTCACAAGGTGAGGTTGTATTCACGACAGGGATGACAGGTTATCAGGAAACAATTTCAGATCCTTCATTCTACGGACAAATCGTAACGTTAACTTACCCTTTAATCGGTAATTACGGTATTAACCGTGATGACTTTGAATCAATCACACCAGCTATCCGTGGGTTTGTAGTTCGTGAATTAGCAAAAACCCCTTCAAACTTCCGTTGTGATTTAACGGTAGATGAGTACTTAACTTCAAAGGATATTCCGGGCATTGAAGGAATTGATACACGAAAATTAACACGCATTATTCGCAGTAAAGGGTCAGTAAAGGCTATTTTAACGGCGGCTGATGAAGAAGTGAATGTGGATGAAGTCGTAGCAAAATTACAGGCAACACCAGCGATTACACATCATGTTCGTGAAGTATCACCGAAAGCAGCCTACCCATCACCAGGTCGTGGCAAACGAGTAGTATTAATTGATTATGGTATGAAGCACGGTATTCTTCGTGAGTTAAATAAACGTGATTGCGATGTGCTTGTAGTACCTTACAATACATCAGCAGAAGAAATTTTAGCTTGGCATCCAGATGGAATTATGCTGTCAAACGGTCCAGGTAACCCTGAGGACGTAGTAGAAGGCATTGAAACCGTACGTAATTTAATCGGAAAAGTGCCAATGTTCGGTATTTGCTTAGGTCACCAAATCTTCTCGCTAGCATGTGGTGCACAAAGCTTCAAATTACCATTCGGTCACCGAGGTGGTAACCATCCGGTAAAAGATTTACGTACTGGTCGTACAGACTTAACATCTCAAAACCATGGTTATGCAATCGATATTGATTCATTAAAAGATACAGATTTAGAAATAACACATATCGCATTAAATGATGGCACTTGTGAGGGTGTACGTCACAAGAAATATCCAATCTTCACGGTGCAATATCACCCAGAAGCATCACCAGGTCCAGAGGATTCAAATCACTTATTTGATGAATTTATCGAAATGATGGAAGTAGAAGCAGGGAAGGGGAAACAACATGCCTAAACGTACAGATATTGAAACTATTTTAGTAATCGGATCAGGTCCAATCGTAATCGGACAAGCAGCAGAATTTGACTACGCAGGAACACAAGCTTGTCTTTCATTAAAAGAAGAAGGCTATCGCGTTATCTTAATAAACTCAAACCCTGCAACAATAATGACAGATACAGAAATTGCTGACAAAGTATATATTGAGCCAATTACACTTGAGTTCGTATCACGAATTCTACGTAAAGAGCGTCCAGATGCAATCCTACCAACACTTGGTGGTCAAACAGGTTTAAACATGGCCATTGAATTAGATAAATCAGGAATTTTAGATGAGCTTGATATTGAAATTCTTGGAACAAAATTAGAAGCGATCCATAAAGCAGAAGACCGAGATCTATTCCGTAATTTAATGTATGAGCTAGGTGCTCCAGTACCTGAATCAGATATTATTCATAACTTAGACGAGGCGAAAAACTTTGTAGCGAAAATTGGCTACCCAGTAATCGTTCGTCCTGCCTTCACACTTGGTGGTACAGGCGGCGGTATTTGCTACAACGATCAAGATCTAGAGGAGATCGTTACATCTGGTCTAAAATATTCACCAGTAACACAATGTTTACTAGAAAAATCAATCGCTGGTTATAAAGAAATCGAATATGAAGTAATGCGTGATGCTGCTGACAACGCTATCGTTGTATGTAACATGGAAAACGTTGACCCAGTTGGTATTCATACAGGTGACTCTATCGTAGTGGCACCTACACAAACACTTTCAGATCGAGAAAACCAAATGCTACGTAATATTTCATTAGATATTATCCGAGCACTAAAAATTGAAGGTGGCTGTAACGTACAGTTAGCACTTGATCCATATAGCTTTAATTACTATGTGATCGAAGTAAACCCTCGTGTATCGCGTTCATCAGCATTAGCATCAAAAGCAACAGGTTATCCAATTGCAAAGCTAGCAGCAAAAATCGCGGTTGGTTTAACATTAGATGAAATCAAAAACCCTGTAACAGGTTCTACGTATGCTTGCTTCGAGCCAGCTTTAGACTACATCGTGGCGAAAATTCCACGTTGGCCGTTCGATAAATTCGAATCAGCAAAACGTAATCTTGGTACACAAATGAAAGCGACTGGTGAAGTAATGGCACTTGGTCGTACATTTGAGGAAGCTATGCTAAAAGCAGTGCGCTCTCTTGAAACAGGTCAAGTTCACTTAGAGCTAAAACATGCAGAAGAGAACTCTGATTCTTGGATTGAAAAACGTATTCGCAAAGCAGGTGACGAGCGTCTATTCTTCATTGGTGAAGCACTTCGTCGCGGTGTAACAATTGAGCAAATCCATGAATGGTCTGCCATTGACTTATTCTTCTTAAATAAATTCAAAAACATCGTAGATATGGAGCAAACACTTGCTGACAATAAAGACGATAAAGAAGTGTTACGTACAGCAAAACGACTAGGCTTTGCAGATAAGAAAATTGCTGAGCTTTGGGAAACAACACCAGAAGAAGTATATGCATATCGTAAAGAAAATGGCATTATCCCAGTATACAAAATGGTGGATACGTGTGCAGCGGAGTTTGAATCTGAAACACCATACTTCTATGGCACATATGAGGATGAAAACGAATCGATCAAATCAGACAAGCCATCAGTTATTGTACTTGGTTCTGGTCCAATCCGCATTGGGCAAGGGGTAGAATTTGACTACGCAACAGTACACTCAGTATGGGCAATTCAAGAAGCAGGCTACGAAGCAATTATTATTAACTCGAATCCAGAAACAGTATCCACTGACTTCTCGGTTTCAGATAAATTATACTTTGAGCCATTAACAATCGAAGACGTTATGCATATTATCGACCTTGAGCAACCAATTGGAGTAGTTGTACAATTCGGTGGTCAAACAGCTATTAATCTAGCTGATAAATTAGCTGCCAATGGCGTGAAAATCCTAGGAACAACTCTTGAAGACATCGACCGTGCGGAAAACCGAGATAAATTCGAGCAAGCATTACGTGAATTGAACATTCCACAGCCACTAGGTCAAACAGCTGTATCTACGGAGGAAGCACTTGCTATTAGTGGACGTCTAGGCTTCCCGGTACTAGTTCGTCCTTCATACGTACTAGGTGGACGCGCAATGGAAATTGTCTACAACGAAGAGGAATTACAACATTATATGGAGAACGCGGTAGAAGCATCTCCAGATCATCCAGTATTAGTAGACCGCTACTTAACGGGTCAAGAAATCGAAGTAGATGCCATTTGTGACGGTGAAAATGTCTTAATTCCAGGTATTATGGAGCATATCGAGCGAGCAGGGGTTCACTCTGGCGACTCGATCTCTGTATACCCGCCACAAAAATTAACACAAGCACAAAAAGATACGTTAGTGGATTATACAACTCGCCTTGCAAAAGGTCTTGGCATCATAGGCTTAATGAACATTCAATATGTAATTTCACAGGGCGAAGTATACGTTATCGAGGTTAACCCTCGTTCATCTCGTACAGTACCGTTCTTAAGTAAAATTACAAACATTCCGATGGCAAATATTGCAACGAAAGCGATTCTTGGTAAATCAATCGTAGAACAAGGCTATCCAACAGGCTTAGCGCCAGAGCAAAATGGTGTCTTCGTAAAAGTACCAGTATTCTCCTTCGCTAAATTACGTCGTGTTGACATTACACTAGGGCCTGAAATGAAATCAACAGGTGAAGTAATGGGTAAAGATGCAACATTAGAAAAAGCACTTTACAAAGGCTTAGTTGCAGCAGGTATGGAAATTCGTACAGAAGGAACAGTATTGTTCACTGTATCCGATAAAGATAAAGAGGAAGCAATTGAACTTGCAAAACGCTTCTCAACAGTAGGCTATCGTATTGTCGCAACTGAAGGTACAGCTAAAGCGTTTGAAGATGCAGGCGTACGCACAGATATAGTTGGAAAAATCGGTGCAAAAGGTGAAACATTAATCGATTTAATTCAAAACGGTGAGGCACAGCTTGTTGTCAACACTTTAACAAAAGGCAAGCAACCGGCACGTGATGGCTTCAGAATTCGTCGTGAGTCTGTAGAAAATGGCGTACCTTGCTTAACTTCATTAGACACAGCGGAAGCAATGGTTCGAGTTATTGAATCAATGACATTCACAGCAGAACAAATGCCAAAAGCGGAGGTAGTACATTAATATGATTCGTCAAGAGAAAATGACGGTCGTCTCTCAAAAGCAAATTGCGACAAACATTTTCGAATTGACACTTCGTGGAGAACTGGTTCAGGATATGACACCTGGCCAGTTTGTCCATGTAAAGGTGTCAGATTCATTGGAGCCGCTTTTACGTCGACCTATTAGTATTGCAAATATAGATAAAGACAACAACGAATTTACAATGATTTATCGTGCGGAGGGTCGTGGAACACAAGTGTTAGCGACAAATCGCGAAGGGCAGCTTGTCAATGTCCTTGGTCCAATCGGTAATGGGTTCCCTGTAGAAGCAGTAAAAGAGGGAGGCACAGCTCTACTAGTTGGTGGGGGAATTGGAGTACCTCCATTACATGAGCTTTCCAAGCAATTGAACGCGCGTGGTGTTAAAACAATTCATGTGCTAGGCTTCCAATCGGAAGATGTATGCTTCTATGAGGAAGAATTCAGTGCCCTTGGTGAAACACATTATGTAACGGTTGACGGTTCTAAAGGAACAAAGGGCTTTGTCACAAATGTTTTAGAGTCACGAGCACCTGAATTCGATGTCTTTTATTCTTGCGGTCCGCTACCAATGTTAAAAGCACTTGAAGGCTTTTATCCAGAAAAAGAAGGTTATTTATCATTTGAGGAGCGTATGGGCTGTGGGATCGGTGCTTGCTTTGCATGCGTATGTAAAACAACAGACCAAGTAGCAAAAGACTATGTAAAAGTATGCTCTGACGGTCCAGTTTTCCCGAAAGGTACGGTGGCATTATGAGTCGTTTAAACATTCAATTACCAGGCTTAGACTTGAAGAATCCAATAATGCCAGCATCCGGCTGCTTTGGCTTTGGACGTGAATATGCACAGCTTTATGATTTATCAAAGCTTGGCGCTATTATGATTAAAGCTACGACTGTGGAAACACGTCCCGGCAATCCAACCCCACGCGTAGCAGAAACAGCAGCAGGGATGTTGAATGCAATTGGTTTACAAAATCCCGGAATCGAAAAAGTAATGAATGAAGAATTAAAGTTTTTAGAAAAGTATGATGTGCCAATCATTGCAAATGTTGCGGGTACGGAAACAGAAGATTACGTGGAAGTAGCACGACGTATTTCAACTGCAGGAAATGTGAAAGCATTAGAGCTTAACATTTCTTGTCCGAACGTTAAATGTGGCGGAATTCAATTTGGGACAGACCCTGCAACTGCACGTGAGTTAGTTAAAGCTGTCAAAGCTGTTTCTGAAGTGCCAGTATACGTGAAATTGTCTCCTAACGTAACGAATATCGTAGAAATTGCACAAGCTGTTGAAGCAGGTGGTGCAGATGGCATTACAATGATTAATACACTAATTGGTATGCGTTTAGACGAGCGTACAGGTAAGCCAGTGATTGCCAATGGTACAGGCGGATTATCTGGTCCTGCTGTAAAACCAGTAGCAATTCGCATGGTTTATGAAGTGTATAAGGCTGTCAATATTCCGATTATTGGGATGGGTGGCGTGACAGAGGCGCAGGATGTTATTGACTTTATGTCGGCTGGCGCTTCTGCAGTTGCTGTTGGAACAGCAAACTTTGTCGATCACTTCGTTTGTCCAACTATTATTGATGAACTACCAGCAAAGCTCGATAAATTAGGAGTAGAGGATATTTCAGAAATTATCGGAAGGAGCCATCGTCTATGAATACAAAACCAATACTTGCACTAGATTTTCCTGGAGAAGCAGAAGTATTCAACTTTCTAAAGCACTTTAACGAGCCTCTTTTCGTAAAAATCGGTATGGAATTATATATGCAGGAAGGGCCGGATATTGTACGCAAAGTAAAAGATCTAGGTCATGATATTTTTCTAGATTTAAAATTACATGATATTCCCAATACAGTGGGCTCTGCTATGAAAGGCCTAGCAAAATTAGGAGTAGATTTAGTCAACGTTCATGCTGCGGGCGGACGTCCGATGATGGAGGCAGCACTTGAGGGGCTTGAAGCGGGTACTCCGGCAGGACGTGAACGAGCGGCATTAATTGCTGTAACACAGCTGACGTCTACAACAGAAGAGCAAATGCACGCAGAGCAAAAAATTGCTTTATCTTTACAGGAGTCTGTATTACATTATGCAAGCTTAACAAAACAAGCTGGTTTAAATGGTGTTGTCTGCTCCGTACATGAGGCAAAAGCTATTGCTGAAGCATGCGGTGAAGATTTCTTGCGTGTGACACCTGGTATCCGATTAGCAGGTGGCGACGCACATGACCAAAAGCGCATTGCAACACCAGACGGCGCAAAACGTGACGGTTCTTCATTAATCGTCGTTGGACGTGCCGTTACAGGTGCACAAGATCCAGTAGCAGCATATAAAATCGTAAGTGAATTATGGGAGGCATAACTATGACATTACAAAATGAAATCGCACACGCTATGTTAAAAGTAGGTGCAGTAGAATTAAATCCAACAGAACTATTCACATGGGCATCAGGCATTAAATCCCCAATCTACTGTGATACACGTCTGACAATTTCTGACCCTGTAATTCGTAAGCAATTAGCAAATGGTCTAGCATCTCTTATTAAAGAAAACTTTGGTACAACAGAAATCGTAGCAGGTACAGCAACAGCAGGCATTCCACATGCTGCTTGGGTAAGTGATATTTTAGAATTACCAATGGTGTATGTACGCTCTAAAGCAAAAGAGCATGGCCGTGGTAACCAAATAGAAGGAAAATACGCAGCAGGTCAAAAAGTCGTAGTAGTAGAAGACATCGTTTCTACAGGCGGCTCATCCATTACAGCTGTTGAAGCTTTACGCGCAGCAGGTTGTGAAGTACTAGGCGTTATTTGCGTCTACACATACAACCTTCCACGCGCTGAACAAGCATTTGAAGAGGCAGGCATAAAATATGTATCTCTAACAAATTTCGATTATTTAATTGAAGCAGCTAATGAATCAGGCACTATTAAAGAGGAAGATATTCCATTCTTAAAAGACTGGCATGGGAAATTAAAAGCAGGAGAGCTTTAAATTCCTTCAGCGGGTGTTCAAACACCCGCTGAAAGAATTTAAGCCTCCGGCGGATGTCACGGAATCGAAAAGGAGTTAATAAAGGATGTTAGTCTAAAATCATCGCATCCATGCGATAACGGCTAACTGACCTGCATCGGTAAAAACGCCACGTCCTGTGGCATTACCGAAACCACCGACATCGTGTCGGCCCTCACGCAGACCTAAGCACAAAGTCGATTCCGAACGCAATTATGCCGAGGCATAATTGATTTAATAAAGGGTGGTATGAATTTTTTCATACCACCCTTTCATTGTGTCAAATTAAATAAAGTATGGCTCTCCGGCAAAACGAGGGGTTGATTTCCGTTCCGGCTGGGCGCTTTCCAGGGGGCGTCCGATGCTCCAAAATGCCAATCGCTGATAAAAGTGCCGAGAATCGCTGATAAAATCGAGAAAACCGCTGATAAAGTGCCAAGAATCGCTGATAACAACATGAGAACCGCCGATAGCATCATGAATCGCACCTGTAGTAAAGCGGTAGGTTGGAATGGAAATCATCCTCATTTCAAGCACATCAACATTCACAAAGATTTCCTTGACCATTTCAGACGGTAAACATACCCGTACAATATCGGGTATGTTTACAGCCTTTTTTATTTTTTAGTAACTTACAGTAAAGGAGAAATGAGTCGCATAAGTGATTCAAGCATGCGCTTTTGAATACTTCGCTTTTGAAATGACGCCCATGTAATTTCTATAGATTCTTTAAAATCTTGTTCAAAATCATCTTTTATATCCAGAACTGTTTTAGATTCATAAAGGACCGCAATGATTTCATAATTAAGCTCAAAACTACGAATATCCATATTTGCTGTACCAATTGATGCAATTTCATCATCGACAAGTATAATCTTAGCATGCATAAAAGCATCTTTCACGCGGTAAATGGAGACACCCGCTTTCAGAAGCGGTGTAAAGTATGATTGGGATGCTTGATCACTAATGATGCTATCGCCTTTTCCTGGATATAAAATGCGGACATCTACTCCAGAAAGTGCACTCAAACGTAATAATGTTAATGTTTCCTGATCAGGAATGAAGTATGGAGTGGCAATCCAAATTGACTTTTTTGCAGAACCCATAATTTTCAATAAAGCATTCCGAATATTTGTATCATCTGAGCTAGGTCCACTTGCAACGATTTGTACGGCACCTTCTGCCTGATGAATCCCTTGACTTGGAAAGTATGTGCTATCCATAAATTGATTCCAAGATTCGGTATTTAAACTACTAGTGGCATAGAGAAAATCTTCTAGGAAAATGGCTTGCAGTTTATATAATGCTTTTCCTTCTATTTTTAAATGACTATCACGCCAAATAGGAAACTTCTTCGAACGACCAAGATATTCATCTCCGACATTAAGCCCACCTGTAAAACCAATCGTCCCATCTACAATTACAATTTTCCGATGGTTACGATAATTTACGGTTTCTAATAGCCAAGGTGAAAGAATAGAATCAAATTCAACTACTTCAATTCCTGCTTCTTTCATTGGTTGTAAGAAACGTCTACGTAATTTACTACTGCCGAGTCCATCGAAAAGAAAGCGTACGATCACGCCAGATTTTGCTTTTTTTATTAAGGCGTCTCGAATCGTTGTACCGATTTCGTCTGATCGATAAATATAGTATTGAATATGAATATGATGTGTAGCATTTTCAATTGCTTGTAGGATTTCAGTAAACGTTTCATCACCATTTGTTAAGAGTTTTGTTGCTGTTTCATTTGCAACAGGACCACCGCCAAATTTTTGGATAACTTGTGTCAAGTAGGTGGATCGTTCATTTAAAGGGGAAGAGAGTTCTAAATTAAAACTTCTTCCTTCTAAAATTCCACGGAATAACTTCCTTTTTTCTTCTGAACGATGTAAATGTTTCTTTCTTCTCCAGCGACTTCTTCCGAATAGTAAGTACAGAAGTAAACCGATAACAGGGAGAATGGCTAATACTAAAAACCAAGCCAATGTACTTTGTGGGGAACGGTTTTCAATAAAAATAACGAAGGAAATTCCTATAATTGTGATAGGCAATAGTATGCCTATTAAGGTATATAAGGAAATAAAGGACTTATTTAAGACTCCGAGCATAATTGCCGCAATTGTAAATACAAATAGTAATTGGACTACGCGATTTTTCATATGTATACATTTTCACCTATTCTTTTTTATTTTTTTATAAGACGAAGTAGTACTTTAATAGTTTTATGATAAATTGTTTTCTTTTTATTTACAATATAGACACTTCCACGCTAACGGATATTGTTAGTAATGACCAAATCAATATCGCTAAATCGCAAAATGCTGCCTCTACTGTAAATCAAAAATCTTTAATATTGATCATTTTAAAACATTTAGAGCAATTATACCTCGGCATAATTGTTGTAGCTGACGCTTCGCTTTCGCTACAGAAAATATTGCTGAAAGAAGTTAAATTTTCTCAATTATACTTCTCCCAAATGATAAATCAACTTAACGGAAAATAATAATAAACAATTCATTAAGCGTAATATTTTCCATTAGAAGGTATTGAATATTTGAAATATTCACAATAATAAAATAATTAAATTGAGAAACTAATATAAAAAAAATTACAATTAAATATTAAGAGGTATGTATATCTTTGTTGAAGAAAAAAAGAGGGATAATATTATTTTAATAAAACGAAACACGTTTATTTTATGATATGAATTTTTTAACAAGTAATAAATATTTATTATTAATGTTATTATGTTGTTTTTTTAGGGAATAAAAATAGTTTTTTGTGAATAATTAACTATTATCTGACATTAATTGTTTTAATAAAATAATAGAGTGTTGAGAAATGAAATAATAAATAATAAATAATTATGAACTAGATTTCTAATGATTTTGATTATGATGTAAAGTCTAAATTATATTTATTTTTACAATAATTTAAAAATGTACTTGATTTAATATATTAATTCTAGATAAAATGATGGTACAATTAATTGTCAGATAATTCTTTTGTTGGAATAATATTTTGAGAATGAGAGTGATTATTAATGACAACAATTTATATGAAATTAAGATGCTTATTATATTCAAGGATGAAACTGTTTTAATTTTTCTGAAAATTGAAATGCACAGTGGTGATAACATTAAGTAAACAAAAGCAAATTCATTTAAATTGAATGTGGTTCTTAAAAAGTTGGTTTTTTCTTTTGATTTGATAGGGAGGTAATCGTGTGACTAATAATCATGAAATGATTATTGAGATTAATAATTTACGTACAAGCTTTCGGCGAGCAGATGAATATTTCGCTGCAGTAGATGGTGTTGATTTGCGCATTCGAAAAAATGAGGTGCTTGCAATTGTAGGTGAGTCAGGTTGTGGTAAAAGTACTTTAGCTACATCAATTGTTGGGTTACATAATCCTATCAACACAAAAATTGAAGGTGAAATATTATATAAAGGTAAAAATTTGGTAGATATAACGGAGCAGCAATATACCGAGTTACGCGGAAGTGATTTCGGTTTTATTTTCCAAGATCCGCTGGCAGCACTGAATCCGTTAAAGAGAATCGGTTTCCAAATTGAAGAACCGCTTATATACCATACGGATTTAAATGAAGCACAACGTCGAGAGCGTGCAATGGAGTTATTACAGCAAGTAGGTATACATAACCCAGAACGTATTTATAAGCAATATCCGCATGAATTATCAGGTGGTATGCGACAACGCGTAATGATAGCGACAGCGATTGCATGTAAGCCACCTCTTATTATTGCAGATGAACCAACAACGGCATTAGATGTAACGATTCAAGCGCAAATACTAGATTTATTAAAAGAATTACAAATAGAAACTGAGTCAGGCATTTTGTTAATTACCCATGACTTAGGTGTAGTAGCTGAAGTAGCAGATCGTGTTGCAGTAATGTATGCTGGACAAATTGTCGAAGAAGCACCGGTTATTGAATTATTTAGAAATCCTAAACATCCATATACACGTTCGTTACTTAACTCTATTCCTCAATCTCATAAGGTAAATGAAAAGTTAGAGGTTATTCATGGTATGGTTCCTTCATTATTTAATTTACCACGTGGAGGTTGTCGATTTGCACCGCGTGTTCCATGGATTGACGAAAGCGCCCATGAGGAAAATCCAATATTACATGAGGTTGGACCAGAACATTTTGTTCGTTGTACGTGTTGGAAAGACTTTCACTTTAAGAAGGATGAGGGAAAATAATATGAGCTTTATGCAAATTAAAGATTTATGCGTGCATTATCCTATCCGTGGTGGTTTTTTCAATACCATTGTAGATCATGTTTATGCGGTAGATGGCATTAGTATGGAGTTTGAAAGAGGAAAAACGTATGGTCTTGTTGGAGAATCAGGATGTGGTAAATCGACAACAGGTAAGGCAATTATTGGCTTGGAAAAAGTAACATCAGGTCAAATAATCTATGAAGGACAAGATGTAACGAAAATGCGTCGTAGCGGTAATTCAGGATTTAATCGAGACGTACAAATGATTTTCCAAGATTCTCATTCAAGTATGAATCCAAGAAAACGTATACGTGATGTTATTGCAGAGCCTATTCGAAATTTCCTGCGTTTAAGTGAAGAGGAAGAACGGAAACGAGTTAACGAGCTTTTGGCGATTGTTGGAATGCAAGAGGATGCCCAATATAAATATCCTCATGAATTTTCTGGTGGTCAAAAGCAACGATTGGGTATTGCACGTGCTTTGGCATGTCGCCCCAAATTAATAATTGCAGATGAACCTGTTTCTGCTCTTGATTTATCTGTACAAGCGCAGGTTTTAAACTTTATGCAAGATATACAAGAGGAATTTGGCGTAACGTACTTATTCATTTCACATGACTTAGGTGTTGTAAAGCATATGTGTGATGAAATCAATATTATGTACCGAGGACGTTTTGTAGAAAAAGGACAAAGAGAAGATATATATAATGATCCACGTCATATTTATACACATCGTTTATTATCTGCAATTCCAGATATTGAGCCTGAAACTCGTGTAGAACGTAAGCAAGAGCGTTTAAAAGTAAGTCAGTATTATAAAGAAAATCAACATAAATTTTTTGATAAAGACGGAAAAGTTTATCCTTTACAATCAATTTCAGATACACATGCCGTAGCATTGGCGTCGATTGAAGGAGGAATGTGATTATGTGGAAAACGGTTCTTCGAAGAGTCATCATCATGGTTCCACAAATTATTATTTTAAGTATGTTAGTGTTTATCATTGCTAAGCTAATGCCAGGCGATCCATTTACAGGTTTAATGGGACCAGAGACAGATCCTAACCGTATTGAAGAATTACGCGAAGCAGCAGGCTTAAACGACCCATGGTATCAACAATATGCTAGATGGGTGTCAAATGCAGTACATGGCGACTTAGGTAAAAGCTACACATATCAACGTAGTGTAACATCACTTATTGGTGAACGTGCACTCAATACTTTCTACTTATCATTAGTTGCAATGATCCTAACGTATTTAATTGCAATTCCATTAGGGCTTCTAGCAGGTCGTTATCAAGATTCTCGATTAGACCGAGGAATTGTGTTTTATAACTTTTTAAGTATGGCAATACCTCCGTTCGTCTTTGGTTTAATTTTAATTTATGTATTCGGCTATATATTAGGCTGGGTTCCAACATCAGGTTCAGTAAATGTATTAACTGAAAAAGGTACTTTATCTTACTATTGGGATAAATTGTATCATATTATTACACCTGCTATTACGATGGCGGTTTTGGGTACGTATACAATCATTCAATATTTACGTTCAGAAATTATTGATTCTAAAAACCAAGACTATGTTAAAACAGCGCGCAGTAAAGGTTTACCAATGAATAAAGTATATACACGACACATTTTCCGTAATTCATTAATTCCGATTGCGGCGGGTCTTGGGTTCACTATTACAGGTTTACTAGGCGGAACAATCTTTATTGAAACAATCTTTAGTTATCCAGGTATGGGAGAACTATTCATGTCTTCAATTGCGAGTCGTGACTATAGTGTAATTACAGCACTTATCGTGTTGTATGGTTTCTTGGGGTTACTTGGAAGTATGTTATCAGATATTATTTTAAGCATCGTAGACCCACGAATACGTATCGACTAACTTGCAAAGAATAGAGGTGACTTTACATGGATAAAACAGAAGAGAAAAAATTAGAAGAACAACATCGCCCAGCAGTAGGTTTCCAAGTCGTTTGGCGTGAGTTTAAAAAAGATAAATTAGCGATGTTTTCATTAATATTTTTAATATTATTAATAGCGGCAGTGTTTATTGCTAGTTTTATTATTGATGTAGACGAAATAATGAAAGTTAAATTACTAGGTCGCTTTGCGGAGCCGGGTGTTGATGGATATATTTTAGGTGCAGATGACGCAGGGCGCGATATTTTTGGACAATTAATTATCGGAGCTAAAAACTCTTTAATTATTGCTGTAAGTATTACGCTTATTGCAGCAGTTATCGGTATTATTATGGGTTTAATCACTGGCTATTATGCGGGTAAAGTTGATCTTGTTATTATGCGAATTATGGATTTCATTATGATTTTACCTAATTTTATGATTACGATTGCCATTGTTTCAACGCTAGATAATTATTCACCAGTACACATCGTTATATTATTAAGTATATTTGCTTGGATTGGGAAGGCAAGATTAATACGTAGTAAAACATTAACTGAGGCTCGTCGAGATTATGTAAGTGCTTCAAAAACGATGGGTACAAGTGATTTCAAGATTATGTTTAGAGAAGTTCTACCAAATTTAAGCTCCATTATTATTGTTAACTTAACATTAAGTTTAGCTGGTAATATGGGTGCTGAAACAGGGCTTTCATTTTTAGGGTATGGCTTACCACCTTCAACACCAAGTTTAGGTACTCTAGTAAGCTATGCAAGAGATCCTGAGATTTTAGTAGATAAATGGTGGATTTGGTTACCCGCAGCATTATTTATTTTAGTAATGATGCTTGGTATAAATTATGTTGGTCAAGCGTTACGACGTGCGGCTGACTCAAGACAACGATTAGGTTAAGGAGGAAGGGTAAATGAAGAAAAAAAGTTATTTTCTTTTAACTTTACTATTGACACTAGTTTTAGCACTAGCGGCATGTAGTGGAGGAGGCAAAGAATCTTCAAAGGATTCTGATTCAAAAGGTGGTAATGATTCTGGAAAGAAAACTGAATCATCTCGTAGTTTTCCAATGGAAGTAGAGAATGAAGGAGAACCAATTAAAGGTGGCGTTTTACAAGTAGCTTTACCAAGTACATCACCGTTCAAAGGTATTTTCTTACAAGAACTTTACTCAGATAATAATGACTCAGCGATTATGAAGTTTGCAAGTAACATTCTTTTTGAGAATGACGGTGACTTCCAAGTAACAGATAAAGGACTTGCAACTCTGAAGGTCGACGCAGATGCAAATAAAGCAACTGTAAAAATACGCGAAAATGTAAAATGGTCAGATGGAGAGCCTTTTACAATCGACGATGTTATTTTCCCTTATGAAATTATCGGTAACCCTGATTATGAAGGTGTACGTTATGATGATGATTTCCAAAATATTATTGGTGCTAAAGAGTATCATGATGGGAAAGCTGATACAATTTCAGGTTTAAAACGAGTAGATGATTATACATTAGAAATTTCATTTAAATCAATTTCACCAGCAATTTACAGTGGTGGTGATGGATTATGGAGTTCAGCTGCACCAAAACATCAATTAAAAGATATTCCAGTGAAAGAAATGGTAAGTTCAGATGCTGTTCGTGTAAACCCAGCAACTTTAGGGGCTTTCAAGTACGATAAAATTGTAAACGGTGAGTCTGTTAAACTTGTTAAAAACGAACACTATTGGAAGGGTGAAGCTAAACTCGATGGTGTAGTAATAAAAGTAGTTTCGCCAGAAACATTACCGAAAGCATTAAATTCAGGAAGCTATGACTTAGCGATTAATGGTTTCCCAGGATCAAAAATTACACAAATAGAAAATTCAAAGAACTTAGCAATCCTATCACGTCCACAATTAGCTTATAGCTATTTGAGTTTCAAGCTAGGTAAATTTGATAAAGCAAAAGGAATTAACATAACAGATAAAAATGCAAAATTAAATGATCCAAAATTACGTCAAGCATTAGTCTATGCTATCGATGTAGAAGGCGTTAACGAAAAATTAAGTAATGGTATTCATACACGTGCGACAACGTTAATTCCACCAGCATTTGCATCATTCCATACAAAAGATATGCCAGGCTTCACATATGATGCTAAAAAGGCAAAACAATTATTAGATGAAGCAGGCTATAAAGATGTTGATGGCGATGGTATTCGTGAAGACAAAGATGGTAAGCCATTTACAATTAAATTAGGTGCACAAGGTGGTACTGAGGTTCTAGAATCTACGATTGAATACTACCGCCAAAACTGGAAAGAGGTAGGCATCAATGTTGAATTAGCTTCTGGCCGTCTAATGGAGTTTAACTCATTTAGTGATAAACTTAAAAAAGATGATCCAGAGATTGAAATGTTCTTTGGTGCTTGGGGTACAGGAACAAATCCATCTCCAAAAGGTTTATATGGTGAGGGCGCATTATTCAACTACTCACGTTTTGTATCACCTGAATTAACTGCAATGTTAGATGATATCGATTCTAAAGAATCTTTAGATGTAAATCATCGGAAAGAAGCATTCCGTAAGTTTGAAGAGTATATGTTTGAACAGGCTACAACAATTCCAACTGTAGCAATGACTGAGATCATTCCAGTTAATAAACGTGTTAAAAACTTTAATGTTGACTATGCAGATGAAACTCAATATCAAGATATCGAGTTAACTGCTGATGCTCCATTAAAAAACTAAATAGCACATAGTTAAGTGTGAAAGTGTAAAGCTGTAGGTAATTTCCTTAAAAGGAATTTCTACAGCTTTTTTACGTTTGTGTAACTTCAAATGTCCGTCGAGAAATTAATTTATTTTTTACAAAAAAATAAGGAGAAGTCCGTAACAAATAGTTGAATTAAATTATTTGTCTTCCGTAATAATTCTAGCTTTAAGGCGTTGATGTGTTAATAGAAAAAATTATTTATTAATAGTTATTAGGGAAAAGATGTGAAAATGGTGAAATGTAAAAAAACGGGATCAGCGTCATAGGTGAGACCCTGTAGTGCAATCGGACAACCTCAGCAAAGCACCCGGTCGGAATGGAAATCAATCACACGTTACGGTTTCAGCTAAAATTCATCTAAAAACCTAATCCGAATAAATGTAGAATTTATGAGGAAAAGTATAAGGAATAAATGAATATTTGCTATATTGTCATAATAAAAAAGTAATACTTTAAACCGATAAAGTGGGAAGTCAACAAAATACTCATTGAAGAAAAAAACAAATTTATTGAGTGAAATTGGAATAGTTGTATGGATTAATTTGTATATAAGAATATAAGAAATGTAAAAATTCACTTGATTAAATGTATTATTTCTAGCTAAAATGATAATACACTTAATTATCAGAATATTATTTCATTTGGGATTTGCGCGAAAATTGTTTGTGGAGTTGAGATTGATATTCTTTTAAATTGATGATTTTATACTTTGAAATGATTTTGAAATAAATTATTTTTGATGAACTTAATATCTAAATGTAATTTTTATGTAAAAAAGATAGTGCTTAACATGCAGCATCTAACTCAATACATTGGCAACAGTAGTTAAGTAAAAACTCTTAAAAGGTGTGATATAAAATGAGCTTAATGTTAGAAGTGAAAAACCTTAAAGCTGGTTTTGATATAGACGGGGAGCTATATCATGCAGTTGATGATGTTTCATTTTCAGTTAAATCTGGTCAGATCATTGGAGTGGTTGGTGAATCAGGCTGTGGAAAAAGTGTAATGTCTCTTTCTATTATGCAATTACTTCCCAAAGGAGTTGGTAAAATCACTGGAGGTGAAATAAGATTCCACGGGAAAAACATAGAGAACTATTCGAACGACGAGATGAATAAAATTAGAGGAAATGATATTAGTATGATTTTCCAGGAACCTATGACATCCTTAAATCCTGTTTTTACTATAGGCTCACAAATTGAAGAGATTATGCTTAATCATAGTAAAATGTCTAAAGCTGAGGCTAGAAGTAATGCGATTGATTTATTAAAACAGGTTGGCATTCCAAGAGCTGAAAAAATTGTAAATGAATACCCTCATCAATTGTCAGGTGGTATGAGGCAAAGAGTAATGATTGCTATCGCTATTGCTTGTCAGCCTAGACTTTTAATAGCGGATGAACCAACTACTGCACTTGATGTAACAGTTCAAGCCCAAATACTAGATTTATTGAAAAGTATTCAGGGGGAAAATAACATGTCTATTGTACTGATCACTCACGATTTAGGTGTAGTCGCGGAAATATGTGATGAAGTAATTATTATGTATGCTGGAAAGATCGTAGAACGAACAACTGTTGATAACTTGTTTTACAATCCCAAACACCCATATACGAAACTCTTAATGGAATCTATTCCGAGAATAGATACAGAAGTAAATGAGTTAGCTACTATTAAAGGCATTGTACCTTCTTTAAAAAATATGCCTCAAGTAGGCTGTCGTTTTGTTGATAGATGTCCATCGGCGATGCCTGAATGTAGCAGTGTTATGCCGCAACTTACCTTCGTAGATGACAATCATGAAGTCTCTTGTTTACTTTATGAAGGCTGTAATTCTAGAAAGGGTGTGAGCAAACAATATGAATCAAACTTTAAATAATAAAGAAAATTTATTGGAGCTAATTAATTTAAAAACCTATTACCCGATTAAAGGTGGATTATTCAAACATACGATTGGACATGTTAAAGCAGTTGATAATATTTCTTTTGCCATAAAAAATGGTGAAACATTAGGGTTAGTAGGCGAATCTGGCTGTGGAAAGTCAACAACAGGTCGTACGATTTTAAGATTGTTAGACGCAACGGAAGGAAAAGTTATTTTTAATGGACATGATATTACAAAATTGCAAGGAAAATCATTAAGAGAAATAAGGAAAGATATCCAAATGGTGTTTCAAGATCCTTATGCATCATTAAATCCTATGCAAATGGTAGGTAGTATCATAGCTGAACCAATCATGAATTACTATAAAAAATCACTTAAATCCTTAAAAAATGAAGTTTTAGAGCTTTTACAAAAAGTTGGCTTACCCGAAGATGCATATTACAAATATGCGCATGAATTTTCAGGTGGACAGCGTCAGCGGATTGGTATTGCTAGAGCACTTGCACTTAAACCAAAACTAATTATAGCGGATGAACCAGTTTCAGCATTAGATGTCTCTGTGCAATCTCAGGTTCTTAATCTGCTAAAAGAGTTGCAGGATGAGTTTGACTTAACATTTTTATTTATTGCTCATGATTTAAGTGTTGTAAAACATATGAGTGATCGAATCGGTGTTATGTATTTAGGAAACATTGTGGAAATTGCAGATAAAGAACATATTTATGATGAACCACTTCATCCTTATACACAAGCGTTAATCTCTGCAATCCCGGTACCTGATCCAAGGAAAAAGAGTAGCCGTATCGTATTAGAGGGGGATATCCCTAGTCCGGCTAATCCTCCTAAGGGGTGCCCTTTCCATCCACGTTGTCCGAAGGCGATGGTAGAGTGTTCATTATCTAAACCAACCTTAAAGGAGGTGAAGCGGGGGCATAGAGTTGCATGCCACTTATATTAAAAAATAATAAGAAAATAGTGTGTTAATTATTTTCAAAATAAAATTCACGGGGGGATAAACAATGAAAAAGTCAGCATTATGGGCTTTCATGCTAATGCTAGTAACAGCTTTGCTTTTAGCAGCGTGTAATAGCGACAACTCGACAACTGACAAGGATAAGGAAAAAGATAAAGGTGATTCCACAAAGACTAGTGAAACAGCAAAAAATAAGGTTGTAACTTTCGGTACCGACCAAGCGCCTGAAGGTGTATTTGACCCAGCATTTAATGGAAGTGTTGTAGATAGTTATATCCAAAATTTCACAATGGATGGTATTTATGATGTAAATGATAACTTAGAATATGTTCCTAATTTAGCAACTTGGGAAATTAGTGAGGATAAATTAACTTATACGTTTACATTTAAGAAAGGTGTAAAATGGCACAATGGTGAGGAGTTAACAGTTGATGATTGGGTATTTGCATTAGAGACACTAGCTGATAAAGATTACGATGGCCCACGATTCAATTATGTTGAAAATATTAAAGGCGCAAAAGCAAAAAAAGAAGGGAAAGCTGACAAAATCGCAGGGATCGAAGTCGTTGATCCATATACTGTGAAAATTAATTTTGAAAAAGTGAAAGTTAATAACCTAGAAAACCTTTGGCAGTATCCTATGCCAAAGAAACATTATGAAGGTATTGCTGTTAAAGATTTAAGCGAGTCGAAACAAGTTCGTGCAAATCCTGTTGGCGTAGGACCGTTTAAAGTGAAAAAGGTTGTAGACGGCGAATATTCTGAATTAGAGCGTTTTGATGATTACTGGAAGGGCAAGCCGCAGCTTGATGGGGTGATTGTAAAAGTAATTGACCCATCATTGGCAGCTGGTGCGTTCCAAAACGGAGAAATTGACATCATGGATATTAGACCACAATCTGTGAAAGAATTGTCAGCATTGAAAAATGTACGTATTGAAGAAACGAATGGTGTAGTTTACTCGTATATCGGTCTTCGTTTTGGTCATCGTGATAAAGCTACTCTTAAAAATGTAGCAGATTTTGATAAGTTTAAATCAAAAGAATTGCGCCAAGCACTATTATACGCAATTAACCGTCCAGCAATGATCGATGCTTTCTTAGAAGGAAAAGCTAAAGTTGCAAATACTGTGGTTCCAAGTGCCTTCTGGACTGCTGCAGAGGAATCTGACTTAAATCAATATGCATACAATCCAGAAAAGGCTAAAGAGCTTCTTAAGTCTGCAGGTTATGTAGATATTGATGGTGATGGCTTTGTAGAAGATCCTAAAGGTAAGCCATTTAAAATTTCATTTGGCCACTATGCTGGTCCTGCTGCCTTTGAGGGTCGTTCACAAGCGATTATTCAAGCTTGGAATGATATTGGAGTGAAAACAGAACAAGCAACTGGTACTTTAATCGAATTTAACTTATATAACGATATGAAAGATAATGATGATGCTGCATTAGAAGCATTCTTCGGTTCTTGGAGTACAGGGGCAGATCCTGACCCAACTGGATTATGGGGGAACGATGCAGAATGGAACTTCGGTAGATACGTAGATGCGAAAAACCAAAAATTATTGGATAAAGCCTTAAGTGAAGAGGCATTTGACAAAGATAAGCGTAAGCAAACTTATGTGGAATGGCAAAAATACTTCAATGAAGAATTACCAGCCCTACCATTATGGGAAGGCTTAGATTTATATGGCATTAATAATCGACTACAAGGTGTTCATATTAACGCTGTTGGTTTCCAAACAGATGTTTATAAATGGTATATCGAGGAATAAATTGTAAACTTACAAAGAATTATTAAGCCTACTAACTAGGTCCACTTCATGAATTGGGCCTAGTTAGTAAATTTCTATATAAGGAGACGTCACATGCTTCAATACACACTTCGAAGATTTCTTGGCATGATTCCATTGTTACTCCTTATTTCTGTGGTGGTGTTCTTTTTAGCGAAAATGATGCCAGGGGATCCATTTGCTGGTGAAATCAATCCTTCTAATACGAATCCACAATACATCGAAGAAATGAGAGAAAAATTAGGCTATAATGACCCGATTATCGTGCAATATGGTAGATGGGTCGGTAAATTTATACAAGGGGATTTCGGGAAATCTACTGTTTATAAAAAACCGGCTGCAGAGATTATTGCTCAGCGAATACCAAATACAATATTTTTAGCGTTAACATCATTAGTTTTCACGTACTTTTTTGCATTTCTTATGGGAATGTATGCAGGAAGAAAGCCTTATACACTCGGAGATAATTTAATTGCAACTTATAATTATTTAGCTTTAGCCATTCCATCGTTTGTTGCAGGAATTGTTGCTATTTATTTCTTTTCCTTTAAGCTAGGATGGTTTCCTTTTAGTGGTTCCGTAGGTGTAGGCATAGGGGAGGGAACTTGGGAGTACTACATGAGTAGGATGCACCATGTTTTATTACCGGCACTTATTTTAGGATTAATGGGAACGGCGTCCTACACACAATTTTTACGAAATGACATTATTGAAAATAGTAGGAAAGATTTTGTAAGAACAGCGAGAGCAAAGGGAACAAAAGAGTCGAAAATATATAACAAACATATTTTACGAAATTCTATTATTCCAATAATTACGTATCTAGGTTTTGATATTGCAACATTAATTAGTGGTGCGGTAATAACAGAAACTATCTTTACTTATCCAGGTGTAGGCGCACTCTTCTTAGAATCTGTTGGACGTAGAGATTATGCGGTCATGATGTCGATAACAATGTTACTTTCGTTTTTAACGCTTTTTGGAAATTTAGTGGCGGATATATTATATGGTGTGGTAGATCCGCGTATTAGACTAGATTAAGGAGGGGAAATTATGACATTGGTAACTGATCAAGAAGTTTTAACTCCAAAGACACCGAAAAAAAGCCCCTCGCCATGGGTGATAGCGAGACGAAAGTTTGTAAAAAATAAATTAGCTATGATTAGTCTAATTTTTTTACTACTAGTTATCGTTTTATCTTTTTTAGCTCCCTATATTACAACAAAAGACATTGTACGTGTCGACTTTATGAAAATTAGTCTACCTCCATCAAGTGAGCATTGGTTAGGAACAGATACGAATGGACGAGATGTTTTTACTAGAATGCTCTACGCTGGTAGATCATCTTTAACAGTTGGATTAGGCTGTATGATTTTTATTGTAATAATCGGAACAGCTGTTGGCGCTATTTCAGGGTATTTTGGAGGAAAAATAGATCAAATGTTAATGCGATTTACTGACTTCGTATTAATGTTTCCGTTTTTAGTTTTCTGTATTGTTTTAAATACTATACTTTCAGGAAAAATATCCGGTTTATGGACATTAATAATTGTCATTTCACTTTTAATGTGGGGAACCGTTGCAAGGATAGTTCGAAGTAGGGTTTTAACTGAAAAGGAAAATGAGTATATATTAGCTGCTCAGTCAATTGGTTGTAAACCTTCAAAAATAATTATTAAGCATTTATTGCCTAACGTTGCATCGACGATTATTGTACAAGCAACATTATTGATGGCGATAACAATTGTTGCAGAATCTAGTTTAAGCTTTTTAGGACTTGGTGTACCAGCTGATACTCCGAGCTGGGGCAATATGCTATTTGAGGCTAGAAACTCAGAGGTACTGAAAAATATGCTTTGGATGTGGGTACCACCTGCAACGGCTATTACTCTAGTTATTTTGTCGATCAACTTTATTGGAGAAGGATTAAAAGATGCTTTAAATCCAAAATCAAGAAGGTAATTGGTGCATATTGTTGCCACCTAGCTCAAGAAAATAGGACACCATAAAAAGTAATATTAGTTACTAAACTTTCATAGCAAGAAAATCCTTATAAACCTGTTGTGTTATCAGCTATTCAGCTTTTTAAAACTCGGCCAAGGACGTTCTTATGACTTGCTCATCAGTTATACGATAATTGTTTTTACGCGCTATATTTTCACCGCATGGCAAATGTGAAAAGAGTGGATTCCAAAACATTTGGCAATCTGTTTAATGAACGTGAAGACATAAGAGACATCGATTCCTGACAGCCAAATGAAAAAATGACTGGCGTCTCTACCTAGTTGTTTCAAGTAATGTCTAGGCATTTCAGGATGCTAGAGTTGAGTATTAATTAAAGATATTTTTCATAAGAATCAATTTTCTGTATATTCTAAAAAATAACTTGATGAATCTCTTACTTTTTATTACAATTAAGTTATAGTTTTGTAATATTGTGTTTTCGAAGGAGGTGAATTGGTAAATGAAAAGAGATATTTTTGATTTAGATTTAAAAGTATCAGAAGTAAGCCCACAGATATCGCATCCAGAACAAGAACTACCAAGTTCTAAAGATGCTAACGCTAACCTTTCTTTTAAGCCACCTTGTCCAATAAGACCATAACTATAAATGCGGTGAAAAGTTATTTCTTTTCGCCGCTTTATATTTTTGCTAAATCCGAAATTTTAATAGAATAGGGAGGTTAAATTATGAAAAAAGACTGGAGTATATTGGATTTAAGTGTTGTGAGAACCCCATTATTCCCACTTTCATTTTATATAAGTAAATTATCCTTAGAAACAAATCCAGAAAATATTATAAATTTAGTTCTGAATAATCAAGTTATTAAAGAAGCAATATATTTTGCTAATCCAAATCTCTTAAATGAATTAAAAAAATATAACAATAAAAGTGATAAGAAAAAAAGAAATATTATAACCTCTTTATATAAATACCTTGCAAGAATTTCTACAAAATCAACTCCTTTTGGACTTTTTTCAGGAGTTCAAGAAGTTTCGCAAAAAAATACTTCATATACCTCTTTAAATAATCAAACAGAAAAAAAAAATAATAAATATATAAGAGTAGATTCGATGTGGTTACTAGGTGTAATAGAAAAAATTGAAGTTCAGGAACAATTGTGGGATTTTATAAATGTTAAATTTGTGGATATGTATTTATTTGAGGGAGATAGGATATTTTTCCCGTACAAAACGATGTACGGACAATTTGATAGATATAAAGAACAAGGTGAAAAAAATGGTTTTTCCATTCGGAATAGCGAGCTAATTAATAAAATAAGGTTAATTGCAACTGACTTTATCCCACTTTCTGTTTTGTTATTTGAGCTGAAAAATATTTATACGGATTTTAATGTGACTGAAATTAAATCTTATTTGAAACAATTAATATCCCTTGAAATATTACATACAAATTTGCGTCCAAATTTAACAAATGCAAATAGTCTAGATGATTTACTATTATTTTTTAAAAGAAATAATTTAGCAGATCAGCCAATGTGTCAATTGCTTTATAAAATACAAGAATGTATTTCAGAATATTCCGATTTGGAATTAGGTAAGTTTGAAAGTATTGAGTTATTGAATGAAATAAAAGTGAAAATGGAGGATTTATATAAATGTAAAGATTATTTACATATAGATTTAAAATTTGAAAGTGATTATGAGCTTCCAAGAAACTGTAATGAGGATATAAAGAAAGCAATTGATATACTAAGTCTTTTTTTAATTCATCGCAATCATAATCACAATCAAAGTTTAGAAACCTTTAAAAAAGTATTTATAGAAAAGTATGGCTACAATACAGAAATAAAATTAGTTGAATTACTATATTCTCTTGAAATTACTGATTATACGACAAAGAATATAACGACAAGAACTTTAGATGAGGTAGAGGATCATACAATTTATAATTATATGGAAAGCTTAATCACTAATGCTTTATTTCAAGGGTTTGAAGAATTGGAGATAACTGATAACGAAATAATAAAGTTTAAACAGTATCAAAAAATAGACTTCTCCTATGTAAATGAGTCATTTGATATGCTATTCTCAATAGTCAAAAATAATGATCTTGTTTATTTGACAGTTAATAATGATAATTTTTCTGACAATGCTGGACAATTAATAGGAAGATTTTTTCCTTTGTTAAGTGATAAATATATAAAGGAAATTGAAATATTAAATGATTTTGAAAAGAGTATTTATGGAGATAATTATGAGATAGCTGAAGTTGGTTGTCAAAGTGTTTACGGAAGAGCTTCTAATATAAGTTCAACTATAAATCCTAGGGATCATGAATTACCTATTCTTTCAGGTTTTTCTAAATTAAAAAATAATATAAAAATTGGTTCGATTCTTTCTGGAATTAATGATTATGGAGAATTATATTTGAAAAATTCTGACACAAACAACTTAATTGTTCCTAAAACAACAAATATGTTAAATGGTGTAAATTATTTTCCTGAGGTATATAAATTTTTATTAGACGTAGGAAAAGAGGGGGAGATTCCTTTTCAAACTTTCTTTCCGATTTTTTATAATAAATTTGTATTTACTCCTAGAATCAGGTATAAAAATATTGTTTTGTCTAAAAAACAATGGAGAATTGACATGTATATTCTGCAGTTAGAAAAGCAGTTCAAATATGAGGATTGGGAATATGCAATTTCTAAATGGAGAGAAACGTACAAAGTTCCAAGAATAGTGGAAATGAAAAATTTAGATTCGACAATTTATTTTAATTTAGAAAATTCATTGCATTTAAAAATTTTAAGAAAAGAATTTTCTAAATTAAATAAGCTTATTTTTACTGAAGTAGACTATGGAATTGATATTAATTCTATTAAAGAAAATCAATTTAAAGAAGAATTAACAGTATCTATATTGAATAAAAGGAGTATTAAAAAGAAATTTAATACAATGCATAATAATCCAGAAATCAAAAGGAAGATTATTCCTGGTGATGATTGGATTTATTATAAACTTTATATTAAAGAAGATTATCAAGATGAGCTATTAATAAAGTCTGTATTACCATCTATGAATAAATTATTGAAAGAAAATAAGATATATTCTTATTTCTATGTAAGATATATTGATTCTCGTCCTCATATTAGGCTGAGGATAAAAGTAGACTCAACAAATTTTAATTTTGTATTTTCATTTATGTATGATTGGATAAAAAAATATATTGAAGAGAATTTTATAGATAGTTTAAGTATTGATACGTATTATCCAGAATATATGAGATATGGTGGGCAACGATTAGAAGAACGATTTCATGAAGTATTTTTTGCAGACAGCCAATATTGTTTAGAGTTATTAAATCTAAACAATAAAATTGGGGAACCTATTGAGAAAATAATTATTTTTTCGGTAAAGTGTTTATTACAGGATATTGGTTTCGAAAAAGATAAGCAGATTAAACTTATAAATCAATATTTAGACCTACATAGGTTAAATAAAAAAATATTGAAATTAAGTTTCAAAGATTATATTTTAGAAAATTCAGGGATAGATGATTCTAATTTCGAATCTGAAGAAGTTTCAAAATTTAGAGCATGTGTGCTTAAACAATTCTCTAAAGAGTTAGAAATTGCTCAATTAGAAGGATTTGATATGAATGATATTGTCCTATCAGTAATTCATATGAATGTAAATAGATTAATGATTATATATAGAGAAAAAGAAAATCAACTAATGTATAGTGTATTAAAATTTCTTGAGAAAAATTAAATAAACTTCAAGTTCTTCTTACATCATATTACATTTTTTGTGATTTTTATAAATTGTATCTGGGGGTAAAACCAATGCATACTTCTTCTTTAGAGCTTCAAAAACAATGTTCAATACTTTTTGAAGAACATCTGAAAAACTTTGCTAACAATACTTTGAAAACAAATTTTGAAGATCAAAGTATTCATACTCTTAGTCATGGGATTCCGGGACTTTGTATTTTTTATGCAAGTTTAGATAAGTTGTATCCGAAAAATAATTGGGACTATTATGCACACAGGCATTTAGAAATATTAAATAAAAAGATAGATTTTAATATTATAGATGTATCACTTTACCGTGGAATAAGTGGAATTGGGGCATCAGTTTTATCTTTAGCAAAAGAGGGTAGATACCAACAATACTTAAAATCATTAAATGAAGTTTTAGAAAATCGAATTAGAAAATTACTAAATGAATTCCCTTCAGAATCTGACGTCTCAATATATGATGTTATTTCTGGAATATCAGGTGTAGTTAGATATATGCTATTTTTTAAAGAAAATAATAATATTAATCAGTTAATAAATGAACTAGTTAGTAAGATAATAGTATTTGCAGAATCTGAAATGGATAAACTTTCTGGTGATTTTGCAAATAAAAATGATTCTGTTAACCTGGGAACCGCACATGGTTTATCAGGCATCTTATCAATTTTATCAATAGTCAAACTAGAAAAATTTGAAGTTGAAAAATTGAATCTAACTATAGTTAATCTAGTAGCGTTTTTTGAAAAAAATACATTCAAAACATTAGGTGTACTTACTTTCCCTGAACGCTTACCTTTTATAAATACACCTAGACATAAAAAATATATTAATTCCTCTTGGTGTTACGGTCTAACTGGGATTACTAGATCAATGATTTTAGCATCTAAGGCAATAGATGATATGTTACTTAAAGAAAAATATATTAATAATTACAACATGTTCCTCAACTCTTTAAATTTAGAGAAAGGAAAGGTTTCTACCGTATTTTGCCACGGTGTTTCAGGGATAATTTATGAAACCTTCTTGATATATAAAGAATCTGGAAATATTAAATTTATTGAACACATTTTAAAGTTACTAACTATATTACATGACAATTCAGATTTTAATAATTTCAATTCATTTCCGGATCGCTCGTTAGAAGAAAACTATATTGAATACAAGGAGGGGATTTTAGACGGAACTATAAGTGTATACATAGTAATATTATCTATTTTGTTAAACGAAAGGGAAAATATGGATTGGATTTTTTTGAAAAGTTAATTTTAAAACGAAGGGGAATTGAAACTTAATTCATTTTCTTCTGAACAAATTAGTCTTTCTGATTGGCGTGATAAGTTTAGTTATATCACAAGATTTTCAAATATTTTCAGATACAATAATGAAAATACTAACTCCCATCACAGTGTTTATACTGTAGACGGGAGTTAGTGTTTTATCGATTAGCAACCCAAGTTTTCACAAGATCTGCAGTACCATAAACGTAATGCTGATTGCCAACTTCGTGGTATGCTGCGCTATCGTCAACTTCCGTATGCTTGTACGGAATACGTTGACGGCGTTTTTCTGACATAGGGTCAGGAAGTGGAATTGCTGATAATAATGATTTTGTATACGGATGAACAGGGTGATTATAAATATCATCTGCTTTACCGATTTCCAATATTTTACCACGGTACATAACAGCGATACGGTCACTAATATACTTAACCATTGATAGGTCATGGGCAATGAAAAGATATGTTAAGCCACGTTCTTTTTGCAGTTCTTTTAATAAATTAACAACTTGCGCTTGAATTGAAACGTCAAGTGCAGAAATAGGTTCATCGGCGATAATAAATTTAGGATCTAAGCTTAGCGCACGAGCAATTCCAATACGTTGACGTTGACCGCCCGAGAATTCGTGTGCATAACGGTTTGCGTGCTCTTTATTTAAGCCAACAGCCTCTAACAGTTGATTAACTTTTTCACGACGCTCTTTTTTATCTTTGTAAAGACCGTGAATAGTAAAGCCTTCACTAATGATTTCTCCGGCTGTCATACGCGGATTTAATGAAGCGTATGGATCTTGGAAAATCATTTGCATTTGACGATTGAATTTCTTTAAGTCATTTTTAGATTTTTTCCCATGGACGTTCTCGCCATCGAAAGTAATTTCCCCATCGGTAATGTCGTACAGGCGTATAATAGAACGACCCGTTGTTGATTTACCACAGCCGGATTCTCCTACAAGACCGAGTGTTTCACCTTCGTATACATCGAAGCTAATACCGTCAACAGCTTTAATAGGGTTATTTGCTGAACCGAAATGCTGCTTTAAATTTTTAATTTCTAAAATTTTCTTTGCGCCCGTTTTAGTCATTTGATTGTGCCTCCTTTGCTAAATATCCTTCAATACGTTTAGCAACCGCATCTGGAAGCGGAATTTTTGGTGCATCAGGATGCATCAACCAAGTTTTGGCAAAGTGTGTTTCGCTTACTTGGAACATCGGTGGCTCTTGCTCGTAGTCAATAGCCATTGCAAATTCATTACGAGCGGCAAACGCATCGCCCTTTGGAGGGTTTGTAAGATCTGGTGGTGAACCAGGAATTGTACGTAATAGCTCATCAGTATCATTATCTAAGTCTGGCATTGAACCAAGCAAACCCCACGTATAAGGATGCTTAGGATTATAGAAAACATCATTAACAGTACCATATTCAACGATTTGACCTGCATACATAACTGCAACACGGTCGGCAACGTTTGCCACGACACCTAAATCGTGGGTAATGAAAATGATCGATGTTTTCGAAGTTTTTTGGATTTCTTTCATTAGCTCTAAAATTTGCGCTTGAATAGTAACGTCTAATGCTGTTGTTGGTTCATCGGCAATTAGAAGCTTAGGATCAGCTGCAAGTGCGATGGCAATAACAACACGTTGACGCATACCGCCTGAAAATTCATGCGGGTATTGGTTATAACGTTTTTCAGGGAAGGGGATACCTACCTGCGTTAAAAGTTCGATTGCACGTTTTTTAGCATCAGCTTTTGATACTTTTTTATGTTGTAAAATTACTTCAGTTATTTGACGTCCGACCTTCATAGTCGGGTTTAAGCTTGTCATAGGATCTTGGAAAATCATTGCAATTTCATTTCCGCGTACTTTTGACATTTCTTTATCGCTTAAAGTCACTAAATCACGGCCATTAAATAATATTTGCCCGGACTCATAAATACCAGGTGGCTGTGGAATTAGTTTCATTAATGCGTTACTCGTAACACTCTTACCAGAACCGGATTCACCAACGATTGCGAGTGTTTCACCTTCTTTTAAGTCAAAGTTTACACCACGAACAGCACGAACAAGCCCTGCATAAGTTTTAAAGTTTATTTTTAAATCTTTTACTTCTAGAATTGTTTTACTCATTTTGACCACCTCCTTATTTACGTAGTTTTGGATCTAATGCATCACGTAAGCCGTCACCAACTGCGTTAAACGCAAAGATTGTTAGTGAAATGAACAGTGCAGGGAATATTAAACGCCAAGGAGCATTTGTAATCGCACCATTTCCATCAGAAGCCATTGTTCCCCAAGAGGCTTGTGGAGCAGGAACCCCAAGTCCTAGATAACTAAGGAAAGACTCTGTAAAAATAGCAGATGGCACTGTTAATGTCATTGTTACTAAAATTGCACCAAGTGCATTTGGCACTAAATGTTTTAAAATTAAATGTCCTGTTCTTGCGCCAAGAGTACGAGCTGCTAAAACATACTCTTGATTTTTAATAGATAATACTTCACCACGTACAATACGGGCCATATTGATCCAACCTGTAATCGATAGTGCGATAATCATTGGTATAATACCTTGTTCTAATACTACTAAAAGGACGATTACAACTAATAGGTAAGGAACAGCTGTTAAAACATCGGCAATACGCATCATAATATTGTCAACACGACCGCCTGCTAAACCAGAAATACTTCCCCATAATACGCCAATGATCAAGTCTATGATTGCCGCAGCAAAGCCGATGAATAAAGAAATGCGAGCGCCAGCCCATACGCGAACGAAAATATCTCGACCTAAATCATCTGTACCAAACCAAAATTCTGATGATGGTGGAGCATTAAAAGCACCTAATTGATCACTATAGTGGTATTGTGAAAACATCGGCACTAATATAGCCATTAAAAAAATAATTATTAACGCAATTAAACCAAAAATCGCCATTTTATTATGGGAAAAACGAATAAATACTTCCTTCCAAAAGGAGACAGATTTATCTGCTAATTTTTCAGTGGCTTCGTGATTTCCGCCAACAATTTTAAACTTATCTTTTTCGATTTGTTGCTGTGTCATTACTTTTTCGCTCCTTTCAATCTAATTCGCGGATCGATCACGCTGTATAAAATATCTACGATGAATACCGCAAATAAAAGAATGATTGAGTAGAACACCGTTGTCCCCATAATAACTGTATAATCACGGTTCGTAATACTTTGCACAAAGTGTTTACCTAATCCAGGAACCGCAAAAATTTGCTCTACGATGAAGCTACCTGTAACAACAGCAGCAGTTAATGGACCTAAATAAGTAACAACTGGTAAGAGGGCGTTACGTAAAGTATGGCGGAAGACAATTGTCCATTTGCCTATACCTTTTGCACGAGCCATTTTTACGTAATCACTATTATTTTGTTCAAGCATACTTGATCGTATCAGTTTAGCAATAAAGCCCATATGCGTTAATGCAATAGCAAAGGCTGGCAATATACTATAACTAAAGCCTTTCCATCCACTAATGGGGAATAGCTGAAGTTTATATGCAAGGAAATATTGCATGAGTCCAGCTAATATAAAGGATGGAACGGAAATTCCAAGCACCGCAAAGGTCGTTGCCAAATAATCTGGCCACCTATTATGATAAAGCGCAGCAATTACGCCGATTAATACACCAAATCCAATCGCTAGCAGCATCGCTTCAATTCCTAAAGTTAACGATACAGGGAAGCCTTCTGCAATCATATCATTCGTAGAACGCGCTTTATATTTCATAGATTCACCGAAATTAAAAGTGGCCGCATCGATTAAATAATCTTTGTACTGAATATACCAAGGGTTATTTAATCCATACGTTTCGTTTAACTTTGCCTCTATTTGAGGAGGGAAATTACGTTCAGATGCAAATGGGTTACCAGGAGCAAGACGTAATAGGAAAAACGTAGCCGTTACGATGACGAAAAGCGCGAGAAGTATATACATCAGCCTTTTCAAAATATATTTAATCACATAAAACTCCTCCTTCAATTTGTCAATTATCTGACAAATAAGTGCCTTCGTATTTTAAAAAGAGCTGACTCGCACCGCAGTGGCTACGAGGCAGCTCTTCGCTTAGAGCTTAAAAGAAATTATTATTTCATCTTTACGTATTTAAGGTGAATATCACCAGTTGGATTTGGATTTAAGTTTTCAATGCCTTTTTTAACTACTGATAAGTTAGTGTAGTAGTAAATAGGCGCAACTGGGAATTCTGTCATAATAATTGCTTCTGCTTGTTTTAAATATTCAATACGTTTAGCTTCGTCTACTTCAGCAACTGCTTTTTTCAATAAATCTTTGTATTGAGCATTTTCCCAGCCTGTTTGGTTGTTACCGTTTTTAGCCGTATCGAACTGTTCAAGGAATGTATATGGATCTTTAAAGTCAGCTACCCAGCCCATACGACCAATTTGATAATCACCAGTTTTTAATTTATCAATATAAACTTGCCATTCTGAGTTATCTAACTGAGATGAAATACCAAGTTTTTTGCTCCATTCTTCTTGAATATATTGAGCGATTGCTGCATGCCCTTCAGAAGTGTTAAATGAAATGTTAACTTTAAGATCTTTAGGGTCTTTAATACCAAGTTCTTTCATCCCAGCTTCAAGAGCAGCTTTTGCTCCATCAACATCATTATCTTTCATGTAACCACGGTCATTTTCAAATCCAGGGATTACTATAGGAACCATACCTGTAGCCGGTTTTTGTTCACCTTTAGTTACATTGTCAATTAATGTTTTACGATCGATTGCTAAAGTAAGAGCTTTACGGATATTTGCATTTTTCATAATTTTATCTTTTGTATTGAATTTATACCAATAGATACTTGCTTCGTCCTTGATTGTTAAAGAACCATCTTTTTTGAATTCATCAATTACATTAAGATCTATTGTTTGGAATGGTTTACCGATATAGTCAAGCTTGCCACTTTTAAAGTTAGTAGCAACAGTTGGCTCTTTTTCAATCATAGCAACATTTACAGTATTAACATCTACATTTGATGCATCCCAATAATCTTCATTTTTTGTAAGAACGATAGAATCGCTATGTTTCCAATCGCTTAATTTATAAGGACCATTTGTTACGTAATCTTTACCTGCGTCTGCGTACCATTCTTTATTAGCTTCAGTCACTTTTGGGTTAATTGGTAAATACGTTTTAAATCCTGTTAATTCTAGGAAATAGGGAGTTGGGTTTTCTAAAGTTACGACTAAAGTTTTGTCATCTTCAGCTTTGATACCAACGCCATCAGCAGATCCTTTTCCTTCGTTGTAAGCTTGAGCCCCTTTAATTGGGTAGAAAATAGAAGAATACGCAGAAAGGTTTTCTGGATTTAACGCCCATTTCCAAGCATATTCGAAGTCACCTGCTACAACTGCATCACCATTTGACCATTTTGCATCACGTAAGTGGAAAGTATAAGTCTTTTTATCAGGACTGATTTCCCACTTCTCAGCCATGCCTGGAGTAGGATCACCATTAGCGTCTGAAACAGTTAGACCCTCAAAAATGTTAATTAAGATTGCACTAGATGTAGTATCTTCTGCAAGTCCTGGGTGTAAAGATGGTGGTTCTGAAGCAACTGCTAAGTTAAGCTCTTTAGCTTTTGAACCAGAATCTTTTGTACCGTCTGAAGATGAAGAATTATCAGACTTTTCACCACCGAAGCCACATGCAGCTAGTACTAATGAGAATACTGCAAGGACTGTTAATAATAAAAACTTTTTGTTTTTAATCATGTAAATCCCCCTTATACAATTTTAAGCCTTCTATGAAGCTCTTATTTAATATACCAAAAAAATCATTGTGCACAAAATAAAAAATATTCGAATTTATATAGTATTATCTGACATTTTTGAAGATAGTAATTTTTTTCGATTTATCACATTAAATAGAGAAAGCGCTTTCATGATAAAAAAATGATGTTTATTTATTGTATATATCAAAAATAGAATAAAAATTAAAAAATAACTCACTATATCGAAAATTCGTATTCTTCAGATAATAATATTATTATCTGTAAAATGAATCAAAAGTCATGCGTGTGATATGTAAGATATTTATGTAGATTTGTAGAAAATCGTTGTAAAACTGAGTGATTTATATTCCTGAGTAGGAATTTTTTGTAATTTACATTCTCGAAGAATGAATATTTTTATCTATTAATGATATATAAGAAACTTGTTTTGTATTTTTCTTAGATTAACCAGTATAAAAGAGAAGAAAGAAAAATTAGAGTAAAATGTGCCTCTCTTAAAGAATAAATATCGGGTATTTTAGTAAAAAATGTTTTTTTGAAATAATTTACACGTTACTTGAATATACAATGATGTATAAAAAACAGTGTATTGAATCAATTATATGAATGTAGGATTGGACATGCGATAAATGGAAAAATGCATATGTTTTTGGTATTGTTTTATGGAGAAATCCAATTGTCTCGCTTATGAGGAAAGCTCCTACATAAAGTTACTAAACATTGTGTAGGTAGAACTTGATGAGTAGAAAATTACTGCATTTCTTTGTATGGTCTATTTTACCATATTTACTAAGTTAAATGGTAGTCTTCCTAAAAATAAACAGTAAAGTACGGTTAACGGTAGTTAAAGGTGAACGTTTCCTTAGGCGAGCGAAGGATTATTAGCGTATATGTTGTTAGTCTCCTTAACTATGGTAGCTCCGTTGCACTCGCGCTTTCGATATCGGGAATGTAGGTAAACATTAATAAAGCAGAGCATTTCGATTATAGAAATACTCTGCTTAAATGTATCAATTATGCCGTGACATCCGCCGGAGGCTTTAACTTCTTTCAGCAGATGTCTTTTGTACCGAAAGCGTAGCGCCAGGCACAGATGTTTGGACACCCGCTGAAAAGTAACTTAAATCCGCATTCATCTCACCACCTATAGAGGTGGGAGACTTCTGTACCTGTCACTTTGCTTTCGCTACAGGAAATAAATGCTGAAAGAAGTTAAAGCTTAAATTGATTAATTTGGGTTTGTAAGTCCGAGGATTTTTCACTTAAATCTGTAGCAACATGATTTACTTGTTGCATTGTTGCTGCTTGTTCCTTACTAGCTTCAGCAATGAGCTGTGTATTGGCTTCACTAGAAGAAGCGCCCTGAGCAATTTCTGCAACAGAGGCTGCTACTTGTTCAGCGCTTGCAGAGATTTCTTCAGTAGTAGATGAAATGTCTTCTATTTGATCTGTCATTGTAGTGATCGCTTTTGCGATTGCTTCGAAAGAGTTGCCAGCATCGTCAATAATTCTCACACCATCTGTGACAGAATGTAGCCCATCTTCGACAGCCTTCTCTACATTTTGTGTATCTTCTTGGATTTCTTGTGTTAACGTAACGATTTGATTGGCTGATTGCTTTGATTCTTCTGCTAGCTTACGAACTTCATCTGCTACAACAGCGAAGCCTTTACCGTGTTCACCTGCACGTGCAGCTTCGATTGCAGCGTTGAGCGCTAATAAATTCGTTTGATCTGTGATGGCTGTAATTACTGTAGTTATATTGCCTATTTCTTCTGATTGCTTACTTAACTTTTGAACGAGCTTGTTAATCGTTTGAGTAGAATCATAAATCACGTTCATTTGTTGTTGAGCTTCATCAACTGTACTATTACCGTTATTCGCCAATTCAGTTGTTGTTACTGCGCTTTGGTGAAGTTGTTGAGTTGCTTCTGCTATACGTTGTACACCTAGTGCTGTTTCATCCATTGCATGTGCACTCTCATTGGAAGCAATTGTAGCAGTAGATGCTGCATTCGCTGTCTCGTTAATGCGTTCAGTAATCTCATCAGCAGAAGCAGAAATTTCTTCGATAGAGGCGGATAGCTCTTCAGCAGAAGCTGATAAATGTTCCGCATTGCCTTGGATATGTGTTAATAAACCTCGTAAGCTACTTTTCATTATGTTAAAGGCTGTAGAAAGCTGACCGATTTCATCTTTAGATTGATGAGAAAGATCTTGATGATATAATTCACCATTAGCAATATTATTGGCAGCCATAACAACGGATTTCAAAGGTCGTGAAATTGTACGCTGTACATAATACATCAGAGATACCCCAAGTATTACACCAATAATGATAGCAATGATTGAGATTGTTTGAGAATTTGATACTGCTTGTTTAGATTCTTTCGTGACAGTATCAAGTTGATTTTTTTGATAACTTACAATTTTCTCTGATACTGCTAACAAATCTGTATTTGCTTTTTGAACATCGCCATTAACTTTTTGTATCGCTTCTTCTAATTTTCCAGCATCATGAAGTGCTAATGCTTCTTCAGCTGCTTTGTTAAAAGCTTCATTATATGTATTTAGATCCTTTGCATAGGTCTCCATTTCGGATGAATCAGATTTTTCATTGATCTCTTTTACATGCGCATCTAGCATTCTAGCATGCTTTGTAAAGTTATCTTTATTAGCTGCTGAGTCTTCAAGGAGTATTGCCCGAATGTAAAGACCTTGCATTGCTCGTTCAGTTTGAATATTATTAGCTAATTCTACTAGCGTTACACGGTTTTCTAGTGCATTTTCTACCTTCTTATCAATGTTTGAGAATTGAATAAACATAATGACTAATGAAATAATTAAGGTCAGAATGATGGTTAAAAAACCAAAGCTTAATTTTTTGCCTACAGACATAAAGATACGTCCTTTCTGGAATGCTATTTACTTTTTATTTAAATTTAGCCATTTAGAAGGGGGGAAGTCAATAACCTCGGAATAAACAGTACGGAATATTCATCAGTTTTTTTAGGGTTATTATAATAAGGAACAATAGATACAAAAATCAATCAAGATAAAGGGGAATTTAATAGTCGTATAGTACAGATTTCGTGGTCATTGTCATAAAAATTGAATACGATACATTTCATCATTGAGGTAAGCTCCCCATGGAGATGACGAGACGTATTGAAGCTCCCCACAAAATACTGAATATGGAGTTTAACGATTAAATCGCTATATAACTTTAGCAACCAAAAAAATTACATAAGAAAAGCGTGAGAAATCAACATTTCTAAAATTGATTTCTCGCGCTTTTTAAGGTTTTATCCAGTTATGTCCTAGCCTCAACCTTTAAGATTGTTTTTTTAACTGTAAAATGACAGTTTCATCAGGGTCGATGTATAAAGTCTTTTGTTCAAAGTAAATAACAAAACCAGGTTTAGAGCCATTTGGTTTTTTTACCTGACGTATTTCTGTGTAATCTACAGGAACAGAGGAAGAGTCTCTTGCTTTTGAAAAATAGGCAGCAAGTGTTGCAGCTTCTCGTAATGTTGTTTCGTCAGGTTCACTTGTATGGATGACAACATGTGAGCCTGGAATATCCTTCGTATGCAACCAAATATCTGTGCGTTTAGCAATTTTAAATGTAAGCATGTCATTTTGTTTGTTATTTTTTCCTACAGAGATCGCTACACCTGTTGAAGAGACATAACGTTCAGGCTCAGGCTTCGCTTGTTTTTTCTTTTTTCGTGCATGGCGTAATTTCAAATAACCTTGTTCTGCTAATTCTTCGCGAATTTCTTCAATATCTCCAGGAGCAGCTTGTTGTACCTGCTGAGCAAGCATTTCGAAATAGGCAATTTCTTCTTTCGTTTTTTCTAACTGTTCTTGAACCATAATAAGGGCATTTTTTGCTTTTGTGTATTTTGTGTAATAGCTTTGAGCATTTTCAACAGGTGTTTTACGTTCACTCACTGGAATGGTGATTTCTTCATCCCCAGTTTCACTATAATAGTTAGTGACAGTTACTTCCTTTACACCTTTTTCAAACGCGTAAACATTCGCCATCAGTAATTCTCCAAATAATTGAAACTGATCTAGCTTAGATGCGCGTTCGTAGTCTTTATTTAACTTTTTAGTTTTTAATATAAGCTTGTCAATTTCATTTTGTAGCCATCGCTCCAAATCACCAGCCTGCTGTTTAACACGATCACGCTCAGCTCGAGCGAAGAATACACGGTCAAGTAGCTCATGGACATTTGGATAAATCGTTACATCTCCTTGTAAATGTGTAAGCGCGATTGGTGAGAAGTACGTTTTATTATTTGCGATTACATACATCGGCTTTGTTCCACCATTATTAAAGGAAGCTATAAAATTTTTAAAGCAATTTACACGATTATCTGTATCTGCTAATCGGAATAATAATTCCTCAGCATGTATAGGAGAGAAACCAATAAATTGCGAAACTACTTCCTTAGCCGTTTTTGGTTCAGAGAAAAACAGTGTAAGCTGTTCGTCGGTTACTGCTAGAGGGTGCCATTTATTCTGTGCGGGCGGTGCGATATAAGGCTGACCAGGTAAAACTGTACGGAAACTATTCACGGAAGGTGACAAATGCTTTAAGCTGTCGACTATTTTTCCCTGTTCCTTATCTATTAATAACAGGTTACTGTGACGGCCCATAATTTCAGCATGTAACTCCCTTACAATAGGGTCGCCTATTTCATTTTTACTTTCAATTTCTACTATTATAATTCGATCAAAATCGTGCTGTTTAATAGAAGAAATAAAACCACCCTCTATATGCTTTCTCAACAGCATACAAAACATAGGGGGTTCTGCTGGATTTTCTATAGATTGCTCGGTAAGGTGAACACGTGCGTAAGAAGGATGAATCGAATAAAGTAATTTATGATTGCTTCCGTTCGCACGGATATGTAGAACAACTTCCTGAGCGTTTGGTTGATGTATTTTAGTGATCCGACCTGTTACTAATTGTTGTAAGTCGGCTGTCATTGAATAAGTAAATAAGCCATCAAATGCCATATGAATTCCTCTTTCCAACGATATAAGCATCCTTGGTACTTTCGTATTTTATATTTTAACAGGTGTATTGATTAACCATTTCTATTGCAAATTACATAAAAGGTGCAGATTTCCGTTACGGGCTACTTGCTTTCCTGCGGGCGAGCGTCGAGCCGCTTCCTCCGCTTCGCTCCGTGCAGGGTCTCGTCTGTCTCGCTTTCCCGCGGGAGTCAAGTAGCCCTTCACTACAATCTGCTAAAAATGGGCACATTTAAGCAAAATATCAACAAAAAATCGCTCGATAGCATAACAAGGTTTTCTTAATCAACACACCTTATAGTTAAATCCATTTATATGCTCATCACCATAGTTTGTGGTTGATTTTCGTTACGGCTGGGCGCTTTGTTGTTGACGCTTCGCTTTCGCGCAGATAAAACATTTGTTGTTGCTGTCGCTACGCTATCGCACAGAGCAAAGCTTCCTGGGGGCGTCCGATGAGCCGCTTCGCTTCGCTGCAGGGTCTCGGGCCAGCACGATGCTGGTCACGAAGGCGTTATCACAGGAAGTGATGGTTTTAGCCTTCGTTTCTCTATTGCTGATCCCCGAGGAGTCGCCCAGTCTCCACTTCAATCAACTTCTGGACATGGCATAAATTTTACCAAAGTTCAGCTCTTCTTTTGGTGATGAGTTTTTTCTTATGTTTATCATAGCATTTTTTAGGTGAATATTAAAATATAGCTTCATATGTGGTAGAATTAACTTTTGCTCTATCTTCATTCAGCAGGTGTTTATCCACCTACTGAATGAAGATAGAGCCTCCGGACGCGATTACGCCAAGGCGAAATTGATCTAATTTTTTACGGAGAGACACGTCATAAATGACAGAGCTTATGTTATAATAATCCCAGTATGCAAAGAAAGGTGTGACGAACCTTGGTGCGTAGTATGACTGGTTTTGGCAGAGGTGTCACAACAACAACAGACTTTCAATTAACCGTAGAAATGCGCTCGGTCAACCATCGATTTTTAGAAATTAATGCAAAATTCCCGAAAGAATGGCTTGAAGCAGAAATTTTTGCAAAGAAATTAATTTCGCAAGCTTTGTCACGTGGCAAAATTGATGTGATGGTTTATGTTAAGGATTTAGAGAACGTCGAGCAATCTATTGAAATTAATTGGTCATTAATTGAAGCGTATCGTAAGGCAAAAGAGCAATTAGCAAGTAAAGTACCACTAGAAGAAAAATGGACAATGCAAGAGCTACTATCGCTTGAACAAGCGCTTGTACAGGAAAAGCCACAGCTTACACCTGAGGATTTACTCTGTGCTGTTGAAAAGGCTATTTCACAAGCACTTGAACAGCTCATTCAAATGCGTGAGCGTGAAGGGCAAGAATTGCATGATGTTGTTGTACAATATAAAGAACAGTTAGTGGAACAAGTGAACCACATTCGTTCATGTGCCTCTCTTGCTGTAGAAAAATATCGTACACGATTATCGGAAAGAATTTCTCAACTGGCGGATGGAGCGTTGTTAGAAGATCGTCTACTTGCCGAAGTAGCGATATTCGCAGAACGTGTGGACATCACTGAAGAATTGGACCGATTAGATAGTCATTTTAATCAACTGGAAGAAACATTACAAGAAACGATTTCAGTTGGCCGTAAATTAGACTTTTTAATGCAGGAAATACACCGCGAGATCAATACGATTGGTTCAAAAAATCAATCAACAGAGGCGGCCGTTGCAGTAGTTCAGGCGAAAACAATTTTAGAAAAGATGCGCGAGCAAGTTCAAAATATCGAATAGCTTGCTTTGTATCTGTTATAAATTAAGGGAGATATAGAGAATAAATGATAAAAGAACGTGGATTATTAATTGTTCTGTCTGGCCCATCTGGTGTAGGTAAAGGGACAGTGCGAAAAGAATTATTTTCTCAGCCGAATACGAATTATGAGTATTCCATCTCGATGACAACACGAAATCCTCGCGAAGGTGAAGTAGATGGTGTAGACTATTTTTTCAAGACACGTGAAGAATTTGAAGCGTTGATTGAACAGGGTGGCTTATTGGAGCATGCTGAATTTGTAGGGAATTATTACGGAACGCCGTTAGCCTACGTAAATGAAACACTTGATGCAGGACGTGATGTGTTTTTAGAAATTGAAGTGCAAGGTGCTGCACAAATCCGCAAAAAGGCACCAGATGCATTATTTATTTTCTTAGCCCCACCAAGCTTAACGGAATTAAAAGACCGTTTAGTTGGTCGAGGGACGGAAACAGCAGACGTTATTGCGAAGCGTATTGCAACTGCAAGCGAAGAGCTCGAAATGATGAGCCTTTATGATTATGTAGTTGAAAATGATGAAGTGACAAATGCTTGTGATCGTATAAATGCGATTATTAAAGCAGAGCATTGTCGTAGAGAACGTGTTGAAAAAAGATATTTGTCAATGTTGAGAGGAGAATAAACCTATGTTATACCCATCAGTAGATACATTAAAAAAAGAAATCGATTCAAAATACTCTTTAGTAAGTCTAGCATCTAAACGTGCTCGTCAAATGCAAGAGGAACAAGACACTGAACGTTTACACAAGTATGTTTCCCATAAATACGTAGGGAAAGCGCTTGAAGAAGTAGCGGCAGGTGTACTTACGAAAGTATCACAGGATGAGTCAACTGTGTATGAAGACGAAATCTAACATTGATAAATAAGCTTTTGCCAAATTAATGTTAAAGTCTGCAGTGGATTTTTGATTATACAGAATGTCGAGAGCTCCCGGGGAATGTTCCTTTGGGAGCTTATCATTTGAAAGGACGATTGTGCATGAATAAAAATATTTTACTTTGTGTTTCAGGTGGCATAGCAGTTTATAAGGCTGTCGCTCTAGTTAGCAAGCTATCTCAGGCAGGAGCAAATGTAAAGGTTATCATGACAGCATCAGCAAGACAATTTGTGAATCCGCTGAGCTTTCAAGTTATGTCCAAAAATGATGTTTTTTTCGATACTTTTGATGAAAAGGATTCGAGTGTTATTGCCCATATTGATTTGGCGGATTGGGCAGATTTAATTTTAGTTGCACCAGCTACCGCAAATGTCATAGGTAAACTGGCGAATGGAATTGCAGACGATATGGTAACGACGACCTTGCTTGCAACTACTGTCCCTGTATGGCTTGCACCAGCGATGAATGTACATATGTATGACCATCCAGCGGTAAAACGAAATTTGGCTCAGTTACAATCTGATGGCTATCAATTTATTGAGCCTTCGGAAGGATTTTTGGCATGTGGCTATGTTGGCAAAGGTCGTTTAGAGGAGCCAGAAAAAATTACGGCGATTGTGCAAGAATTTTTTTCAGAGAAGCTTAAGCTATTAGCTGGTAAAACGGTAGTGGTTACAGCTGGGGCGTCTTATGTTCCAATGGACGAGCACCATGTAATTAGTACGCAGGCGAATAGTAGAATTGGTCAGGCAATAGCAAAAGAGGCAAAAACACTTGGGGCAAATGTAATCCTCATAGATGAGGACGAAACAAGCGTGCATAAACTCTTTGAGCAGCTTGAAGATTATAAAAAGCAATATCCATCTGCATTTTTTATCCATGCAGCAAATACGCCTACAATTGAAGGGGCACCGATACTATCCGTAGAAGGCATGACCGTAATAACTTTTGGGCAAAAGGTTATTGGAAAGCCAATGTTAACAATTACGTCTGACACGTGGATTGACTTTAGTGACACGGCAGAAGTAAAAGGTCAAATATGGGATACGACAAATGCCATGCAGTTTGCGCAAGCATTTTGGACATATTTATTACAAGGTGAGAAGCAATGAGTTTGTTGATTGCAGAGGTTATAGTGGATGTTTCAACATACCATGTAGATCGTCCATTTGACTATGAAGTGCCTACAGAATGGGCACATATTATCGAGATGGGCTGTCGTGTAAAAGTACCGTTTGGGCCAAGAAATGTTCTAGGCTTTGTGGTCGGATTAAAAAATGAAACAGAAGTACCATCTAATAAATTAAAGTCTATTGCGCAAATTTTAGATATAGAGCCTGTATTAACCGAAGAAATGCTGTTAATGGCGAAGTGGTTGAAAAACGAAACGATTTGTTATGAAATTGATGCCTTACAGGTCATGCTCCCATCAGCGCTTCGAGCGAAGTATGAAAAAATCATAACGCTATTAGAGGAGAAAGATGCTTTGCCAGATGAGGCGCAAGCTATTTTTGGTAAGCGACAACAGGCTAATTTCAAAGAATTCGAGCGTGCAGAATTACTTCCTTTATTAAAACAGCTTATTACTAATAAAATTGTAAAAATAGAAAATGTTGTGAAGCAGCAAGGCAATGTGAAAGAAATACGGATGGTCAAAATTTCCGATCATCAGCAAGATATCCACAAAGCAATGGAAGGTGCAGTGAGAGCAGCTAAACAACGCCAGCTGATTGAATGGATGGGCAGTCATCTAGGAGAGGTCCTTTTGCCACAGAAAATCTATGAGGAAACAGGTGCATCTCCCGCGGTATTACAGTCGGTTATTGACAAAGGGGCCGCCCATTTTATACAAGAAGAGGTGTATCGTGACCCCTTTACGAAGGAGGTTTCCCGTACGCAATCTTTACAATTGACGGAAGAGCAGCACATTGCACTTAAGGCTATTAACGGGTCGATGGAAGAACAGACGGCGCAAACTTTTTTACTACACGGCGTCACGGGAAGCGGTAAAACTGAAATATATTTGCAAGCGATACAAAAGGTGTTAGATGAAGGTAAGGAAGCCATTATGCTAGTGCCTGAAATATCATTAACACCACAAATGACAGAGCGTTTTCGTAGTCGTTTTGGTGAGATGGTTGCTGTGATGCATAGTGGCTTATCTGTCGGTGAAAAGTATGATGAATGGCGTAAAATTCAGCAAGGAAAAGTAAGTGTTGTTGTTGGAGCTCGTTCAGCCATTTTCGCACCTTTTACAAATTTAGGCCTCATTATTTTAGATGAAGAGCATGAATCAACCTACAAGCAAGAAGATTCACCTCGTTATCATGCTAGAGATGTAGCGATTTGGCGAAGTGAATTTTACAAATGTCCTGTTATATTAGGTAGTGCAACGCCTGCACTTGAATCATTTGCGAGAGCAAAGAAGGGCGTATATAGTTTGCTATCCTTAAAGCAACGTGCTTTGCACCAACCGCTACCAACTGTTTTTATTGCCGATATGCGAGAAGAACTTCAAAAAGGGAATCGTTCTATGTTTTCGGAGCAGCTTATTGATGCTATACGTATAAGGCTTGAGAAAAAAGAACAGATGGTGCTGTTTTTAAATCGTCGTGGCTATTCTTCTTTTGTGCTTTGTCGTGATTGTGGGACGGTTGTACAATGTCCGAACTGTGACATCTCATTAACGTATCATCGGACAACCGAGAAATTAAAATGTCATTATTGCGGTTATGAGGAGCGTGTTCCTCAAATATGTCCACAATGCCAGAGTGAGCATATTCGTTATTTCGGTACGGGAACACAAAAAGTCGAGGAAGAAATTTATAAGCTATTTCCTGAGGCAAGGGTTCTCCGAATGGATGTTGATACCACAAAGCAAAAGGGTGCACATGAAGAAATTTTGCAAGCATTTGGAGAAGGACAGGCAAATATTTTGCTAGGGACGCAAATGATTGCTAAAGGTCTTGATTTTCCTAATATTACGCTTGTTGGTGTACTTAGTGCTGATACATCTCTGCACCTACCTGACTACCGTGCAGCGGAGCGTACATTCCAATTATTAACGCAGGTTAGTGGTAGAGCTGGACGTCATGAAAAGCATGGTGAGGTTATTGTTCAATCGTATACACCAGAGCATTATGCAATTGAATTGGCCAAAATACAAGATTACGAGCCATTTTACGAACGTGAAATGTTTTTACGTCGCCGCTCTAGCTATCCACCGTATTATTATGTAGCGCTTGTTCAAATATCTCATGAGGATGTCATGATGGCAGCAGAGTATGCTGGAAGGGCAGCGGATTGGCTAAGGGAAAACTTATCAAACAAGGTAGCAATTATTGGACCAACAACTGCAAGTATTAGTCGTCTCCAAAATAGATATCGTTATCAATGTTTGATAAAATATAAAATTGAACCAAATCTCATTCCTGTATTACAGCGCCTTTTAGCGATGTATCGAGGGGAATGGATTAAACAGGGAATATTAATGACGGTAGATTTAGATCCGTCAACTATATAAAATGATTCATCACTCAAAGTTTGGGATGACATTTTGTTAAAACTGATGTCATGAGGATAAGTTGATTGGAGTGGAGATTGGGCGACTCCTTGGGGATTAGCAATAGAGGAACGAAGGCTAAAACCATCACATCCTGTGATAACGCCTTCGTGACCAAAATCGGTGCTTTCGCACATATAAAACATTTGTTGCCCCAACGCCCCAGGAAAGCGCCCAATCGGAACGGAAATCAACTACGAGTTATGATGCTGAGCATATTAAATGCTGACAGAGTCGTAGCTAGTGATATGGAGTCCAATTAAATAAGGTATAACTTTAAATCAGGCGTGTTGATTAGGTAAATATAGGTTTGTTATTGGCTGATAGAAAGATTTTTTTGTTGCTATCTTGCTAATATTTTCCCGTTTTTTACTGATTGTAGCGGAGGGCTACTCGACTCCCGCGGGAAAGCGAGACAGACGAGACCCTGCACGGAGCGCAGCGGAGGAAGCGGCTCGACGCTCGCCCGCAGGAAAGCGAGTAGCCCGTAGCGGAAATCAGAGCCTTCTAAATAATTTGAGTGGTTAAAAATAACTAATCAACACACTTGACCTTAAATATAGAAATGAGGAACATAAGATGGCAATTAAAAAAGTTGTTGAACATCCAGCAAAGGTACTATCAACGCCGTGCGCGGAAGTAAAAGAAATTAATGAAGAAATTATTACATTACTAGATGATTTATATGACACAATGGTTGAATACGATGGCGTTGGTATTGCTGCACCACAAATAAATGTAGGATTACGTGTTGCCATTGTCGAGCTTGGCGAGGAACGAGATATTTTAGAAATGATTAATCCGACTGTCATTGAAACAGATGGCGCTGAAGTAGATATTGAAGGATGCTTAAGCTTCCCAGGATTATACGGTGAGGTTGAACGACCTGACTATGTGAAAATTGAAGCATGTGACCGTGAAGGACGTGTATATGAGTTAGAAGCGGGAGGCTTTGATGCACGAGCAATTTTACATGAAATCGATCATTTAGATGGCGTGCTATTTGATTCAAAAATCAAACGCATTTTAACTGAAGAAGAGCTTGAAGCAATGTACGCTGAAGAGGAGGAATAATATGACTTCAATAATTTTTATGGGAACACCTGATTTCTCAGCGCCAATTTTGCGTATGCTACATCATGAAGGTTATGATATTAAAGCTGTAGTTACACAACCAGATCGTCCAGTTGGGCGTAAGCGTGTGCTAACACCACAACCTGTTAAGGTAGCAGCGATGGAGTTAGGTTTACCTGTTATTCAGCCTGAAAAGCTACGTGGTTCTGAGGAATTACAGCAAATTATTGATTTACAGCCTGACCTAGTCGTAACAGCTGCTTTTGGACAAATTTTGCCGAAAGAATTGCTAGATGCACCACCGCTTGGTTCCATTAACGTCCATGCGTCACTTTTACCAAAGTATCGTGGAGGAGCACCTATTCACCAAGCAATTATTGATGGTGAAAAAGAGACGGGTGTAACGATCATGTATATGGTGGAAAAGCTTGATGCAGGTGATATCATATCTCAAAAGGCTATCCCAATTGAAGAGGAAGATCATACAGGTGGACTATTTGATAAGCTAAGTGCTGTAGGCTCTGATTTATTAAAAGCTACACTTCCTTCTATTATTAATGGAACGAATAATCGTACCGTGCAGGATGAAGCACAAGTAACCTTTGCAAGCAATATTTCACGTGAGCAAGAACGTATCGATTGGACAAAGGATGCTACAACTTTATACAATCAAGTGCGTGGTCTTCATCCGTGGCCAGTTGCCTATACAACATTTGAAGATGGCAACTTTAAAATTTGGTGGGCACAAGTTGGTAACACAAAGCATGATACTTTACCAGGTGAGGTTGTTGCGATTTCAAAGGATTATTTTGAAGTTGCAGCAGGAAATGGTACAACACTTGCCTTGTATGATGTACAACCAGCTGGTAAAAAACGCATGACAGCAGAGGAATATTTGCGTGGTACAGGTTCTAAATTACAGATCGGGGACCAATTTAAATGAGTAAAAAAAGCGTAGTAATTTGGGATGGAAATGTGCGCGATGCTGCACTTTCTATTCTGTTAGCAGTAGATAAAAATCAAGCCTATAGTAATTTGCTTTTAAATGAAACAATCAAGCGACATAAAATTGAAGCTAAGGATCGTGCGCTTTTAACAGAAATTACGTATGGTACTTTACAATATAAAATGACACTCGATTACTATTTAGAGCCATTTATCTGTGGCTCAGTGGATCATTGGGTGCGCTGGCTTTTACGTTTATCTTTATATCAAATGCATTATTTAACACGTATCCCACCACATGCAGCGGTAAATGAGGCTGTAGAAATTGCTAAGCGTCGAGGTCACAAAGGGATAGCTTCAATGGTCAACGGTATTTTACGTTCTATTTTACGTCAGGGTGTAGCTTCTACTGATGACATTAAAGATCCAATTGAGCGTCTTGCTATTGAAACGAGTCATCCCGAATGGTTAGTGCAACGCTTTGTAGATAACTACGGTATTGAAGTAGCGGCTGAAATGCTACATGAAAATAATGTACCTCCAGTGCAGACTGTACGTGTAAATACGACGAAAGCAAGCGTTGAGCAAGCGATTGCCAGTATAGAAGAGGAAGGTTTAGCAGCGAAGAGAAGCGAGCTAATGCCTGAATGTTTACATGTAACAAATGGTCAGCCAGCTCGAACAAAGGCATTCCAAGAAGGGCTTATTACTATTCAGGATGAAAGCTCAATGATTCCAGCAAATGTTTTGCATCCATCACCTGGCATGCGCGTCTTAGATATGTGTGCAGCTCCGGGAGGAAAGACAACACATATAGCTGAGATTATGAAAAATGAAGGTTCAATTTTAGCGACTGACCTTCACCCTCATAAATTAGATTTAATCGACCATAATACGGATCGTCTAGGGATTGATATCGTAGAGACTGCTCCGATTGATGGACGTAAGGCACCGGATTTTCTACAACCAGAATCATTCGATGCTATTTTAGTCGATGCACCTTGTAGTGGTTTAGGTGTTATGCGCCGTAAGCCAGATATTAAATATACAAAGCGAGAAGAAGATTTAGAAAGCCTCCAAAAAATACAATTGGCACTATTAGATGCTGCAACAAAAGTATTGAAAATAGATGGCAAGCTTGTGTACAGTACATGTACAGTAGATAAAAGGGAAAACGAAGGTACTGTAGAAGCCTTTTTAACAACGCATCCAGAAATGGAAGCTATACAACTAGAATCTTTACCAACAAAATTAGCGGAAAAGCAAGCAAATGGCATGCTTCAAGTCTTTCCACAAGACTTTGGTAGTGACGGTTTCTTCGTTGCCGCCTTTCGTAAAAAAGGAGGATCCAACTGATGGTGGATCAAGAGAAATTTAATGAGCGCATTAACGACTTAGTTGAAGAAGCGGAAGACAAGCCTGTTCGACGCGCGAAAAAAGAAAAACCAACTTTAAAGGAATCGGTATACTCATTACAGCCGGACCAATTAGAAGAATGGTTAAAGGAAAATGGTGAAAAACCATTCCGTGCAGCACAAATTTTTGATTGGCTTTATAATAAACGTGTAAAAACATTTGAAGAGATGTCTAACCTTTCAAAAGGATTACGTGAAAAGCTAGAAGCAAGTTTTTCTTTAACGACATTGTCAACAATTATTAAACAGGAATCTAAAGATGGTACGATCAAGTTTTTATTCCAACTACAAGACGGCTATTCTATTGAAACTGTATTAATGCGTCATGAATATGGGAACTCTGTTTGTGTGACGACACAAGTAGGCTGCCGAATTGGCTGTACGTTTTGTGCGTCAACTTTAGGTGGATTAAAACGTCACTTATTAGCAGGGGAAATCGTGGAGCAAGTTGTCAAAGTACAACAAACTTTAGATGAATTGGACGAACGTGTGTCACATATCGTCATTATGGGTATTGGAGAACCTTTCGATAATTATGAAGCGATGATGAACTTCTTAAAAGTCATCAACCATGAAAAAGGGTTAAATATTGGTGCTCGTCACATCACTGTCTCAACATCAGGAATTGTTCCTAAAATTTACGAATTCGCTGATGAACAACTACAAATTAACTTTGCAGTATCCTTGCACGCACCAAACCAAGAGGATCGTCAAAAACTGATGCCAATTGCACGTGCTTATAAATTAGATGAATTAATGGAAGCCGTTCGTTACTATACTAAAAAAACTGGCCGACGTGTTACTTTTGAGTATGGTTTAATGTCTGGTGAAAATGATTCTGTTGAAATTGCAGAAGAATTATCTGCATTAATAAAAGGACTTAAATGCCACGTGAACTTAATTCCTGTAAACTACGTACCAGAACGTGATTATGTTCGCACATCCCGTAGTCAAATTTTTGCCTTTGAAAAAACTTTAAAGAAGAATGGTATTAACGTAACGATCCGCCGAGAGCAAGGTTCTGATATTGCTGCTGCGTGTGGTCAATTACGTGCGCAAGAGAGATCTGAAGAGACGAGGTGACCAGTGTTGAAATACACAGTCGAAAGTGATATTGGGTTAAAACGAGCAATTAATGAAGACCGTGCGGCATTTTTTAAACGTCCAGACGGGCTTGCACTAGCACTTGTAGCAGACGGCATGGGTGGTCATAATGCTGGCGATGTAGCGAGTGATATGGCGATGAAGCGGATAGAATCCGTTTTTTTACAGGCAGAGGCACATCATTTTGCATCAACAACATCAAAAAAAGAGTGGTTATTACAAGCGGTCAAGCAATTGAATAAAAGTATATACGACTATTCTTTATCACACGAAGACTGTAAAGGAATGGGCACGACGTTTATTGCAGTGTTAATTGAAAAAAATCATTGCTTTATCGCACATGTTGGTGATAGTCGTGTGTATTATTTCTTTGATGATGGTGCACAACAAATAACAAGAGATCACTCCTATGTAAATGTTCTGGTTGAAAATGGTGAAATTAGTGAAGAGGAAGCGTTGACGCATCCGAAGAAAAATTTCATCTTAAAAGCAGTTGGTACAGAAGAATCGATCGAACCTGACTTTTATGAAGTTGATTTAGCATCAGAATCGTATTTACTCATTTGCTCTGACGGTTTAAGCAATAAACTTACAGTGTATGAAATGGCATCAATTATTACGTATCCGGATTCAATAGAAGAAAAAGGACGAAAACTTGTGGAATTAGCAAATGCAAGCGGGGGAGAGGACAATATCTCCCTCGTGCTACTCACAAGGCTAGATGAGGAGGTGTAAGTATGCTTGTAGGTAAACGAATTAGTGATCGCTATAAAATTATAGGGCTAATTGGTGGCGGTGGTATGTCCAATGTTTATTTAGCACATGACATGATTTTAAACCGTGATGTAGCGATCAAAATATTACGCTATGATTTTACCAATGAGGATGAATTGCATCGCCGTTTTCAACGTGAAGCACTTTCTGCTACAAGCCTTACACATCCAAATATCGTTAGTGTTTATGATGTAGGTGATGATGGTGATCTACATTATATTGTGATGGAGTATGTCCAAGGAAAAACATTAAAGCAGTACATACAGGAATTTGCACCAATTTCTCCTGCTAGAAGTGTGCATATTATGAAGCAGTTAACATCAGCAATTGCCAATGCTCATGAAAATCATATTATCCATCGTGACATTAAACCTCAAAATATTTTAATGGACGCTGAAGGAAATGTGAAAATAACTGATTTTGGCATAGCGATGACGCTTAGTGCAACGTCATTTACACAAACGAACTCCGTACTAGGAACGGTGCATTATTTATCACCAGAGCAGGCTCGTGGTGGTACGGCAACAAACAAATCTGATATTTATGCACTTGGCATTGTTTTATATGAATTATTAACAGGGGAATTGCCGTTTTCAGGCGAGTCAGCTGTTTCAATCGCGCTTAAACATTTACAATCCGAGACACCGTCCGTTCGTGCATTCGATGCTACAATACCTCAAAGCGTTGAAAATGTTGTGCTAAAAGCTACAGCGAAAGATGCTTCTCATCGTTATTCAACTGTAGAAGAAATGCAGGCAGATTTAGAAACAATTTTATCGCCAAATCGAATCAATGAACCAAAGTTTGTCATACCGGAAGATAATGATGTGACAAAGGCTATCCCGATTATAAAAGAGCCAATTATACGTAAAGACGAAGATTTAACGAAGACCAGAGTAATCGAACCAATTACACAAGCAAAGCCGAAACCCGAGGCTAAGAAGCCTGTGGAAAAGACAGCACCTGTAAAGAAAAAGATAAAATGGCCAATATATGTTGCTGGACTAATAATAGCGGCTATCGCCATCTTCCTATCCCTTTATTTTGGCACAGATCTATTTATTCCTAAAAAGACGCCTGTACCTAGTGTGGCTAATTTGACAGTTGAGGAAGCTACGAAGAAATTAGTGGCTGAAGGTTTTACTGTTGGTAAAGAACCTCAGGAGCGTTATGATGAGGACGTTGAAAAGGGTAAAGTTATTGAAACAGACCCTGCGGAGGGTACAGAGCGTGTAAAAGGTACGGAAATAGACTTAACCGTCAGTCTTGGAGTAGAAACGACGAAAGTGGAAGATTATAGAGGACAGCAAATCAGCCAAGTTCAATCAATGTTAAAGGGTGGTAAATTTTTAGACCCGGATATAAGTTGGGTGCATTCAACAGAGCGAGAAGGAACAATTATTGATCAAGAGCCTAAACCTCAAGAAGAGGTAATCGCTAAAGATACAAAGATGAAATTTAAAGTAAGCGCAGGTATACAAATGGTTACCATAGGTAATGTTGTGAATTACACGAAGGCTGAAATGGATGACTATGTAAGAAGTAAAGGCTTAAAATGGAGTATTGCCCGTGAAGACTATCATAATACAATAGCTGCCGGAAGTGTTATTTCCCAATTGACAAGAGCTGGGACTGAAGTTGAACCAGGCTCTACAATAGCTGTTGTTATAAGTAAAGGCCCTGCCGAAAAACCTGTAAAAACTATGGTGAAAACTGTGCATGTGGAAATACCATATGAACCAACAGAGGAAGGTATGGAGCAATCTATTCGTATTGAAATTGAAGATAAAGACCATACAATGTCAACAGCTGCCGATGAATTTACTATTACGGCTAATAAACCGTATAAAATACAGCTTGTCATTGAAGAGGGCAAAGTAGGCTCATATAGAATTATACGTGACTCGCAAATTATTTCTGAAGAAAGTTTCAATAATTGATGATGTTAAATAAGGGGGAATTGGATGGCGCAAGGCCAAATACGTAAAGCATTAAGCGGTTATTACTATGTATATGATGGAGAACAACTAATACAATGTCGAGGACGTGGGGTTTTTCGCAATCGCGGGGAATCCCCACTCGTTGGCGACAATGTAGAATACACTCTGGAAACAGAGGGATCAGACGGTACTATTCAAAAAATTATGGAACGCCAAAATGAATTAGTACGTCCTCCAATTGCCAATATTGATCAAGGGATTTTGGTGTTTTCTGTAAAGGAACCTAATTTTAATACAATTTTACTGGATCGTTTCTTAGTTGTTTTAGAGTCATTTCATGTTCATCCGATTATTTGTTTAACAAAGATGGATTTGCTAGAAGATCATGAACGCGAGGAATTGCAAAGCTATATAGCAGATTATGAAAGCATGGATTATACAGTGCTACAAACCTATAAAGGTGAGGAAGAATTAGTTGATCGTCTACAACCTATTTTAAAGGGAAAAAGTTCCGTGTTAGCAGGGCAATCTGGAGTTGGGAAATCTACACTACTTAATACATTGATTCCAGATTTAAATTTGAAAACCGGAATTATTTCACAAAGCTTAGGGCGAGGAAAACATACGACTCGCCATGTCGAATTAATCGAGGTATGTGACGGCTTATTAGCAGATACTCCAGGATTTAGTTCGTTTGATTTTGATGAAATAGAAAAAGAAGAATTAGGCGCATGCTTCCCTGAAATGGCCCGTATGGCAGATGATTGTAAATTTAGAGGCTGTTTACACTTAAAGGAGCCAAAATGTGCAGTAAAGGTAGCTGTTGAGGCGGGAGAAATTCGTGACTATCGTTATAAACACTACAAACAATTTATGCAAGAAATTATGGATCGAAAGCCGAGGTATTAATGATGATACAAATAGCACCATCAATTTTAGCAGCGAACTTTGCTAAATTAGGAGAGGAAGTTAAAGAAGTAGAAAAGGCAGGGGCACAGCTTATTCATATCGATGTTATGGATGGTCATTTTGTGCCAAATATTTCTTTTGGCTCTATTGTATTAGACGCCATTCGTCCTTTAACTGATTTACCATTAGACGTTCATTTGATGATCGAAAATCCTGATCAATATATTGAACAATTCGCCAATGCAGGAGCAGACTATATTACGGTGCATGTAGAAGCTTGCCGCCATTTACACCGTACAATTCAATTAATTCGCTCGTATGGAGTCAAACCTGGTGTTGTATTAAATCCACATACACCAATAGAATCTATTCAACACATTTTAGAAGATATTGATATGGTGTTGTTCATGACAGTGAATCCAGGGTTTGGTGGGCAAAAATTCATTCATTCTGTTGTGCCAAAAATTGAAGCATTAGCAGCTATTATTAAAGAACGTAATCTCGATATTGCTATAGAGATTGACGGTGGTATTAATGCAGAGACTATTATTCCTTGTGCCAAAGCAGGAGCAACAATTTTTGTAGCTGGTTCCGCTATTTATAGTAAAGAAGATCGTACCGCGGCCCTACAGGAAATTTTAGCTGCTGGTGAGGCTGCGATTCAAGGATGACAGTAGTCGTTGTTTGTGCAGGTGGGCCAAGAGCGGAACTCTGTTCATTTAGCCCGTATAAAGAACAAAGTGATGTGTTATTTATCGGAGCAGACCGAGGAGCGCTATATTTAATCGAGCAAGGAATCACACCGCATGCCACAGTAGGAGATTTTGACTCACTATCGCAAGAGGAATACAAGCTGGTGATGGCACATACAAATGATAGACAACGATTCCAGGAAGAAAAAGATGAAACGGATACGGACTTAGCGTTATTAAAAGCTTTGACCTATACACCGCAAGAAATTGTACTTACAGGTGTTACAGGTGGTCGTTTAGATCATTATGAGGCAGCGGTTCGTTCGATTTATCGGTTACAAAAAGAGCATCCGCAGGTAGTATTGAAGATTATTAATCATGCAAATATGTTGCAATTTTTAATGCCGGGCAAGCACTTCATTGAAGCAGACGAACAATACCGTTATTTATCTTTCTTTGCACATGAAGAGCCGATTAAAGATGTGACATTAAGGCATGTAAAATATGAAACAACAAATGAAGAAATCTCTCTTGGTACATCTCGCTTTACAAGTAATGAAATAATAGGGAATTCAGGGTCTATATCTTTCTCGCAAGGCATATGTTTAATGATAAGAAGCATAGATTAGCGTAAGGGGGAGAGAGTCCTGAAAGTATATACGTTCCAGCTGCCGAAATTTGTAAGTAGTATTACGCGTACATGTATCAACATTTTTAAAAAAGAAAAGAAAGTAAAAAAATCCGACTAACACTAGTCGGATTTTTACTTTTTGGGAAATAAATGTATCTGCGAAATTAATGTAGCATGTAAAAAAAATGGTGCTTCAGCAAAGCGAGGGGTTGATTTCCGTTCCGACTGGGCGCTTTCCTGGGGGCGTCCGATGAGCCGCTTCACTCGCGTTGCTCGCTCCAGGGTCTCGGGCCAACACGAGGTTGGTCACGAAGGTGTTATCACAGGACGTGATGGTTTTAGCCTTCGTTCCTCTATTGCTGATCCCCAAGGAGTCGCCCAGTCTCCACTCCAATCAACAACTTCACATAGCATGCGACAGCAACAACAAATGGACAATCACATCACTGTTAGTAGTTACTCTGTTCAAATAAGGTGAGTAGCTATACCGTTCATTTTTGACATGCATAAAATTGATAAAAGATGAAGATTGTTAATTTCTGCAGATTGTTGCTGCTATATGTAATGAAAGCCGCTAGGAATTACTATGAGAAGTAATTTCTAGCGGCATAGTCATTTTATTATATAAATATTCACAAAGGCGGTTGGTAGTTTGCCTAGTTATTGAGACAGAAAAAAATCGATTTTGCGCCAAATGCGAAAATCGATTTTTTGGAAGCGACGATTAAACGCGCTCGATTTTACCTGATTTTAATGCACGAGTAGAAACCCATACACGTTTTGGTTTACCGTCTACTAAGATACGAACTTTTTGAAGGTTAGCACCCCAAGAACGTTTGCTAGCGTTCATAGCGTGGGAACGGTTGTTACCAGTACGAGCTTTACGCCCAGTGATTACACATTGTTTTGGCATGTTGTATTCCCTCCTTACTGTTAATGCTGAAAGATTATTATTTCAGTTCGGTATTTCACATACCATAATAATTTAACATACGATGACGTTCAGTGCAATAGTTTTCACATAACCTTTCAAGAAAAAAACCTTTACAGACAAAAAGTACTTGTTAAATAATGGTTGTTGATTTCTAGGTGTTACAATTCCTGGTATATAGTAGCTCGATTTTAACCCGCACTAACTGCACGCCCGATTTGTATGTAATATATAAAAATAAAATAGTTTTTTAATTAGGCTCGTTGAATTAAAGTACCCACCTATCAGCATAATGGATAGATGGGTACTTAAGTGGTCTTTATGTTTATTTTGAACTTCTATGAATAAAAAATTTATATATTTTTTTGAAGACGAAAAGCATACCCAATCCCTTTGTTTGAATTAAAACTAAATGACCTAAATATTTTGGTGTATCCATGAACGTAACTTTTCAGCGTAGAAAGGTCGTTCGTCAGGATCTGTGTAGTAACCTTTCGTCATGTAAAGATTGTCACCTTCATATCTTGGATATACATGAAGATGATAATGCCACACATCTTGATTTCCCGCAGGTTCATTATGCTGCCGAGTAGAAATCCCATCACAACCGTATGTATTTTTCATTGCAAATGCTGTTAATTGAGCAACACGATGGATTTCAGTAGCCATTTCTGCTGGAAGTTCATATATATTTTCAAAATGTTCGTTCGGAACAACTAGAACATGTCCTTTATTGTTCGGCCACCATTTACTCGCAATAAATGCTGTTACATGTTTGTTTTGATAAATAATGTCTTTTTGTTTTGTACCATTATTTTGTTTTTCTTTCCCTGATACAATCCGACAAAATGGACACTCATAATTTTTTGGCTTATGAGAATACAACTTAGCACACCACCATTTCCTTATGTATATAAATATTGAAATATTTATCAATACTTTTATTATATAAGGAAATCAGAAAGAGGGTATGAAAATAAAATTTCTACGCCACCTTTAAAATCTTTATTATCTTTAATGACTTTAATATTTTTTAAACATTTTATGAATATATAGATGCCTAGAATGTTGTTCAGTAAGGAAAAATTCCGCTCCGTGCTACTCTATTTCTTGATGGTGAGCGTCGAGCCACTTCTGCCGTAACAGTACGATGACACTTCATTTTCGCAGAAAACATTGATTGCTTCCGCTACGTTACATTTCGCTTTCGCACAGACAAAACCCAGTTGTTGCCCTGACGCCCCCGGAAAACGCCCAGCCGGAACGAAAATCAACCCCTTGCTTTGCCGAAGAATCATTTTTTTACATAACATTTTCATTTCATTGAAACAATAGTTTTACAAAAAACATGGAAGTTGATTTTTGAAATAAAGCATCAGCTTTTTTATTTTTTTTGAGAATATTTTATGCAGCGAAGTGAAATGCCTGCTATAAAGTTTTGTTTTTGACTACATGAAACCTGCCTAGCAATATGGTAGGTTTTTTGAGCTTTTTTAAAGGTCGAGCTAATCTTGTTCAATTTTCAACGATTTTGCAAAGACTACTTGTATTTTTCATTATTTAGACGATAAATAAAGGACAAATTATTGCAAGATTGTTTATTAGGGGCGGAAGAAGTTATGGGAAATCAAGAAGAGCTAGCTCTCTCTATACAAAAAGAAATGATTCAATTTAACTTAAAACGCATGCGAACAGTAGCATGGATATTGATGTATATATCAGCCATTATTACAATTATTCATTATGGCGAGGTCTTCTTTGTGAAAACAGAAAGAGCGATGGTGCCAGCTTATATAGCCATCCACACTATATTGTTTTATCTAGATCTAGCGGTGTTATTATTTGTGAAAGAAAAGAAACTTAAGGTTACATCCCTTAATTTACGAAAATACGAAACGATCTTACTTGCTTACATCTATACAATATTGTTATTAATTTCTGTCATAACCGTAATGGACGTTTATTTCTTTAAACATACTGCTCTTTATGAGGTGCTGTTTTTATTGATTTGCACTGTTTTTGCTATCCCTTTCCTGAAAATTTTTTGGATTATGTTAATAACAGTGTCGCCAATTTTAATAAGTGCTTATTTGAGTGTTGGAATATCAGGTGAAAGCATTAAAATATTTTTACCGATGTCTCTTATTATTCCCATAGGGCTAATGATTCAGCGTCATACTTATAAAGTTCAAAGTAAAATTACGAAGCAACATATTTTATTACAAGAAGAAATGAAAAAATCTAACAATTTGTCAAAATTATTAGCTGAGAAAAATAATGAACTATCAGAACAAGTGCTTCGGGACACGTTGACAAATTTGCCTAATCGACGAGCCTTTAATAATAAATTGACACAAATAGGGCAACAACTTAGTAAACCAACATCTTTATCGGTCATGATGATTGATATTGATTTCTTTAAAAATTTAAATGATTATTACGGTCATTTACAGGGTGACGAAGCATTGATAAAGGTGGCTGCTCTATTAGATGAAATTGCAGAAAAGTATAATGCATTTGCAGCGCGGTGGGGAGGCGAAGAGTTTGTAATCGTTAGTCAGCATGCCGCAAAGTTTTCAGAGCATGTTTGTGAGGAAATTCTAGAGGAAGTACGCAACTTAAATATTCGTCATGAACGTTCGGAAGTAGCTGATATTGTAACAGTCAGCATCGGGATGTGTCATGCCAAAATTTCAAATAGCGAGCAACTGAAAATATGCTGTGAATTAGCTGATCAAGCACTATACACAGCAAAACAAAACGGTCGTAATAACTTTTACTGCAAAAGTGGAAATTTCGATGAAGATGTATGTTTACCTTTTTAATGTCAGTAAAACGTTGATACAATGCGCTTTCATGCCTTCTAAGGTTGCTTAATGCATAACGAAAGTGTTACAATATCATTTAGTCAAAAAGAGCCAAGGGGGCATTTCTATGTCAATTGAATTAAACAATGAATTCGGCCAAATTGATATTTCAACAGATGTACTTGCACAAATAGCTGGTGGCGCTGCTGTAGAATGCTACGGTATTGTTGGCATGGCATCTAAACATCAAATTCGTGATGGTCTAACTGATATTTTACGTAAAGAAAATTTTGCAAAAGGTGTTGTTATTCGAAAACAGAACGACGATTTACATATTGATATGTACATTATTGTTAGTTACGGGACAAAAATTTCGGAAGTTGCTTATCAAGTACAATCGAAAGTGAAATATACAGTGGATAAAACATTAGGTATGAGCGTGAAATCTGTCAATATCTTTGTGCAGGGCGTTCGTGTAGCGAATGATTAAGAGGAGGAACTAATTCTAATGCAGTCTTTAGACGGAATAAAGTTTGCAGAAATGGTGCAAATGGGTGCTCATCACCTATTCCAAAATGCAAATTATGTTGATTCATTAAATGTATTTCCAGTACCAGATGGTGATACAGGAACGAATATGAACTTATCGATGACATCTGGGGCAAAGGAAACGGAGCAGTATGCGTCAGAACATATCGGCAAAACAGCTCAAGCTTTATCAAAAGGTTTACTTATGGGAGCACGCGGAAATTCAGGCGTTATTTTATCGCAGTTATTCCGTGGCTTTGGTAAATCGATCGAAAAAGAAGCGACAATTGATGCCATGGGCTTTGCCGGTGCCTTCCAAGCAGGCGTAGAAACTGCTTATAAAGCAGTAATGAAGCCAGTTGAAGGAACGATTTTAACGGTTGCACGTGAAGCGGCGAAAAAAGGTGTAGAAGTGGCAGAAACTGAAACCGATATCATTGCAGTGATGGAAGCATTTACTGCTGAAGCACAGGCTTCGTTGCAACGTACGCCTGAACTTCTTCCTGTTCTAAAAGAAGTCGGTGTTGTAGATAGTGGCGGTCAGGGTCTTCTATTTGTGTATGAAGGATTTTTAGCATCTTTAAAGGGCGAGCCATTACCGGTGAAAAATGAAGCAACTTTAGATGATTTAATTAATGCAGAACATCATAGAGCACAAGATTTCATGAATACTGTGGATATTGAATTTGGTTATTGTACAGAAATCATGGTACGTTTTGAAGAAGGAAAAGAGCCATTTAGCGAAGAACAATTCCGCAATGAATTAAATCCTCTAGGTGATTCTTTACTCGTTATTTCAGATGAAGAAATTGCAAAAGTGCATATTCATTCTGAACAACCAGGCGCTGTTTTAGCAATGGGTCAAAAATATGGTAGTCTTATTAAAATTAAAGTCGATAATATGCGTGAACAGCATTCTGCCATTGTTGGTGAGGATCATAAAGCTCCTTCTTCAGCTAAAAAAGCAGAAAAGCACCCATATGCAATTGTAACGATTGCAATGGGCGAGGGAGTTGCTGAATTACTTCGTTCAATTGGTGCCTCTTATGTTATTGAAGGCGGTCAAACAATGAACCCTTCAACTGAAGATATTGTGAAGGCAGTACAAGAAATTGGTGCTGAAAAAGTATTGATTTTACCAAATAACAAAAATATCGTGATGGCAGCAGAACAAGCAGTAGAGCTTTTAGATATAGAAGCGGCTGTAGTTCCAACGAAAACAATCCCTCAAGGTATGGCAGCAATTTTATCGTTTAATCCAGAAGCGGCAGTTGAAATGAACCAAGCAACAATGACAGAAGCCTTCGCAAATGTTAAAACTGGCCAAGTAACTTATGCAGTTCGAGATACATCTATTGATGGTGTGGAAATTCATAAGGATGATTTCATGGCTCTTGCAGAAGGGAAAATTGTATTATCTACTCCAGCATTAAAAGATGCTGCTGAGAAGGTGATTACTGATTTGGTGGATGAAGATGCAGAAATTGTAACAGTCATCTATGGTGAGGATACAACCGAAGAAAATGCCTCAGAATTAGTGAAATTCATTGAAGAGAATTATCCAGAGGTTGAAGTAGAGTTATTTAATGGTAAACAAGGATTATATCCATATATTATTTCAGTAGAATAATTCACTCTACTTTGCGCATAAGTAGACAAAGCAGTGCACAAGCCGTGTACTGCTTTTGTTTATGGTACAAGGAGAATAGGGGATAATAAACGAGCTAAATTAGCTAAAAATAAATGATTTGATGTATGCATCCAGTAGACACTGAACTTGGAAATACTGGAATATCAGCATTTTGAAATTATTGTGTATACGGAGTAGACAAAAGTTAATCTATATTTCCGTTGTGTAAATTATAGTCGTGTAAATTTTCTGAAAGTTGATAAAGAAGTGCTTTACTTTTATAGTAACTATCAAGCATGATATAAATAAAAAATCGATATTATTATAAGGATAGAATAGAGGGATGTTATTATGAAGTTTACTTCAGTATTTGATATTATTGGACCAGTGATGATTGGGCCTTCTTCTTCTCATACAGCAGGTGCCGCACGAATTGGACGCGTTGCCAGAGATTTATTTGGAAGACAACCAAAATGGGCGAAAATCCACTTATATGGTTCGTTTGCTGAAACGTATAAAGGACATGGAACAGATGTAGCTTTGGTAGGGGGCCTATTAAATTACGATACATTCGATGAGCGGATCAAAACAGCTTTTGCCGATGCAGAAAAGGCAGGGTTAGATTATGAGTTTATCCCAGAAACAGCAAATATGGAGCATCCGAATACAGCTCGCCTTGTAATTGGCGATGATGAAGGAGAGATGTCCGTTGTTGGTATTTCTATCGGTGGCGGTAAAATTGAAGTGAGTGAGGTTAATGGCTTCAAACTACGTCTAACAGGTGGTATGCCAGCAATCCTTGTTGTTCATGATGATCGTGCTGGCTGTATTGCCAATGTGGCAAATTGTTTAGCGATGCATACAGTCAACATTGGACATATGGAGGTTTCACGTATAGAACGTGGTTTAACGGCCCTTATGGTGATAGAAGTCGACCAAAACATTGAGGATAAAATATTACAACAAATTTCTTTAATACCACATATTTCGAAGGTTTCTAAAATTAATAACTAAGGAGGTGCCCCAATATGGACGTATTGTTTCATAATGTTCGTGAACTAGTTGAACGAGCGGAGCAAGAAGGAAAGCTAATTTCTGAAATTATGATTGAGCAAGAAATGTTAATAACTGGACGCTCAAGAGATGAAATTATACAGCAAATGGACAATAATTTAACGGTGATGGAAGAAGCTGTTGAAAGAGGCTTGAAGGGTGTAAAATCTGTAACAGGCTTAACGGGCGGTGACGCAGTATTGCTTCAAAATTATATTGCGCAAGGCAAATCACTGTCGGGGGATTTATTACTAGACGCGGTGAGTAAGGCTGTTGCAACAAACGAAGTTAATGCAGCTATGGGTACAATTTGTGCTACTCCAACTGCGGGTTCTGCTGGGGTTGTACCAGGGACATTGTTCGCGGTAAAGAACAAGCTAAATCCGACGCGTGAGCAAATGATTCGTTATTTATTCACATCGGGTGCTTTCGGCTTCGTTGTTGCTAATAATGCTTCGATTTCAGGTGCCGCTGGAGGCTGTCAAGCAGAGGTTGGCTCAGCTGCTGGTATGGCAGCGGCTGCGATTGTAGAGATGGCTGGTGGTACGCCTCAGCAATGTTCAGAAGCATTTGCTATTACATTGAAAAATATGCTAGGGCTTGTTTGTGACCCGGTAGCGGGATTAGTAGAGGTTCCTTGTGTTAAGCGAAATGCTATGGGAGCGGCAAATTCCCTTGTGGCAGCGGATATGGCACTTGCAGGGGTCACAAGTCGCATCCCGTGTGACGAAGTGATTGGTGCGATGTACCGAATTGGACAATCTATGAGTCCGAATTTAAAAGAAACTGCACGTGGAGGACTTGCTGCAACACCAACAGGCAAAGCTATTAGCAGAGCCATTTTTGATAATGGCAATTTAGAAAGTATCAAGTCACTTCAAAAATAAAAATATTCAACACGCTTTTCCTAAGTGGAAGGCGTGTTTTTTTGAGGTTCTACATGGTGTAGGTGAAAATGTAAGGCATAATGGTGAAATAGTTCGGGAGGGTAGTTTTGACAAAGAGAGTTTTGCCAACAATGTTCATTTGTTCTAGTTTGCGATTTACAACAATTAATAACCCTCTTCATAATTGAAATTGGGTCATTTTTTAATTGATGTTGCATTAAAATTTGGACACTTTCTAAAAAGTAACTTACCCGCATTCATCTCACCACTTATAGAGGTAGGAGACTTTTGTAACTGCCGTTTCACTTACATTACATAAAAGATTTGTACCTGTCACTATGCTTTCGATACAATAAACATTCACTGATAGAAGTTAAAACGAACGCCGTGTATATAAGTTGATTGGAGTGGAGGCTGGGCGACTCCTTGGGGATTAGCGTCACAGATGAGACCCTGCAGCGAAGCGAAGCGGCTCATCGGACGCCCCCAGGAAAGCGCCCAGCCGGAACGGAAATCAACCACGCTTTATGGTGATGAGTCAAGAATATGGAGTATCACCAAGAAAATGTATTGGGATGAAAAAGTGATTATTCATGCGATATAATTAACTATTAATCAACTGAATTGCTATCTTACTGAAAATGAAAAGTTATATAATGATATTGAATATATAAAATGCTTAGTATGTTTTATTCAAAAGTGTTAAATGCAAACAACATTATTATGAAAGCTAAGAGTAATCGTAAGAAAGGGGAAAACTCATATGCTGAAAAATAGTATGGTTATACGAATGACTATAGGTAAAGTACTTGTGGTGAAAAACTTTGGAGGAGCTGTCGTGCAAGGTGACTGATCTAACGAATCCCGTTACTGAATTAAAGGGAATCGGGAAAGAAACAGCAGGGCATTTAGAGGCATTGGGCATCGAGACGATTGCGGATTTGTTATGGACATTTCCGCATCGACATGAGGATTTTCGTTTAAAGGATTTAGCACAAACACCACATAATGAACGTGTCACAGTTGAGTGTAAAGTTGAACGTGAACCGACAGTACTGTTTTTAGGTCGCAATAAATCACGATTACAAGTCACGGTGCTGGCAGGTCGACATTTAGTTAAGGTTGTTTTTTTTAATCAAGGCTATTTGAAGCAAAAGCTTGTACCGGGAGCTATTATAACCGTTACGGGAAAATGGGACCGTGGCAGACAAGTAATCAATGGAACGTCTGTAACGTTTGGCCCTAAGACAGATCAAGTTGACTTTGAACCTGTTTATAGTCTAAAAGGTTTGATTCCACAAAAGCGTTTTCGTAAATATATGCGACAAGCGTTAGATGAGTTTGGTGCAGAGATACCGGATGCTGTTCCGCAGCATTTACAAGCCGATTATAAGCTTGCTACAATGCGTGAAGGGCTTGAGGGAATTCATTTCCCTGTTGATGCTGGGCATGCGAAACAGGCTAGAAGACGTTTTGCCTATGAAGAGTTACTAAACTTTCAAGTACGTATTCAAGCGTTACGTAAAATTAGGAAAGATAGTGAGCGCGGTACAGTTATACAGTTTGATTTGCAAAAGTTACGTGCTTTTATCGCGTCATTACCCTATGAATTAACAGGTGCGCAAAAACGCGTTGTCAATGAAATTTGTAAAGATTTGAAAGAGCCACATCGTATGAACCGCTTACTTCAAGGTGATGTAGGGTCGGGGAAAACAGTTGTTGCGGCAATATGTTTATATGCTGCTGTAACTGCTGGTTTTCAAGGGGCGTTAATGGCGCCAACGGAAATTTTAGCTGAGCAGCATGCTGAAAATTTAAAGGAATGGTTTGAGCCGTTTGGCGTACGTGTAGCTTTACTATCAGGATCGACGAAAGCAAAGGAGCGTCGTTTACTTTTAGAAGAACTGGCAAACGGAGACATAGATATTTTAATTGGTACACATGCGCTAATTCAGCCTGATGTTGTTTTTTACAAACTTGGTTTTGTTATAACAGATGAACAGCATCGTTTTGGTGTAGAGCAGCGTAGAATATTGCGTGATAAAGGGGAAAATCCAGATGTACTCTTTATGACGGCGACACCAATCCCGCGTACACTCGCGATTACAGCATTTGGAGAAATGGATGTTTCAATGATTGATGAAATGCCAGCGGGGCGTAAGCAAATTGAAACGCATTGGATGAAAAAAGAGCAATTTGGCTCTGTTATGTCAAAGCTAGAATTAGAGCTTGCTGCAGGTAGACAGGCTTATGCTATTTGTCCACTAATCGAGGAATCAGACAAGCTGGATGTACAAAATGCTGTAGAAATCTATGAGCAACTTGCAACATATTTTAATGGGCGTTACAATGTCGGATTAATGCATGGTCGCCTATCAGCGGATGAAAAAGACGCTGTCATGCGAGCCTTTAGTGAGGGAACTATTCATGTGCTCGTGTCTACAACTGTTGTCGAGGTAGGAGTTAACGTACCGAATGCAACTTTTATGATTATTTATGACGCTGAACGCTTCGGCTTAGCACAGTTGCATCAGCTGCGTGGGCGTGTTGGGCGTGGTGAACATCAGTCATATTGTGTGTTACTAGCAGATCCAAAATCCGATGAAGGTAAAGAGCGAATGCAGTCGATGACGGAAACGAATGACGGCTTCCGCCTAGCTGAAAAGGATTTGGAATTACGTGGTCCAGGTGATTTCTTTGGGCGTAAACAAAGTGGTTTGCCTGATTTTAAAGTAGCGGATTTAGTGCACGATTATCGCATACTAGAAACTGCGAGAAAAGATGCAACGGATATGCTTGAGACGGATGCTTTTTGGCATGATGATGAGTACAAATATTTGCGTGAAATGCTTGAAAATTCAGGTGTTTTACAAGGGGACCGCTTCGATTAACTGAATCTTTGATGTTCAATTAGGAATGTGAGCGCTTGTTTTAAAAACAAGTCTTGCATTCTTTTTTTATACTCTATATACTGATATTAGTACCAAGTGCTAATAACAACTAAAAAGGTGGCGAATGATGTTGAGACGAACGAAAAAAGAGCGACAGCGACAATTATCCGAAACGATAGCTGATAATCCATTCGTCACAGATGAACAGCTAGCAACACAGTTTCAGGTTAGTGTCCAAACAATTCGTTTAGATCGTATGGAATTATCTATTCCGGAATTACGAGAACGAATTAAAGATGTTGCTTCGAAAACCTATGAAAATGAAGTTAAATCACTACCGATTGATGAAGTGATCGGAGAAATAATTGATATTGAATTGGATAATCGTGCATTATCTATTTTTGACGTAAAAGAAGAACATGTTTTTCAGCGCAATGGCATCGCACGTGGACATCATTTGTTTGCACAGGCAAACTCATTAGCGGTAGCAGTAATTGACGACGAACTAGCATTAACAGTACATTCTAACATTACCTTTGTGAAACCTGTTAGAGCTGGAGATCGTGTTATTACAAAAGCGATCGTTATCGGACGTGATGAAAAAAATCATCGTACAAAAGTAGAGTTAACGTCCACTGTTAACGGTGAAACAGTTTTTGTTGGTGAATTTGATATGTACCGCACGAAAGGTAAAGGTGAACAACAATGAAATTAGCGCTTGATGGAATGGGTGGAGACAACGCACCAAAATCAGTTGTTGAAGGTGCGTTATTAGCATTAGAACAAATTCCAGATTTAGAAATTCAATTATATGGTCAGCAGCAAAAGCTTGAACCATTTTTAAAAATACATGATCGATTAACTGTAGTACAGTGTGATGAAGTTGTCGAAGGAACAGACGATCCAGCACGTGCTGTTCGTCGTAAAAAGGATTCATCCATGGCACGCATGATGGATGCGGTTGAAGAAGGAAAGGCGGATGCTTGTCTTTCAGCGGGTAATACAGGTGCTTTAATGGCAGGAGGCTTATTTAAAGTAGGACGTATTGAAGGGATTGCTAGACCTGCTCTAGCCACTACACTTCCTACTTTAGATGGTAAGGGCTTTTTAATGCTCGATTTAGGGGCAAATGCGGACGCACGACCTGAGCATTTATTGCAATATGCGATTATGGGCGATATTTATGCGAAAAAGGTAGGTGGCTTACAAAAGCCACGTATCGGCTTATTGAATATCGGTACTGAAGATAAAAAAGGGAATGAATTAACGAAGGCAGCTTTTGGCTTATTAAAAGAAGCTGATTTAAATTTTATTGGTAATGTTGAAGCTCGAGATTTACTTGAAGGGGTAGCGGATGTTGTTGTAACAGATGGCTTTACAGGTAATATGGTGCTGAAATCGATCGAAGGTACTGCTGGCGCGTTATTTTCAATGCTAAAAGAAGCGTTTATGTCTTCAACAAAAACGAAAATTTCGGCAGCACTTATGAAAAATAATTTACGTGACCTAAAAAATAAAATGGATTACACAGAATACGGTGGTGCAGGCTTGTTTGGTTTGCAAGCACCTGTCATTAAGGCGCACGGCTCATCCAATGCCAAAGCAATATACAGTGCAATTCGCCAAGCAAATACGATGGTTGAGCATACAGTCATCTCGACGATTACAGATACAGTACGTCACTTAGAAATTGATTAACTTATTTCAGCGGGTGTCCAAACACCCACTGAAATAGAGGAACTCAGTCTAAGAACGCCACGTCCTGTGGCAATTTATGTGTGCGAAAGCGAAGCGACAGCAATAGGGTTTTATCTGTGCGAAAGCGCAGCGTCAGCAACAACACACGACTGAGTGACCAACATCATGTTGGCCTAAAGCCTCCGGCGGACGCAAATTAGGCCGAGGCATAATTGATTAAAAAGGGGATTAATAAAAAATGACGAAAATAGCATTTATTTTTCCAGGACAAGGTTCTCAAGTAGTTGGGATGGGGCAAGAGTTTATTGAGAATGCGGCAGAAAGTAAAGCATTTTATGAGCGTGCAAATCAATCGCTTGGCTTTGAGCTATCTAAGCTGATGTTAGAGGGACCAGCTGAGGAGCTCACATTGACTTACCATGCACAGCCGGCACTCTTAACTACTGGTGTAATGGTTGCAGAAAAATTACGTGCGGCAGGTATAACACCAAATTTTGCAGCTGGACATTCACTTGGAGAATATGGTGCATTAGTAATCGCTGGTGTGCTCTCGTTCGAGGATGCAGTTTCTGTTGTGCATAAGCGGGGGCTTTATATGAATGAAGCTGTACCTGCAGGGCAAGGTGCTATGGCAGCTATTCTGGGGATGGAGCTTGAGGCACTGCATGAAGTAACTGAAAAAGTATCTGCAGCAGGTGAGCCAGTTCAGGTAGCGAATGTAAACTGTCCAGGGCAAATCGTTATTTCTGGTACAAAAGAAGGCGTTGAAAAGGCTTCTTTAGCGGCAAAAGAAGCTGGTGCAAAACGAGCAATTCCTTTAGTTGTTAGTGGTCCATTCCATTCAGAGCTAATGCGACCATCATCTGAAAAATTAAAAGCAGCGTTGGCTGATATATCATTATCAGCTCCACAAATTCCTGTAATCGGCAATGTAATGGCGAAAGGATTAGAGGATGTTCCAGCTGTTCAGCATGAATTAGTAGAACAAGTATATAGCGCTGTGCAATGGGAAGCATCTGTGGGTGAAATGATTGCGCAAGGTGTGGATGTCTTTATTGAGTGTGGACCAGGCAAAGTATTAAGTGGATTAGTGAAAAAAATCGACCGATCTGTTGCAACATACTGCGTTTATGATGAAGCATCATTAGAGGCTGTACTAGAAGCGGCGAAGGAGTGGACAATTAATGCGTAAATTAGAGGGTAAAGTAGCTGTTGTAACGGGTGCTTCACGTGGAATAGGAAGATCTATTGCATTAAAGCTTGCTGACGAGGGTGCTAAAGTTGTCGTTAACTACAGCGGTTCACAGGCGAAGGCAGAGGAAGTTGTCGCGGCGATTCAAGAGAATGGCGGCGAGGCAATAGCCGTACAAGCGAGTGTTTCAAAAACAGAGGAAGTTTCAGCATTAATGGATGTAGCGGTGAAAACATTCGGCTCGCTTGATATTTTAGTCAATAATGCGGGCATTACGCGTGATAACTTGTTAATGCGTATGAAAGAAGATGAATGGGACGCTGTGCTAGATACGAACTTAAAAGGTGTTTTCCTTTGTACGAAAGCAGTAACACGTCAAATGATGAAGCAACGTGCAGGCCGTATCATCAATATTTCATCGATTGTCGGTGTAGCTGGTAATGCAGGGCAAGCTAACTATGTAGCTGCAAAAGCCGGTGTTATTGGGTTAACTAAAACAACTGCAAAGGAATTAGCATCACGTAATATTTTAGTAAATGCAATTGCACCAGGCTTTATAGAAACTGAAATGACTGAGCAACTACCAGAAGATATAAAGCAAGGTATGCTTACGCAAATTCCTCTAGCAAAACTTGGGCAGCCTGAGGATATTGCAAAGGCCGTAGCTTTTCTAGCTTCAGATGATGCTAACTATATGACAGGTCAAACGTTACATATAGATGGCGGTATGGTAATGTAATTTCAATTAGTCATAGATAATGATTTTTTGTATAATCATTGAGGGGAGGTGAATGTTTTGTCTACAGTATTAGAACGCGTAACAAAAGTAATCGTGGACCGTTTAGGTGTTGAAGAAAGTGAAGTTACACTAGAAGCTTCTTTCCGTGATGATTTAGGTGCTGACTCATTAGACGTAGTTGAGCTTGTAATGGAGCTTGAAGACGAATTCGATATGGAAATTTCTGATGAAGATGCTGAGAAAATCTCAACAGTTGGTTCTGCAATTTCATACATCGAAAGTAAATTAAACTAATCCGTTTAACTTTATTGAGCAGAAATTAATCACCTCTATCGGTGTTGACATGAATGCGGTCATTATACAATAAATGTTTATGATTAAATAAAGTTAAAGCCTTTAGCAGAAGTTACTCATGCTTTACTTCAGTGGAAGAGCAGATACTATGCTGAGGTGTATTTAAAAAGGGGACGAAATGGTTCGTTTAGCGAACCATGATCGTCCTCTTTTTTATCTTTATTCAGTAGAAGACACTCACTTGTGAAGGTGGTAAGAAGAATACAATAGTCGTTCCTTTTTAGTGAGTGTCCTAACACCTACTGATATTAAGGAACTCAGTCTAAGAACGCCACGTCCTGTGGCGACGACTGAGTAACCAACATCACGTTGGCCTAAAGCCATCGGACGCATTGTTTATCTGCGCGAAAGCGAAGCGTCAGCGGCAAATGTTTCCTGCGCGAAAGCGAAGCGTCAGCGGCAATTACGCCAAGGTGAAAAGGGCCTTGAAAAAAATAATTTCCAAAACATTGTATTTAAGCCGAAATACTTTTGCATAAATGCCTTGAAAAAGGTACACTTAAACGGTAGAAACTATTAGGAAGGCAGATTGTTCAATGGCTATGAAAAGAAAAGGAACTATGCAGAAATCTGGCGTGCTTCCTGAAAAAGTACGCAATCAATTCGAGCTGTTACAGCATGAATTAAATATCACATTTATTAATAAAAATTTATTGTATCAAGCATTCACACATTCATCTTATGTGAATGAGCATCGCCGTAAATTGTTTACGGATAATGAGCGTCTTGAATTTTTAGGAGACGCAGTACTTGAACTGTCTGTTTCTAAATACCTTTTTGAGAAATACTCTCATATGAGTGAGGGTGAACTGACGAAGCTACGAGCATCCATAGTATGTGAGCCTTCACTTGTTATCTTTGCAAATGAATTAGGCTTTGGTCGCTTTGTATTACTTGGAAAAGGTGAGGAATTAACAGGTGGACGGGAACGCCCAGCGTTACTTGCAGATGTATTTGAGTCATTTGTAGGTGCCCTTTATTTAGATCAAGGCTTACAAACGGTTGTGTGCTTTTTAGAACGAATCGTATTCCCGAAAGTAGAAGTCGGTGCTTTTTCGCATGTGATGGATTTCAAAAGCCAATTGCAAGAAATGGTACAGCAAACAAATAACGGTCTTCTTCATTATGAAATTATTGATGAAAAGGGTCCTGCACATAACCGTACCTTTGTATCGAGCGTACTATTAAATGGGCAAGAGCTTGGTATTGGTCGTGGGAAATCAAAAAAAGAAGCCGAGCAGCAAGCTGCGCAATGTGCGATGCGTTCAATGCGTGAGCAAACTGCAAAAGAGGAGGCTTAATAGATGTTCCTAAAACGACTCGAAGTGATTGGCTTTAAATCTTTTGCGGAACGCATTGGAGTTGATTTTGTACCTGGTGTTACAGCGGTGGTCGGACCAAATGGTAGTGGTAAAAGTAATGTCATTGATGCTATTCGTTGGGTACTTGGGGAGCAATCGGCAAAGTCGTTACGTGGGGCAAAGATGGAGGATGTTATTTTTGCAGGAAGTGACTCACGAAAGCCACTAAACTTTGCAGAGGTAACATTAATTTTAGATAACACAGATGAACAACTAGCTTTTTCTTATACAGAAGTTAGCGTAACAAGACGCGTATACCGTTCAGGTGATAGTGAATATTTACTAAATAACCAGCAGTGTCGCCTGAAGGATATTACGGACTTGTTTATGGACTCAGGACTTGGGAAAGAGGCCTTTTCCATTATTTCGCAAGGCCGTGTCGATGAAATTTTAAATAGCCGACCTGATGACCGTCGTTCTATTTTTGAAGAGGCAGCTGGCGTATTAAAGTATAAACTAAGAAAGAAAAAGGCAGAGCATAAGCTTGTTGAAACAGATGAAAATTTGTATCGTGTTTTAGATATATTACATGAGCTAGACAGTCGTCTGGAGCCGTTAGAAATTCAGGCATCAAGTGCAAGAGATTATGTGCAAATGTCAACAGAGTTAAAGGATTTTGATATTGCTATCCTTGTGCACGATTTAAAAAATTGTGCACAATCTTTGCATGCTCTGAAAGCTGAGTATACGGAGCTATATGAAACGGAGCAAAAACAAGCTCATCATATTTCTTCGATAGAAAAGCAAACTGCAAGTATTCGTAAGCTTTTAAAAGAGTTAGATGATTATCTAGATACGACTCAGGCTGAGTTTGTTAATGCAACGATGGAGGTAGAGCGTTGGGATGGTCGTAAAGCGTTAATGGCTGAAAAGCGACAAAATGCTTCTAATCAACTACTTCAATTGAATACGGCATTACAGGAAGCAAAAGATGAGGCTGAGGCACTTATAGCTCAAGAGCAAGAGAAAAAAGAATTGTTCACTGAAAAACAGCAAGAGGTTGCAGCGCTGAAACAAAGCATTAAGCAATTAGAACAATCTTTGAATCGCTCAGTTTCTGAAATTGAAGAAGAAATTGAAGAACAAAAAAACCGCTATATCGACTCTTTAAATGAAGAAGCAACAGTTAAAAATGAATTGAAAAATATTGAACAACAGTTAGCGCAGCAAAAAGCGATGGCGACACGAATGTTAGACCAAACTGATGAAATCGGGCAAGAGCTTGCGCAAATTCTAGCTGAAAAAGAGAAGCTAGTTGTTGCTCATACCACAACAACTAAAGAATTGCAGGAAAAACTTGAGCAATATGAAACATTGCAAATACAGCTTAAAAACGTCAATGCATCATTTAATGAAAAGCAGGATATGCTTTATAAAGCTTATCAGCATCAGCAGCAACTGAAAGCTAGAAAAGATACGCTTGCTGAGCTTGAAGCAGATTTCTCCGGGTTCTTCCATGGAGTAAAAGAAGTATTATTAGCACGTGATAAAGGTGAATTAGCTGGGATCGAAGGAGCCGTGGCAGAGTTAATTCAAGTCGACGGGAAATATTCTCAGGCTATCGAAACAGCATTAGGAGCAGCCTCTCAACATATTGTGACAACCAATGAACAATTTGCTCAACAGGCAATTCATTGGTTAAAACAAAAGAGAGCTGGACGCGCAACTTTTTTACCTAAAACTGTTATCAAGTCACGGAAGATCAATCTATCTATGATTCAGCTAGCCACTGAGCACCCAGCATTTGTCCAAATGGCTGATGCACTTGTAACGTTCGAAGAAAACAACCGCACAATTGTCGAGAACCTCCTTGGTAATGTTATCGTTGCATCAAGTTTAGAAGGTGCAAGCCAAATTGCTCGTTTATGTGGGTTTAGGTATCGTGTTGTAACACTTGAAGGTGATATCGTCAATGCAGGTGGTTCATTAACTGGTGGTGCAATGAAGCAACAATCTTCACTCTTTACAAGAAAAGCGGAATTAGATGGTTTAATAGTAAAGCTAGAATCGTTGGAAGCATCTATTTATAGTGCTGAACAGTCTGTCTCAGTTGAGAAAGAGAAGCTTTCAACACTGCGAGACAAAGTAGAACAATTGAAACTTGACGGTGAGCAACTTCGAAAAGATGAAATGCAACAGGCGAGTCGTATACGCGAGCTAGAGGTTGGTGAGAAAAGCTTGTCTGCACGTGTATCTTTTGCTTCTAATGAGACACAAGATGTAAAAACACGCGAAGAAGCATTGTTAGCTCAAAAGGAAGCGGCTACGGAGCGTTTAACGGCATTAGCAACAGAACTGTTAGAGATAAATGAAACAGTGGAGCAACTAAGTAAGGTGAAGCTACAAAGTGAATCGGAGAAAGATTTACTTCGTGAGCAGTCAGCGGAAAAACGCTCGCAGTTAGCGGTAATGCAGGAGCAAATGTCACAAGTGCAAATTGCTACAGCAGAGTTAGCTCTACAATTAAACAAAGCTCGTCAAAAAGTCGAAAATATTTCTCAGGAAATAATCTGGCTTCAATCTGATGAATCGACAAAACTTTTAAGCGATGAAGAAGTGGATGAGCAAGTTGCTACGTGGAAAACGAGAAGAGATTCGTTGCAAGACACTATTTCACAGAAAAAAGATGAAAAAGTAGCACAACAACAAGAGCTTACTACTTTAGAAGAACAGCTGAAGGAATTGCAACGTACACATAAAGGCTACCTTGAAGCAATACGTGCAAATGAATTGAAGCGAAGTCGCGTAGAGTTTGAAATCAATAATTTCAATGAACAGCTAGAAGAAAACTATCAGCTATCATATGAGGAAGCTGAAGAGTTAGCCCTTGCAATTGAAGATGAAGAGCATATGCGACGTCGAGTGAAATTACTGAAGAAATCTATAGAAGAGCTAGGTCCTGTTAATTTGAGCGCCATTGAGGAATACGATCGCGTACTTGAACGCCATTCATTTTTAACAGAGCAGCGTGAGGATTTACTTGCTGCACAGGAAACATTACATGAGGCTATAAAAGAAATGGATGAAGAAATGACGCTACGATTTAGTGAAACCTTCTATGCCATTCGAGAGCAATTTAAACTCGTATTCCGTGAATTATTTGGTGGAGGACAGGCGGATTTAGTGTTATTGGACCCTCAGAATCTGCTAGAAACAGGTATAGAAATTGTAGCACAACCCCCAGGTAAAAAATTACAAAATCTAAGCTTGCTTTCAGGTGGCGAACGTGCACTAACCGCAATCGCTTTATTATTCTCCATCCTAAATATTCGACCTGTACCATTTTGTATTCTCGATGAGGTAGAGGCGGCTTTAGATGAGGCAAATGTCGTTCGATATAGTCAATATTTGAAGAAATTTAGCCGTAATACGCAATTTATTGTGATCACACATCGTAAAGGAACGATGGAGGGAGCGGATGTGTTGTATGGTATTACAATGCAGGAATCTGGCGTATCTAAACTTGTATCAGTAAAATTGGAAGATGAACCCGTACTTGCGGAGCAAAGGAGCGAACAAGCATGAGTTTTTTTAAACGTTTAAAAGATAAATTGACAGGCAATCCCATCGAGGAAGAAAAAGTAGTAGCAATCAATGAAGAAGAAGCTGCTGAACAGAAGCAAGACGAAGCAACAAAGCCTGCTCAAATTGAAGCAACTGTAGATGAAATGGAAAAAGCCGAGGATCTTTCTGTAACGGAAACCTCAATTGAAACAGAGACTCCTGTAGCAATTGAAGATCAAGAGCAACAAGAGGTGCAAGAGGTCGCAGTAGTAGAAGAACCTGTACAGGAGAAAAAACCTTCTGCATGGTCTATTACACAAAAGTTCAAGGCTGGCCTTGAAAAAACGCGTAATTCATTTACTTCTAAAGTAAACGACCTAGTTGCTCGTTATCGAAAAGTGGATGAAGATTTCTTTGAAGAATTAGAAGATTTATTATTACAGGCAGACGTTGGCTTTGAAACAGTAATGGAGCTAATGGACAAATTACGCTTTGAGGTTCAGCGTAAAAATATAAAAGATACGGACGGTATTCAAACGATTATTTCTGAAAAACTTGTGGAAATTTATGAGCAAGGAGAAGAGGATTTAATCGAGCTTAATATGCAACCTAAAGGTGAGCTTACGGTAATTTTATTCGTAGGGGTAAACGGTGTTGGGAAAACGACGACAATCGGTAAACTTGCGCATCGTCTGAAATCACAAGGTAAAACAGTTGTTTTAGCAGCAGGTGATACTTTCCGTGCTGGTGCCATCGATCAATTACAAGTTTGGGGAGATCGTGTAGGCTGTGAAGTGATTAAACAATCGGAAGGTTCAGATCCAGCAGCGGTTATGTATGATGCAATTCGTGCAGCGAAAAACCGTAATGCAGATGTGTTAATTTGTGATACAGCAGGGCGCTTACAAAACAAAGTAAACTTAATGAATGAGCTTGAAAAAGTTCATCGAGTAATCTCACGTGAGGTACCGAATGCTCCGCATGAAGTACTATTAGCATTAGATGCAACAACAGGTCAAAATGCACTTGTTCAAGCACAAACATTTAAGGAAGCTACAAATGTAACGGGGATCGTTTTAACGAAGCTTGACGGCACTGCAAAAGGTGGTATTGTTCTTGCTATTCGTAATAAATTACACATTCCTGTGAAGTTTGTTGGTCTTGGTGAAAAAATGGATGATTTACAACCATTTGATGCAGAGCGTTATGTGTATGGCTTATTTGCTGAAGGTTTAGATAAAGAATTACAAAATAGTGAGGACTAGGTTCATCACCGATGTGGATGACTTTTGTTAAAACGTATACTATGTAAATAAGTTGATTGGAGTGGAGGCTGGGCGACTCCTTGGGGATTAGCGATAGAGGAACGAAGGCTAAGAACATCACGTCCTGCGATAACGCCTTCGTGACCAACATCGTGTTGGCCCGAGCGGCTCATCGGACGCCCCCAGGAAGCTTTGCTCTGTGCGAAAGCGAAGCGTCAGCAATTGTTTTATCTGTGCGAAAGCGTAGCGACAGCAACAACAAAGCGCCCAGTCGGAACGGAAATCAACCACACGCTTGGTGATGATCCGAGGATTAACATTTAAGTAAGTAAATTTGTAATTGCGCTCGTCTGTGCAGGTGAATCGCATTGTTTAAAAGGGAAATACTGGCTATAGGTGAAAAACGCCTGAAAAGCAGTTAATTAAAGCTTTTAGACAAGGAGATTACCTTGACACAGACGGGCGCTTTTCGTTATGATACAAATGACTAATAACGGGAGGAGAAACATTCGATGCTACTTGAAAAAACAACACGCATGAACTTTCTCTTCGACTTTTATCAAGCATTATTAACAGATAAGCAACGAAGTTATATGGAGCTCTATTATTTAGATGATCACTCACTTGGAGAAATCGCTGAATCGTATGGGGTTTCGCGCCAAGCTGTTTATGATAATATTCGTCGAACAGAAGCGATGCTTGAAGAATATGAAGAAAAACTATGTTTACTTGAAAAATTTCAACAACGTACACAAATGCTTGCGCAGCTAACAACAGGGATTACAGAACAAAGTATGACAATTGAAGAGCAGCTAACGCTTATAGAACAGTTGAAAGAATGGGATTAGGAGGCGAAAGCAATGGCTTTTGAAGGATTAGCGGAACGACTCCAAGGAACGATCCAAAAGATTAAAGGTAAAGGTAAAGTATCGGAACAAGACGTTAAAGAAATGATGCGGGAAGTCCGATTTGCTTTAATCGAGGCGGATGTTAACTTAAAAGTAGTCAAAGAATTCGTTAAAAAGGTCAGTGAACGTGCTGTCGGTGTAGATGTTATGCAAAGCTTAACACCAGGTCAGCAAGTTATTAAAATCGTACAAGAAGAATTAACAGAATTAATGGGTGGCGAGCAAAGCCCAATTAAATTTAATACAAAGCCACCAACTGTTATTATGATGGTCGGCTTACAAGGTGCAGGTAAAACGACAACTACAGGTAAATTGGCAAATGTGTTACGTAAAAAATATAATCGTAAGCCATTACTAGTTGCTGCAGACGTTTATCGTCCAGCGGCTGTTCAGCAGTTACAAACATTAGGAAAGCAGTTATCCCTACCTGTGTTTGCATTAGGAACCGATGTATCTCCAGTAGAAATTGCACGTCAGGCAATTGAATTGGCAAAAGAAGAACATCATGATGTCGTTATTATCGATACAGCTGGTCGCTTGCATATCGATGAAGATTTAATGCAAGAATTAAAAGATATTCGTGCGTTAAAAGAGCCGGATGAAGTATTCCTAGTTGTAGATGCTATGACAGGTCAGGATGCTGTAAACGTGGCAGAAAGCTTTAATGAAGCGGTCGGTATTACAGGAGTTGTTTTAACAAAGCTAGATGGTGATACACGTGGTGGTGCGGCGCTATCAATTCGTTCCGTTACACAGAAGCCCATTAAGTTTGTCGGTATGGGTGAGAAGATGGATGCGCTTGAACCATTCCATCCAGAGCGTATGGCATCTCGTATATTAGGAATGGGTGACGTTCTATCGCTTATTGAAAAAGCTCAGGCAAATGTTGACGAAGCAAAGGCTAAAGAACTAGAGGAAAAATTTAAAACTCAGTCTTTTACGTTCGATGATTTTGTTGAACAATTGCAGCAAGTAAAGAAAATGGGACCAATTGACGAAATTTTAAAAATGTTACCAGGTGCTGGGAAAATCAAAGGCTTAGACAATGTTAAAGTTGATGATAAGCAAATGGGACGTGTAGAAGCGATTATTTATTCGATGACACCTGCTGAAAAGACGAATCCAGAAATTATTAACGGTAGCCGTAAAAAGCGTATAGCGAAGGGTTCTGGGACATCAATTCAAGAGGTAAATCGTCTATTGAAGCAATTTGAAGAAATGAAAAAAATGATGAAGCAAATGACAGGCATGGCGAGTGGCAAAGGAAAGAAAAAGATGAAACTACCAGGCTTCGATTCATTGTTTAAATAATATTTTATAGGTGTTAAGAAAAAACACTTTACAAACAACCTAAACATTGATAATATACTATCTTGTGTGAAACTTATTCGGAGGTGCTATTAAAATGGCAGTTAAAATTCGCTTAAAACGTATGGGAGCTAAAAAATCTCCTTTCTATCGTATCGTAGTTGCAGACGCTCGTTCACCACGTGACGGTCGTTCAATCGAAACAGTTGGTACTTACAACCCACTAACTAAACCAGCTACTGTAAACATTGATGAAGAGAAAGCTCTTAAATGGTTAACTGACGGTGCAAAACCATCAGATACAGTGCGTAACTTGTTCTCAGAACAAGGTATCATGGAAAAATACCATAACCAAAAATTCAGTAAATAATCGGGGGCGAGGTCTTTGAAGCAGCTGATTGAAGCAATCGTTTTACCGTTAGTCGATTATCCAGAAGAAGTTCGTATAGAGACGGATGAAAATGCAAATCGAATTGTTTATAAACTTTTTGTTCATCCAGAGGATCGAGGGAAAGTCATAGGCAAGCAAGGGCGAGTAGCGAAAGCGATTCGTACAATTGTTTATTCAGCGGCGGGTAGTTACCATCAAAAAAAGACCTACGTCGATATATTGGATTGAAAGAAAAGATTTTCACGCTCTTTTACATGCAACAAGCACTGGAGAGTCCTGACAGGTATGTTTACATGCGCTTAGGAATTCGAAGTGGCCTTGAGGTAAAGCGTAAAATCTGGACTTAAAAGGAAGGAGCTTGCCGGTTCCTTCCTTTTTTTATTATCGTAGTTACATTGAGAGATAATTGAACATAATGACATTGAGGAAGACTGGTCAACGTCTAAGCTATAACACCGTCCACCAAAAGTTAAACTGCTTTTGTAGGTGAAACGTGAGAGAAGGTTGCTTTTTGATCTGATTAGCAAGGAGCTTGACGGGGATGAGCATGTTTAGCATTTTTATCTTCATTCAGCATAAGACTCCCATCTCTTAGGTGGTGAGATGAATGAGGATGTGATTCCTTTTCAGTGGGTGTCAAACACCCGCTGAATGAAGATAAAGCCTCCGGCGGATGTCACGGATTTTTAAAGGAATGAATTGTGCGGGCACAATTCAAAATCCGGACGCAATTCCGCCAAGGCGTAATTGATATGAGGTGAGATTTGAATGGAATGGTTTAATGTAGGTCGTATTGTCAATACACACGGTATTCGCGGTGAGGTGCGTGTGTTATCAACAACAGATTTTGAGGAAGAGCGCTTCGCAGTAGGAATAAAGCTTGCGGCGTTTAAAAAAGACGATAAAAAGCCAACGTGGGTAACAATTGAATCAATGCGTCGTCATAAAAACTTTATTTTGTTAACCTTTGAGGGAATGAATAACATCAACTTGGTTGAGCCTTTCAAAGAAGGAATGCTCAAAATTACGAAAGATCAAATGACAGATGATTTATTAAAGGAAAATGAATATTTCTTCCACGAAATAATTGGCTGTACAATTGTATCTGAAGAAGGCGAAACAATCGGGGCAGTGACTGACATTCTTCAAACAGGCGCTAACGATGTATGGGTAGTCAAGGGCACTAAAAAAGAGCATTACATCCCATATATCGAGGATATCGTCAAGGAAATTGATGTTAATGAGAAGAAAATAGTGATACATGTAATGGAAGGTCTTCTATGATGAATATTCATGTGTTAAGTTTATTTCCGGATATGTTTACAGGTGTTTTTGGAGCATCCATATTAAAGAAAGCACAGGAAAAAGGTGCTGTAAATCTGGAAGTAACTGATCTCCGTGGATTTTCAGGTAACAAGCATAATCAAGTAGACGATTATCCGTATGGTGGTGGTGCGGGAATGGTATTAAAACCAGAGCCGATGTTTAGCGCTGTAGAGGCTATTACAGAAGGGAAAAATCCTCGTATCATTTTGATGTGTCCGCAAGGTGAACGCTTTACTCAAAAAAAGGCAGAAGAGCTAGCGCAAGAAAAAGAACTAGTATTTTTATGTGGGCATTATGAAGGTTATGATGAACGCATTCGTCAGCATCTTGTCACAGACGAGATTTCAATTGGAGATTTCGTATTAACTGGTGGCGAGCTAGGGGCTATGACGGTTATAGATAGCGTTGTACGACTTCTGCCGGGGGTTTTAGGACAAGAGGATTCCCACATACAAGATTCGTTCTCAACGGGCCTTCTAGAGCACCCACATTATACACGCCCTGCTGAATTTCGCGGAATGAAAGTACCTGATGTTTTACTATCGGGCAATCACGCAAAGATTGAGCAATGGCGTACGGAAGAGTCTTTGAAAAGAACATTCGAGCGTCGTCCTGATTTACTCGAGAATTATCCATTAACAGACAAGCAAAAATTGTATTTAGAAAAACTTAAAAACAACGATAAAGATGCTTGATTGCTATCTATATTTATGATAACATCTAATCTGTACTTCTATGTGAAGTACTGAATTACGGTGTTCCGCTGTGGCATAGATTGCGTGCAAGAGCATCTGTCTAAGGAGAGAAAAACAATGTCAAACATTATTACAGAGATTACAAAAGCTCAACTTCGCACTGATCTACCAACTTTCCGTCCAGGTGATACTGTTAAGGTACACGTGAAAGTAGTAGAGGGTACTCGTGAACGTGTCCAAGTATACGAAGGTGTAGTAATTAAACGTCGTGGTGGCGGTATTAGCGAAACTTTCACAGTTCGTAAAATTTCTTACGGTGTAGGTGTTGAACGTACATTCCCTGTACACACACCAAAAATCGCTAACTTAGAAGTTGTACGTCGTGGTAAAGTACGTCGTGCTAAACTTTACTACCTACGTAACCTACGTGGTAAAGCTGCTCGTATTAAAGAAATTCGATAATTATGACTTAAAAGTGAGGGGCTTGTGTAACAAGCCCCTTTTCTTTTTGCTTGTCATCTTAAATAGCTATCAACTAAAATGAGGATAGACAAGGGGGCAAATCTCGATGGAGAAACAGATAAAGGAAAAGAATGAATTATGGGAATGGACAAAGGCACTTCTAATTGCATTTGCGATTGCAGCGATTATTCGTTATTTTTTATTTACACCCATTGCAGTAGATGGCCAATCCATGATGCCAACCCTTGAAGATGGCGACCGTATGATTGTGAATAAAATTGGTTATAAAATAGGTGAACCAAAACGCTTTGATATTGTTGTATTCCATGCTCCTGAGAAGAAAAACTATATTAAACGTGTTATTGGGCTTCCGGGAGAGACATTGGAATATAAAAATGACCAATTATACATTAACGGTGAACCGATAAATGAGCCTTATTTAGATGCTTACAAATCAAAAATTACAGAAGGTACTTTAACCGAGGATTTTACATTAAAAGACATTGATGTAAACCTAAAAGATAATGTAATTCCAGAAGGCTATGTTTTCGTTATGGGAGATAATCGTCGATACAGTAAGGACAGTCGTATTATTGGAGTCGTCGATCAGAAAGAGATTATTGGTAATACAAGTCTGATTTTCTGGCCGTTCAGTGATATTAAAATTGTAAAGTAATTCTTGAAAGGGAGGGCTAAACACTCCCTTTTTCTTTTAGTTTAGGAGGTATAGATATGACTATACAATGGTTTCCGGGGCATATGGCAAAGGCCCGTAGAGAAGTAACAGAAAAATTAAAGCTAGTTGATATTATATTTGAATTAATAGATGCACGTTTACCGCTATCTTCCCGAAATCCGATGATAGACGAAGTGATTAATCAAAAACCGCGTCTCCTTATCTTAAATAAACAAGATATGGCAGATGAGCACGAAACACGTAAATGGGTTGAATATTTTGCACAACGTGGCCATAAAGCAGTAGCAATCAATTCCCTTGAAGGCAAAGGATTACAGCAGGTTACAAAGGCTGCTCAAGAAATATTAAAAGAAAAATTTGACCGTATGAAGTCACGTGGGATGAAGCCAAGAGCTATTCGTGCAATGATTGTTGGAATTCCTAACGTAGGGAAATCGACGCTCATTAATCGTCTAGCAAAGAAAAATATAGCAAAAACGGGGAATACTCCAGGGGTAACTAAGGCTCAACAATGGATAAAGGTAGGCAAGGAGCTAGAATTACTCGATACACCAGGTATTTTATGGCCGAAATTCGAAGATCAAGAAGTAGGCTTTAAATTAGCCTTAACAGGTGCTATAAAGGATACAATAACGAATATGGAGGATTTAGCTGTATATGGTCTACGCTTTTTATCCGTTCATTATCCGGCACGAATGGAAGAACGCTATGGCTTCCAGTTTATCCATGAAGATTTAGTGGATACCTTCGATCATATCGGTAAACTTCGTCGTGTTTTCGGTCCTGGAGGAGAAATCGATTATGATCAAGTAGCTCAACTAATCGTTCGCGATATTCGTGGGTTACAATTAGGCAAACTAACATTTGACTTTGTTGCCGAACAACTTGAAAATGAAACAGAGCAGTAATAATACGAAACTTTAATTAGTGGGCGTTTTTCATCTCCGCTGATTATTAGTCTTCACCAATCGGGCATTTACGAGCAGTGAATCCCTCACCTAAAATCTTTGCTTTCGATACAAATAAATTACTGCCCGTTAATGCGGGATAACGAACGTAAAACTGTCATACTCACGCCTTAAATCGTGAGCGTGACAGTTTTTCTTTTAGGAATACTTCTTTTTGCCGATAAATGATATAGAGCGAGAAAAAGAAATTATATTATTATTGATATAGAAAAAAGGGAATACATATTTTTGGTTTATCACCAAAAGTTGAGGATGTCTTTTATTAAAACATATGCTATATATAAGTTGATTGGAGTGGAGGCTGGGCGACTCCTTGGGGATCAGCGTCACAGATGAGACCCTGCAGCGAGCAGTGCGAGTGAAGCGGCTCATCGGACGCCCCCAGGAAGCTTTGCTCTGCGCGAAAGCGAAGCGTCAGCGGCAAATGTTTTATCTGTGCGAAAGCGGCGGCAGCAACAAAGCGCCCAGCCGGAACGGAAATCAACCACACGTTATGGTGATGATCCATATTTTGAGAGAATCCACTACCTTCTAGTGAAAAAATGGCTGATATTAGTAGAATGTTCGATAACAATCAGCGCAAAATGTTTTAAACTGTTGATGTAGACAAAAAGGGAGTATATATATGAAAACGATTAAAGAAATTACTACAGCATTGAAGGAAGCGGAGGAATGGCAGGACTGGATGACGGGGGTAGCAACCGATGAACGTGCAGGCGTGCAAAAGGCTTGGCAAAGCTGGCAAAAGCGTCAAGAGAAAAAGGAACAGATATTGAAGGAACATCAAGCGAAAATTGATTTCGATCGAAGCTACGGAGGAGAAAATACCTTAATTGCAGGGGTAGATGAAGCAGGGCGTGGACCGTTAGCTGGACCAGTAGTAACTGCTGCTGTTATTTTACCTGTAAACTGTGAGGCTCTAGTCGGATTAAATGATTCAAAGCAATTATCAAAAGATAAACGCAATGCGTATGCTGCTTTAGTAAAAGAGCATGCATTATGTTATTTTATCCATTTCCAATCAGCACAACAAATTGATGAATTAAATATTTACGAAGCGACGAAGCAATCGATGAAGACAAGTGTAGAATCATTATCTATTAAACCTAATTATGTGCTAGTCGATGCTATGACGCTACCAATCTCTTTTCCACAGGATTCAATAATTAAAGGGGATGCGAAAAGCTTAGCTATTGCAGCTGCATCCATATTGGCAAAAACGGCTCGAGATGATTATATGGATCAATTGGACGAGGAATTTCCTATGTATGGTTTTGCTCAACATGCAGGATATGGAACAAAACAGCATTTAATAGCCCTTGAAGAATTTGGTCCAACTATTCATCATCGCAAATCATTTGAGCCGATAAAGTCAATGCTTTAACTTGTTTCAGCAATGTTTTATGTAGCGAAAGCGGAGCGACAGCTACAGATGTTTTATGTAGCGAAAGCAAAGCGACAGCTACAGATGTTTTATGTAGTGAAAGCAAAGCGACAGCTACAGATGTTTTATGTAGTGAAAGCAAAGCGACAGCTACAGATGTTTTATGTAGCGAAAGCAAAGCGACAGCTACAAATATTTATTGTACAAACATCCGCTGAAATAAGTTAATGTTCCGGCGGATGTCATTTAACAGGCACACCAAGCGAAAATTAGAAATGACATTTGTTAAAACGTATATCATGTGGATAAGTTGATTTGAGCTACGCCTGCGCCCCCCTAGGAAAGCGTTCAGTCGGAGTAGAGATCGTCCCCACGTTAAAAAAGGACGCCAATTACGCCAAGGAGTAGTTGATGAAAGGAGTATGTATATGACAGCCACATCTTTTAATCCGATTCAAATGCAACAAACTGCTTTAACCCCAACTAATCAGCCACTTACTTTAAAACAAGGACAAGTATTTCAAGGAACAATCAAACAATTATATCCAGATCAAATGGCAGAAATACAAGTTGGTCAGCAGAAATTTATTGCTAAACTCGAAGTGCCGCTAAAAGCAGGTGATGCCCACTTCTTCCAAGTAACTGGTACAAGCCCACAAACAGAACTAAAAGTTGTTACCGGCCCTATGGAGCAAACGGCTTCTCAAAGTCAACAAATTAATCAGTTACTTGAATCAATGAATTTGCCCAAAACAGCTGAGATGCAGCAAATTCTAGCTCATTTTATGAAAGCGCAGCTACCGATTTCAAAAGAGCAGCTGATGCAGGCGGAAGTGTGGTTAAAGGCATTACCAGAGGGTGTTACTAAGATGGATGCCCTGCAAGCCATTCAAAAAATGGTGGAGCTTAAAATGCCGATGACAAATGATGTTTTTCAAGCTCTTATTAGTGGACAAAAAACGAATGGCATGATTTCCGTAATGGAAAACTTTACGCAACTTTTAACGAAGGATATAGCTTTACCAGAAAACCTTAAGCAAAATCTAATGCAACAAGTACAGGCTATTGCAAAGCCTTTTGAAGTAGAAACAGGTAGTTTAGTACTTGCCAAGTCCATACAAATATTAACGAATAATGCTGCTTCTATGAGTGAAAAGATTCAAGCCATGAATATCTTAAAAGAGGCAGGGATACTTCCTCAGCAGGCAACTTTGCAAAACTGGTCAAGTCTTAGCGATATAAAGTCTATACAGTCAAATCAGTTCCAACAAGCTGGAGAAGTTATTCAAACCATTTTAACGACAAAATCTGACAATATAAATCATCTTGTTGACCAGCTTAAATCTTGGACAGCAAATCAAAGTTTGCTTACCAATGAACAAAAGCAGTCATTAAATCAACTTATCGATCGATTTAATCAGCTACCAGCAACTAAACAAACGCTAGAGATTTTCGCAAAACAGATGCAAGAACAGCTTATAAAAGCGTTTGCAGAAAATTCTTCGGAGCGTTTATTTACACAAGACGCCAATGTTCTTTCAGTAAAGGACCATTTATTATCGCTTTTAAAGCATGAAGCTACTACTCCACTACAAAATGAAGCATTCATGCGAAGTCTTATGAAAAATAGTGTTGAATCCCCGCAATCAATGATTCAACAGATCGTTACGCAGGCAGATGCCCATGTACAAAATTCTATGGACAGTAAAGCAATGGAACATGCACTTAAAACGGTATTAAAAAATCTAGGAGTTAGCTATGAAGCGACACTTAGTAATAAGTCAGCAGATTTACAGCAGATTGCCCATCAATTAAAACCGCAGCTACATACATTATTGCAGGAAACACATGTTACTCCGCAGCTGAAGGAAGCTGCGGAAATGTTAATGGCACGTATGAACGGCATGCAGCTAGCATCAGGAGAGAATGGCCATCAGCACCAGCTTATTATGCAAGTACCATTGGAATTCTTCGGCAAGAAAATGGATGCAACATTACAGTGGAATGGACGCATGAAGGAAGATGGTAAAATTGATGCCAATTATGCGCGTATATTATTTTATTTACAAATGGAATCTATGAAAGAGACGGTTATTGATATGCAGGTTCAAAATCGTGTAGTTTCTGTGACAGTATTTAATGAAAATAATGATATTATTCCGCTTGCAGAACCACTAAAAGCAGCATTAAAAAAAGGACTAGCTGAAAAAGAGTATCAACTTTCAGGCGTTTTTATTAAACAATTTGAAAAAGCCCAACCTGAAATAACCCCTGTAGTAGAACAGCAGGAGGAACATAGTGGGGTGGATTTTCGCATATGAGTGAAGAAAAATTTACTCGAAAAGAGGCTATCGCTCTCACGTATAAGTTAGGACGTTTTGATAGTCCAACAGTCGTAGCAAAAGGAAAAGGGAAAATAGCGGAAAATATATTAGCACGCGCGAACGAGCACGATGTCCCGGTTTATGAGGATCCTAACCTTGTTCAATTACTTGGACAATTAGATTTAAATGAGTCAATTCCAGAAGAATTGTACGAAGCTGTCGCTGAGGTATTTGCATTTATATATCGATTAGATCAACAATATGCGCAAAAATACAGAAAAAACGAAGAATTCTGATTTTCATAAAACTCTGTTTTAGTACACTAAACAGAAGAAAACGTCATATTAAAAGATAAAAAATGAATAAAAGACAAAGTGTAGACTTTATCAGAATCTTTCGTTAGAATAGATTATGTTAGTAAAACAATTTTATGCAAATGTTTGATGGGAGGATGTATTATGAATATCCATGAATATCAAGGGAAAGAGATTCTTAGAAAATATGGTGTAGCTGTACCGAACGGAAAAGTTGCTTTTTCCCCTGATGAAGCAGTGAAAGTAGCAAAGGAACTTGGCTCTAATGTGACAGTAGTCAAGGCGCAAATTCATGCAGGTGGACGCGGTAAAGCAGGTGGCGTAAAAATCGCTAAAAACCTTGACGAGGTGCGTACATATGCAAAAGAATTACTAGGCAAAATTTTAGTAACTCATCAAACAGGTCCTGAAGGAAAAGAAATAAAACGCTTATATATTGAAGAGGGTTCTGATATTCAAAAAGAATACTATTTAAGTTTAGTATTAGACCGCGCAACATCCCGTGTAACAGTGATGGGATCAGAAGAGGGCGGCATGGATATTGAGGAAGTAGCGGAATCACATCCAGAAAAAATCTTCAAAGAAGTTGTGGATCCTGTTGTGGGATTAACAGGTTTCCAGGCACGTCGCATGGCGTTCAATATGAATATTCCAGCTAACCTAGTAGGGAAAGCTGTTAAATTAATGTTAGGCTTATATCAAGCATTTATCGACAAAGATGCTTCTATTGTAGAAATTAATCCACTTGTTATAACTGGGCAAGGAGAAGTTTTGGCATTAGATGCTAAATTTAATTTCGATGCAAATGCGTTGTATCGTCATAAAGATATTGTCGAATTACGTGATTTTGATGAAGAAGATCCAAAGGAAATCGAAGCATCAAAATATGACCTTAGCTATATTTCGTTAGATGGCAATATTGGCTGTATGGTTAATGGAGCTGGTCTTGCGATGGCTACAATGGACACAATTAGCTATTATGGCGGAAGCCCCGCTAACTTCTTAGATGTAGGTGGCGGCGCTACGGCAGAAAAAGTAACAGAAGCTTTCAAAATCATCCTTTCTGATTCACATGTAAAAGGCATCTTTGTAAACATTTTTGGCGGAATTATGAAATGTGACATTATCGCTGAGGGTGTTGTAGCAGCTGCCAAAGAAATTGGACTAGCTGTGCCGTTAGTTGTACGTTTAGAAGGTACAAATGTAGAACTTGGAAAAGAAATTTTAAATGCATCTGGTTTGAACATCGTTGCAGCGGATTCAATGGCTGACGGTGCACAAAAAATTGTGGGACTAGTAGGCTAAGGAAGGCAGGGAGAACAATGGCTGTATTTATTGATAAAGATACGAAGGTAATTGTACAAGGGATTACGGGCGAAACAGCGCTTTTCCATACGAAGCAAATGCTTGAGTATGGTACTAAAATTGTAGCTGGTGTAACACCAGGTAAAGGTGGTCTTGAAATCGAAGGAGTGCCTGTATTTAACACTGTAGTGGAAGCTGTAGCTGCAACAGGTGCGACAACTTCAGTTATTTATGTACCTGCTCCATTCGCGGCAGATGCTATTTTAGAGGCAGTTGATGCTGAATTAGAATTAACAATCTGTATTACTGAACATATTCCTGTCCTTGATATGGTTAAGGTTAAACGTTATATGGAAGGTAAAAAGACACGTCTAGTAGGTCCAAACTGTCCAGGTGTTATTACGGCAGATGAATGTAAGATTGGTATTATGCCAGGGTATATCCATACAAAAGGGCATGTAGGAGTTGTTTCTCGCTCTGGTACGTTAACATACGAGGCTGTACACCAATTAACACAAGCTGGTATTGGCCAAACTACAGCTGTAGGTATCGGTGGAGACCCTGTCAATGGTACAAACTTTATCGATGTTTTGGAAGCGTTTAACAACGATCCAGAAACATATGCAGTTGTAATGATCGGGGAAATTGGGGGTACAGCTGAAGAAGAAGCGGCTGAGTGGATTAAAGAAAATATGACGAAACCTGTCGTTGGCTTTATCGGTGGACAAACAGCACCTCCAGGAAAACGTATGGGTCACGCTGGTGCTATTATCTCAGGTGGTAAAGGAACAGCAGCAGAGAAAATTAAGGCAATGAATGCTGCTGGTATTGAAGTAGCGGAAACGCCATCTGTCATTGGTGACACACTTATTAAAGTAATCAAAGAAAAAGGGCTATACGAAAAGTGTAAAACCCATTAAAATGGAAGATGTAGCACACTGTGGCTACATCTTTTACTTTATGTAGACACGGCTTTAATATGCTTCTAACGGAATTGTGTTCAAGAACTTCCCACTTCCTACTTACTTTTAAGAACCTTTCCTAAAAAAAGCTGTGTCATTAAAGATGCGGTCATTTAATTTCTTCTATTTAAAAGGAGGTTTTTAAATGATTTTTTCAGTCGATACACAGAGATTACTAGCTTTACATTATATATACCCATTACCACTTCAAAAACTTCAGCAATTACTGTCCCCGGTGGATATACTAAGTTATTTTGAAGACGCGCCCCCTTACGAGATTGCAAAAGCACTGCAACTACCATCTCAAAGAGCATTGGAAATATCCCGGAGTTTTCGACAAATTATGACATTCCCTTTTAGGGAAGCTTATGAACGGGCCAATATTTCCCCTATTCCTTTTCATCATCCTTTTTACCCGGCGCAATTATTTGAAATATCAAGTCCACCTACTGTATTGTATGTGAAAGGTCGGTATTCTCTATTAACGGACGAAAAACAAGTAGCCATTATAGGCTCTAGAAAGGCTACAACTTATACAAAGATTGCGATGGATCTAATCGTCCCACCACTTGTTGAACACGGATATACTGTCGTAAGCGGGCTTGCAAGAGGGGCAGATACGATCGCTCATGAGACAACCATAAAGGTTGGTGGTTCCACAATTGCAGTGCTTGGTCACGGGTTTAATTATTTATACCCTATGGAAAACCAGCCTCTCGCTGAGCATATGGCGGAGCATCAGTTACTTGTCACAGAGTATCCTCCGTATATGAAGCCTGAGAAATGGCATTTTCCAATGCGTAATCGAATAATTAGCGGATTGTCCAAAGCTTTAGTTGTAACCGAAGCAGCATTAAGAAGTGGAACGCTTATTACAACAGATTATGCATTAGAGCAAGGAAAAGATGTATTTGTTGTGCCGGGTCCAATTAATGCGGAGCAATCAAAAGGCACAAATAAACTACTATTAGAAGGAGCTATTCCGGTGTGCAATGGTCACGAAATCGTTGAAACACTTACTCTCTTTTCTAACAAAAATTGAAAAAAAGTTGCATTATCTTAAAATCTGTTATACATTTTGCAACAGGTAACTTAAAAAATTAGCAATAGACCTCTCTAAGGGGGAGACATAGATGGCGGATTATTTAGTGATTGTAGAATCACCAGCAAAAGCAAAAACAATTGAACGATATTTAGGGAAAAAATATAAAGTGAAAGCGTCAATCGGGCATGTTCGTGATCTACCACGTAGCCAAATGGGTGTTGGTCCTGAAAATGATTTTGAACCTAAATATATTACTATTCGTGGTAAAGGTCCTGTTTTACAGGACTTAAAGTCAGCAGCTAAAAAAGTGAAGAAAGTCTTTCTAGCGGCCGATCCAGACCGCGAGGGAGAAGCGATTGCTTGGCACCTTGCGACTGCGTTAAATATTGATATTCATTCAGATTGTCGTGTCGTTTTTAATGAAATTACAAAAGATGCGATTGTAGAATCTTTTAAAAATCCACGTCCTATTAATATGGATTTAGTAGATGCACAGCAAACACGTCGTATATTGGACAGACTTGTTGGTTATAACATTAGCCCGATTCTTTGGAAAAAAGTTAAAAAAGGATTATCAGCAGGACGAGTTCAATCTGTAGCACTACGCATGATTATTGATCGTGAAAATGAAATTAAAAACTTCCAACCGGAAGAATATTGGACAATTGAAGGTTCTTTTGAAAAAGGTAAGAAAACGTTCGATGCGCTTTATTATGGTAATGGCAAAGAAAAAATTAAATTAACAAATGAAGAACAAGTAAAATCTATTTTAAAAAATGTTAAAGGTACAAGTTTTGAAGTTGTCAATGTATCTAAAAAAGAACGTAAACGAAATGCAGCACCTGCTTTTACAACATCTTCTTTACAGCAAGAGGCCGCACGTAAGTTGAATTTCCGTGCTAAGAAAACGATGATGCTTGCGCAACAATTATATGAAGGTATCGATGTGGGTAAAAAAGAGGGAACAGTCGGTTTAATCACTTATATGCGTACCGACTCAACACGTATTTCGGATACAGCAAAAACAGAGGCAATTGCCTACATTGAATCTAAATACGGCAAAGAATTCATCTCCACAGAATCGAAGCAGGCTAAAAAAGCATCCAATGCACAAGATGCCCATGAGGCCATTCGTCCAACTAGTACGATACGAACTCCAGATGAATTAAAAGCAGTGCTTAGTCGCGACCAATTGCGCTTATATCGTTTAATTTGGGAGCGCTTTATCGCTAGTCAGATGGCGCCGGCTGTACTTGATACAGTTGCTGTTGATTTACAAAATGGGGATGTTTTATTCCGTGCAAACGGCTCACAAGTTAAATTTGCTGGCTTTATGAAGTTATATATTGAGGGTACGGATGATCAAACTGAAGAAACAACAAAGCTTCTACCTGAAATGGAAGTTGGCGATCAAGTAAAATCTCTTGAAATTGAGCCAAAGCAACATTTTACACAGCCACCACCACGCTATTCAGAGGCGCGTCTTGTAAAGACAATGGAAGAGTTAGGTATAGGGCGCCCGTCCACATATGCACCGACCCTCGATACAATTCAGCGCCGTGGCTATGTCGTATTAGATGCAAAACGATTTATGCCGACTGAGCTGGGAGAAATCGTGCACCAACTCGTATTAGAGTTTTTCCCTGATGAAATAAATATCGAATTCACAGCACAAATGGAGCAAGATTTGGATGATATTGAAGAAGGTAGTCGTCAGTGGAAAGAAATTGTCCGTGAGTTTTATAAGGATTTTGAGGTCCATGTAAAGCATGCAGATGAGGCTATGGAAAAGGTTGTTATAAAAGATGAACCGGCCGGCGAGGATTGTGAGCTTTGTGGATCTCCAATGGTCTTTAAGCTTGGACGATATGGGAAATTTATGGCTTGTTCAAACTTCCCAGATTGCCGCAATACAAAAGCTATTATGAAACCTATTGGCGTAAAATGCCCATCCTGTGAAACAGGCGAAATTGTAGAACGAAAGAGTAAAACAAAGCGTTTATTCTATGGCTGCAATCAGTACCCTGAGTGTGAATTTGTTTCTTGGGACAAGCCAATTAGTAGACCATGCCCGAAATGCAGTGCATTATTGGTAGAGAAAAAAATTAAAAAAGGTGTGCAAATTCAGTGTACGAAATGTGACTATGAAGAGACACCTACTCAATGATAGAAAGATGGTAAGAACATGACTGAACAAGTAGTAAATGTAATAGGCGCAGGTCTTGCGGGCAGTGAGGCTGCTTGGCAAATTGCTCAACGTGGTGTGAAAGTTAGACTTTATGAAATGCGTCCAGTAAAGCAAACACCAGCCCACCATACTGATAAATTTGCAGAGCTTGTTTGTTCAAACTCACTACGTGCAAATGGATTAACAAATGCCGTAGGTGTGATTAAAGAAGAGATGCGTATTTTAGATTCTGTTATTATGAAGGCAGCAGATGCATGTTCAGTACCAGCAGGCGGTGCCTTAGCAGTGGATCGTCATGAATTTGCGGGCTATGTGACAGACTCGGTGAAAAATCATCCTCTTGTCGAAGTAATTCATGAAGAAGTCACGGAAATTCCAGAAGGCATTACTGTGATCGCTACAGGACCACTAACATCGAAAGCTTTAGCTGAAAAAATTCAGAGCTTAACAGGTTTAGATTATTTATATTTCTATGATGCAGCAGCACCAATTATTGAAAAAGACAGCATCGATATGGAGAAAGTTTATTTAAAATCTCGTTATGATAAAGGGGAAGCAGCTTATTTAAACTGTCCTATGACAAAGGAAGAATTTGATCGTTTCCGTCAAGCGTTAATCGAAGCAGAGGTTGTGCCATTAAAGGAATTTGAAAAGGAAATTTACTTTGAAGGCTGTATGCCAATCGAAGTAATGGCTACTCGCGGGGAGAAAACAATGTTATTTGGACCAATGAAGCCAGTAGGTCTAGAAGATCCAAAAACAGGGAAACGACCTTATGCTGTTGTTCAATTACGTCAGGATGATGCAGCAGGAACTCTTTACAATATAGTTGGCTTCCAAACACATTTAAAATGGGGACCACAGAAAGAAGTATTGCAATTAATTCCGGGATTAGAGAATGTTGAAATCGTTCGTTATGGAGTTATGCATAGAAATACATTCATTAATTCACCAAAGGTTCTAGAGAAAACTTATCAGCTTCGCGAGCGAAAAAATATTTTCTTTGCTGGCCAAATGACAGGTGTCGAAGGATATGTTGAATCTGCTGGTAGTGGATTAATTGCTGGTATAAATGCAGCTCGATTAGCATTAGGACAAGAACAACTTATCTTCCCATTCGAAACGGCGTTAGGAAGTATGGCGCGTTATATAACAGAAGCACAATCTAAAAACTTCCAGCCAATGAACGTCAACTTTGGAATTTTCCCTGAACTACCACCAGGACGTCGTTCAAAACCAGAGCGTGCAGAGATGCATGCTACACGTGCAATAAACACAATTCGTAATTTTGTGAATTCACAAACAATTTGATTGCAAAAAGCCTCTAAAAGTTGATATACTCTTAGAGGCTTTTTCTTTTTTGTAGGCAAAATGCTAATTTACACGAATTTTATTATTTTGTATGGAGATTTTCTCAAAATATAAACATTTCCACTTGCTATATGATGAAGATAGGTATAGTGTCAATATGTATGTTTTCTACATTAACGATACCCAAAGTGACAAACTAAAGAGGATCATCGAAAATTGACATTCTTTTAATGGCAAGTGAAAGCACTTTAGGCTCATCAGCCAACGTTGAATTGCATTTGTAAAAAACGTATGCCATGTATATAAGTTGATTGGAGTGGAGGCTGGGCGACTCCTTGGGGATCAGCGATAGAGGAACGAAGGCTAAAAACATCACGTCCTGTGATAACGCCTTCGTGACCAACATCCTGCTGCTGACGCTTCGTTAGCACTACGCTTTCGCGCAAAAAACATCTGTTGTCCCAAGCGGCTCAACGGACGCCCCCAGGAAGCTCTGCGCGAAAGCGAAGCGTCAGCTACAAAGCGCCCAGCCGGAACGGAAATCAACCCCACGTTATGGTGATGACCCATAATTTGAGAAGATTATCAATAAATCCATTGGTGGTGAATCTTTTAATGTTAGTTTCGTCCCAAGATGCACTTGAGCAGTTTATGCTTTATATCCAAATTGAAAAAAACTTCTCTGTTCATACAGTGCGAGAGTATGAATCGGATCTACTAGATTTTTTAGCGTTTTTGCAGGCGGAGGGCGTAAATGATTTAGCTAGTGTTGAGTATATACATGCACGTCTTTATGTGACGAAGTTGTACGATGAAAAGAGAGCAAGATCATCGGTATCAAGGAAAATCTCCTCAATACGCTCCTTCTATCGCTTTCTAAATAGACAGTACGGATTAGATGATGGGGCATTTCGATCACTTTATCATCCTAAAAAAGAATCACGCTTACCTAGTTTTTTCTATGAAGAAGAGTTGAAGCAGTTATTTGATGCGAATGTTGGCGATGATTTGAAATCATTAAGAAATACGGCTATATTAGAGCTGTTATATGCGACAGGTATTCGTGTAAGTGAGCTCACATCTATTCAAGTAGAAGATGTTGATTTCCATTATTCAATTATTAGGGTAATGGGAAAAGGGCGAAAAGAACGTATTATTCCATTCGGGCAATTTGCGAGTTTAGCTATGCAGGATTACATAGAGCAAGCTCGTCCACGATTGATGAAAAACACAAGTCATCAGCAATTGTTTGTCAACATGCGCGGTGGGGAACTTACTCCTCGAGGTGTACGTCATATTTTAACTGAAATGATTGACAAGGCCTCGCTCCATACGAAAATATATCCACATATGCTTCGCCATACTTTTGCCACACATTTATTGAATAATGGCGCAGATTTACGTACGGTGCAGGAGTTATTAGGCCACGCTCATTTAACTTCTACACAAGTTTACACACATGTAACAAAAGAGCATCTTCGTCAAACATATATGAATGCTCATCCAAGGGCATAATAAGCTAAGGAGGAAGGCAAATGGGACAAATTCATGCGACAACGATATTTGCGGTTCATCATAATGGAGCTTGCGCTATGGCAGGTGATGGTCAAGTAACCCTAGGGAATGCGGTTGTAATGAAGGGTACAGCAAGGAAGGTCAGACGTCTGTTTAATGGGCAGGTACTTGCCGGATTTGCCGGATCGGTTGCCGATGCTTTTACACTTTTTGAAATGTTTGAAGGAAAGTTAAATGAATACAATGGCAACTTACAACGTGCAGCGGTTGAAGTAGCTAAGCAATGGCGCGGTGATAAAATGCTACGTCAATTAGAGGCCATGCTGCTTGTAATGGATAAAAGTACGCTCCTTCTTGTTTCAGGTACGGGAGAGGTAATTGAACCGGATGATGGGGTTTTGGCAATTGGTTCTGGGGGAAACTATGCATTATCAGCAGGTCGTGCTCTGAAAAAATATGCGGGTGATACAATGTCTGCTCGCGAAATTGCAGAAGCGGCATTAGAAACTGCTGCTGAAATCTGTGTGTTTACGAATCATAATATTATCGTGGAGGCGCTTAACTAATGACAAAAAATAATTTAACGCCAAGACAAATTACTGAGCATTTGGATCGTTATATCGTTGGACAAAATGAAGCGAAGCGAGCGGTAGCTATTGCGTTACGTAATCGATATCGTCGCTCACTGTTAAGTGATGAGATGAAGGCTGAGGTAATTCCAAAAAATATTTTGATGATTGGACCTACAGGTGTCGGAAAAACAGAAATTGCACGAAGAATTGCAAAGCTAACGAATGCACCATTTGTGAAGGTAGAAGCAACAAAGTTTACAGAAGTAGGGTACGTTGGACGCGACGTAGAGTCAATGGTACGTGATGTAGTAGAAGCTTCTCATCGTCTTGTAAAAGAAGAAATGACGGAGTCTGTAAAGGACCAAGCAGAAGAATTAGCAAACGAAGCCATCGTTAAGCTATTGGTTCCTTCCTTACGAAAAAAACAGTCTATGCAAAATCCATTTGAAATGTTATTTGGTGGGAAAGAACCGCAAGCCAATGACGATTCCTCTGAAGAAACTGAAGTACGCTCCAAACGTGCGCAAATCGCTATCGATTTACGCAATGGTAAATTAGAAAATGAATGGGTTACAGTTGAAGTAACGGAACAAAATTCTTCTATTTTCGATGCGTTACAAGGAACTGGCATGGATATGTCAGCTAACAGTGGCATGCAGGATATGTTATCTAATTTGATGCCTAAAAAGCAGAAGAAACGCCGTGTACAAGTGAAAGACGCGCGCCGTATTCTAACAATAGAGGAAGCAAATAAGCTTATAGATGCAGATGAAGTTGCCCAAGAAGCTATTTCAAGAGCTGAACAGTCAGGTATTATTTTTATTGATGAGATTGATAAAATCGCTAGTAAGGATGGTAACTCCTCTGCGAATGTATCACGTGAGGGTGTGCAACGTGATATTCTGCCAATCGTTGAAGGTTCTACTGTAACGACGAAGTACGGTGCTGTCAAAACAGACTTTATGTTGTTCATTGCTGCTGGAGCATTTCATATGTCAAAGCCATCAGATCTAATTCCTGAATTGCAGGGACGATTCCCGATTCGAGTAGAGCTTGAAAAATTAACGAAACAAGATTTTGTACGTATTTTGAAAGAGCCAGACCAATCACTTATTTTGCAATACAAGGCATTATTAGAAACAGAAGGCGTGGAAATAAACTTTACGGAAGACGCGATTGAACGAATTGCAGAAATTGCAACCGAGGTCAATCAAGCGACAGATAATATTGGAGCTCGACGTTTACACACAATTTTAGAACGTTTATTGGAAGAATTATCGTTTGAAGCTGCAGAAATTGCGCCTGCGAATATTCCAATTAATGCTGCATATGTAGATCAAAAACTTGCGGGTATAGTAAAAAACAAAGATTTGTCACAGTTTATATTGTAAGCTAAGGCTGAATAGTTTCATTCAGTTATAAAAAACTTTAGAATATTAAGTAAATACTCTTCGGATTATTTATAGGAGGAACATATAATGAATTTATTAGAAAAAACACGTAAAATTAACTCGATGCTCCAAGCATCTGCTGGTAAGCCGGTAAACTTTAAAGAAATGGCAGATACATTAGGAGATATTATTGACAGTAATGTTTATATTGTGAGCCGTAAAGGGAAGCTTTTAGGCATTTCAATTCATCAACAAATTGAAAACGAACGTATGAAAAAGATGTTCGAAGAGCGTCAATTCCCAGAAGCGTATACACATAGCTTGTTTACAATTTCTGGAACATCTTCAAACCTAGATATTAATGACGAACATACTGCTTTCCCAGTTGAAAACAAAGAGCTATTCCAAAATGCATTAACAACGATTGTTCCGATTGTTGGTGGTGGTGAGCGTCTAGGTACATTAATTCTTGCTCGTTTATCTTCACAATTCGAGGATGATGATTTAATTTTAGCTGAGTATGGTGCAACAGTAGTTGGTATGGAAATTTTACGTGAAAAATCTGAGGAAATTGAAGAGGAAGCTCGTAGCAAAGCTGTTGTACAAATGGCAATTAATTCTCTTTCATACAGTGAGTTAGAAGCTATTGAACATATCTTTGAAGAGCTTGACGGCCATGAAGGTCTACTTGTTGCTTCAAAAATTGCAGACCGAGTTGGCATTACACGTTCAGTAATCGTAAACGCATTACGTAAACTAGAATCTGCAGGTGTAATCGAATCTCGCTCTCTAGGTATGAAAGGTACTTACATTAAAGTACTAAACGGTAAATTCTTAAATGCATTAGCTGAAATTAAAATGAAATAATAAAACGTTCTTTAGGAACGATGTCAGGCATCTGGAATGGATTTTCCAGATGCCTTTTAACTTCTCTCATATCTTTTTTTAACGTTAGTGAAACGACAGGTACAGAAGTCTTCCACCACTATAGATGGTGAGATAAATGTGGATTTAAGTTACTTTTCTATAGGTGTCCAAACACCTGAAACTGTCCTATGCTTCCTTTTTTGCGCAGATAAACAAAAGCAGCTCATTGGACGCCCCAAGTCGGTACAGAAATCACCCCCCTCGTTTTGCATAAAGATTTAATATGACACTTAAAATTCATTAGTAACATGAAGGCATCAGGAATAATTGTGTTCCAGATGCCTTTTTGAACTTTTCCGTATTTCGACAAGAAATCGACGAAAATTTCAGCTGATTTACAATGCTCTAATTAAGTCGAACTATGTTATAGTACTAAATAGGGGGGAGAAATAATCTATGTTTTAATTCTTTTCCTCATCTCCTATAGGTATGTTTTCAACCCTTATAGACGCAATTATCATTGCTTTCTCCCTAAATTAGATTTTTTGAGTATGCATTACTTTTTGCATAAATGAAAAAAATAGATGCTCCAATTGATACTTATAAGACAGTCTAGAATAACTATTCTGAATTTTAAGTATTTTTTACAACTTGTACTTAAATAGTAAAAAGGAACTCTAATATAGACATTGTGTCTACTGATATTTTGTTAAAAAAAGGAAAAAAATCAATCCTAAAACCGTAAACACTGTCTGAGTAGTGTAAATTAACTAGATATGTGTTGTGTCCTGTGAAGCCTGTAGTAGCAAGGGGTGCGGAAGTATTGTCCTGGTTATTTGCGAATAAAAATAGGTCTGATATACTATTAAAAAGGGACAAAAGACAATAGACACTAGGTATCATCTTAATTACAATTGTGTTATTGGATAAAAAATGAAATACATAAATGAGGTGAGTGTTTTGGATTTGTTTGGAGGAACTATTAGTAGTTTGGAAAACGGACTTTCCTATGCAACTTTGAATCATAAAACGATCGCTAATAACATTGCGAATGTCGATACGCCGAACTATAAGGCGAAAAGTGTAAGTTTTAAAGATATGTTGGAGAAAGAACAACAAATGTCACTGTCGGCATATCGTACTGATAGTAGACATTATGATTTCGAGATTCGACAATCAACGCCTGGAGTGAATAATGTTGATGGCTTACGTTATCGAAATAACGGTAATGCCGTAGATATGGATGCTGAACAGGCGAAACTAGCGGAAAATCAAATTTATTACAACGCATTAATTGAACGTATGAACGGTAAGTTAAATACTCTAAATACTGTAATAAAAGGAGGTAAGTAATAGATGTCTATTTTTCATGGAATGAATACCACTGCCTCAGCTTTAACAGCACAGCGTTTACGAATGGATGTCATTTCTTCAAATATGGCAAACATGGATTCAACGCGATCTAAACAAGTGAATGGGGAGTGGGAACCATACCGTCGAAAGTCTGTGACATTTACAGCACAAGAGGGACAGTTTTCAAATTTCTTTAATGTAGCACTTGGTAAAAACGCAAAAAGTGGCGTTGGTAACGGCGTAAAAGTTACACAAATAAAAGAGGATACAGAAACACCTTTCAAACTTGTGTATGATCCAACTCATCCCGATGCAAATGCAGATGGCTATGTAAATATGCCAAATGTAGATCCATTAAAAGAAATGGTAGATTTAATGTCAGCTACTCGTTCCTACGAGGCAAACGTAACTGTATTGAATGCAAATAAATCCATGCTGACAAAGGCTTTAGAGATTGGAAGATAAATAAGAAGAAAGGAAGATACATAATGACAATTTCGTCCGTTTCACAAATGACACCTATGCAGGTTGTAAATGAAACAAATAAACTTAAAACGACACCTTATGAAGCACAACAGAGCTTTGCGAACTCGTTAAAAGAAGCAATATCGAAAGTAAATGATCAACAAATTACTTCTGACAATCTTACTCAAAAGTTAATTAATGGAGGAGATGTAGAGTTGCACGAAGTGATGATTGCATCACAAAAAGCGAGCATTACATTAAATGCAACAATTGAAGTTCGCAATAAGGTGATTGAAGCTTACCAAGAAATAATGCGAATGAGTGTCTAACTTTATTTGAACAAGTGATTACATTCACTATTGAAGTAAAGAATATATCCCATAATTTATACTTTTTTAAATGAATGATTGATGTAGAGGATTGACGACTCCTTAAGGATTACGTTACAGATAATACCCTGGAGACAGAAGTGGCGAAGGTTAAAAGCATCAAGTCTTGAGATAATGCCTTGACCAACATCCTGATTGCCACAAGTGTGGCTCATCGGACGCTCCTAGGAAAAAGACTAATCGAAACGGAAATCAACCCGTTATGGTGATGATATTGATTGAATGTTATGGGATACCACTGTTTTCGCGAATTATTAGATGGATAGGTTATTCACTATAACCGGAGGATCATAATGAATGAACGATTGACGAAAATAAAAAACGACACCAGCCAATTTTGGACAAGTCGTAGTAAAAAACAAAAAATTGTGATGATTGGTTCTTTAGTAGGGGTTGTAGCACTTGCTATAGTTATTACAATTTTTGCTACAAAAACTACATATGTACCACTTTATAAGGATTTATCGACAAGAGAAATCGGACAAGTGAAGGAAGCGCTAGACACTCAAGGTGTAAAGTATGAAATTGAACCGGGAGGGACATCGATTTCAGTCCCTGAAGACCAAGTAGATTCATTGCTAGTGCAGTTGGCATCGGACGGATATCCGCAAACAGGGTCGATTGATTACTCTTTTGCAAAGGGCTCTGGATTTGGTATGACAGATAATGAGTTTAACCTCTTAAAAAAAGCAGCAACTGAAACAGAAGTTGCAAAGCTCATTAAAAATCTAGATGGTGTAAAAGATGCAAAGGTAATGATCAACGTTCCAGAAGAGGGCGTTTTCTTAAAGGATGTTAAAGATGAAGCGACAGCATCTATTGTTTTAAATACAGACCCTGGCTATAAATTTACAGAGCAACAAATTGCCACTATGTACAATTTAGTAGCAAAAAGTGTTCCGAATTTAAACACGGATAACATTGTTATTTCTAACCAATTCTCCGAGTACTTTGATCTGCATGCTGCAACTGCTGATGGAACTTCAACAACGACAGCTGAAGGTCAGCTACAAGCGAAGAAATTGGTTGAGCGCGACCTACAGCGACAAGTTCAAAGTATGCTAGGTACGCTTATGGGACAAGACAAAGTAGTAGTTTCTGTGACAACAGACATTGATTTCAAAAAAGAAAATCGTGAAGAAAACCTAGTTACACCGGTTGACGAAGAGAATATGGCAGGAATAGAAATTAGTGCTCAACGTATTTCGGATCAATATTCTGGTACAGCTGCGGCTACTGGTACACCTGAAGCTGAAACGACAACAGATAACTTTACCACTTATAACGAAGGTACCATGGGTAACGGGGATTCCGAGCATACCGAAGAAACAATTAATTATGACGTAAACCGTATACGCAAAGAGATCCAAGAGGCACCATATAAAGTTCAAGATATAGGTATCCAAGTAATTGTTGAACCACCGACAGGAGCTGACGCAGGAACGTTACCAAATGGGGTTCAAGAGGATATCCAGAAAATTTTAAGTACTATTGTTCGTACGACGATTTCTAAAGATGTAGCAGCAGAACTTACTCAAGATCAAATCGATGAAAAAGTAGCTGTTTCAGTGCATCCTTTAAATGGTAAAGCAACAGAGACAGCTAGTGAAAAATCTGTTATTCCATGGTGGGTTTGGGTAATCGGCGGCATATTACTAGCTGTAATATTATTGCTTGCATTCTTCATTATCCGTTCACGTAAACGTGCGGAAGAAGAAGAAGAACTTAGTATCCTAGATGAACAAGAAGAATTAATGATTGAAGATATTAATGAAGAAATTGAAACGGAAGCTACAATGCGTCGTAAGCAGCTTGAAAAAATGGCAAAAGATAAGCCAGACGATTTTGCGAAGTTACTGCGTAGTTGGATTGCGGAAGACTAACTAGGAGGTTCGACTGTGTCCAAGAAAGATAAAGAATTAACTGGAAAACAAAAGGCCGCGCTCTTGTTAATTTCATTAGGGCCTGAGGTTTCAGCTTCTGTTTACAAACATTTAACAGAAGAGGAAATTGAACGCTTAACATTAGAGATTTCAAGCGTTAAAAAAGTAGAAGCAAACGTTAAAGAAGAAATTATTGAAGAATTTCACAATATTGCACTTGCGCAAGACTATATTACACAGGGTGGTATTGGTTACGCGAAGACAGTATTGGAAAAAGCACTTGGTGTAGAACAGGCGCAAACAATTATTAATCGTCTAACATCTTCTTTGCAAGTGCGTCCATTTGACTTTGCGCGTAGAGCTGATCCAGCACAGATTTTTAACTTTATTCAAAATGAACATCCACAAACAATTGCCCTTATTCTATCTTATTTAGAGGCAGGGCAAGCGGGTGTTATTTTATCTTCATTACCACAGGAAGTACAAGCTGATATTGCTAAACGTATAGCCGTAATGGAATCAACTTCTCCAGAAGTTATTAGTGAAATTGAATCTGTATTAGAGCGTAAATTATCATCAACCGTTACACAGGATTACACGGAAACGGGTGGCATTGACGCAGTTGTTGAAGTGTTAAATGGTGTAGACCGACAAACGGAAAAAACGATTCTCGATGCACTCGAAATTCAAGATCCAGAGCTTGCTGAAGAAATCAAAAAACGTATGTTTGTATTCGAGGATATTGTTACGCTCGACAACCGCTCAATTCAACGTGTTATTCGTGATTGTGAAAATGAAGACTTACTGCTTTCAATGAAAGTTTCAAGCGAAGAAGTAAAAGATATTATTTTCCGCAATATGTCACAACGTATGGCTGAGACATTTAAGGAAGAAATGGAAATTATGGGACCTGTACGTCTGCGTGATGTAGAGGAGGCACAATCTCGAATTGTTGCTGTCATTCGTCGCTTAGAGGATGCTGGTGAGATTATTATTGCACGTGGTGGAGGAGATGACGTCATTGTCTAGAATCATCCGTTCTGTATATACACAGTCCAATGGCGATCATGTCAAAAAAATTCAAATTCGTGACATGTTTGAGATGCAAGAGGTAGAGAACGGAGAAGTTCCACCTCAAAAACAAATTACTATCGAAGAAGTGCTAGAAGAGCGCGAACGTTTATTTGCAGAGGCTAGAGCTACTTTACAAGCTGAACGTGAGGCTTTTGAACAAGAAAAGCAAATGTTCTTTCAGGAAATTGAACATTTAAAGCAAGGTTGGGAAGAAGAACGACCTAATCGAGTGCAAGAAGCTTATGATGAAGGATTTGGTCAAGGCTATGAGGACGGGATAAACAAAGCTAATGAAGCGATGGCGCAATCTCTCCAAACGGCCAATGAAATAATCATTCATGCAGGGGAAAATGCTCGGAAATATATTGAAGATCAGGAATCGATTATTTTAGAGCTAGGCTTAACTACAGCAGAGCGAATTATTGATGCATCTTTAGAGCGAGACAACGAATTATTTGTTTCAATCGTTCATAGAGGACTTAAAGAAGCGAGAGAAATGAAAGAAATAAAAATTTATGTTTCGCCTACCTACTATGCTCTAATTACTGCTAATCGGGATGAACTAGCTGAAATGTTCCCAACTGACGTACCATTTATGATTTTTGTAAATGAGGAGTTAGAAAATGAAACAGATTGTTATATTGAAACAAATCATGGCCGTATTGTTGTAAGTATTGATGAGCAATTGAACGAACTAAGATTGAAGCTACATGAAATATTAGAAAGTAAGGAATGATCTAGATGAAAACGGCTCAATTAATCGAACAAATTCCTCAAATACCAACCTTTAAAAAATTTGGTAGAGTAACTAGAGTTGTCGGCTTGATGATTGAGTCACAAGGTCCAGATAGTTCTATTGGTGATGTCTGTAAAATTCATGTGGAAACTTCTAAAAACGGCCATCAAATCATCTTAGCAGAGGTTGTAGGCTTCAAAGATGAAATTGTCGTCTTAATGCCTTTTACTTCGCTTCGAGAAATATCAATTGGCTGCCTAGTCGAAGGTACAGGGGCACCGCTTGAGGTAAAAGTGGGCCCTGAGCTAATCGGTAAGGTACTTGATTCTATGGGGAATCCAATAGATGGAACTGTATTACCGAAAGGATTAATGACAGTTCCGACAGAGCAGGACCCACCCAATCCACTAACGCGCCCGCCGATAAATGAAAGACTTGAAGTAGGTGTTAAAGCAATTGATGGCATGCTAACAGTGGGTAATGGACAACGTGTTGGTATTTTCGCTGGTTCTGGGGTCGGGAAAAGTACATTGCTCGGTATGATTGCGCGAAATACCCAAGCAGATTTAAACGTAATCGCGCTAATTGGGGAACGTGGTCGTGAGGTTCGTGAGTTTATAGAGCGTGATTTAGGACCAGAGGGTTTAAGTCGATCGATAGTAGTAGCTGCTACCTCTGATCAGCCTGCACTAATGCGAATTAAAGGGGCCTTTACCGCAACAGCGATTGCTGAATATTTTAGAAATCGCGGCTTAAATGTCATGTTGATGATGGACTCTGTGACTCGTGTTGCTATGGCGCAGCGTGAAATCGGTCTTGCGACAGGTGAACCACCAGCTCAAAAAGGTTATACACCATCTGTATTTGCGATTTTACCTAAACTATTAGAACGCACAGGTACTAATGAGAAAGGCTCTATTACTGCCTTTTATACAGTGTTAGTAGATGGTGATGATATGAATGAGCCAATTGCAGATACGGTGCGAGGGATTTTAGATGGTCATATAGTCCTTGATCGAAACCTTGCTAATAAAGGTCAATATCCAGCTATTAATGTATTAAAAAGTGTCAGCCGTTTGATGAATCATGTGGCAGAGCCAGAGCACAAAAAGGCTGCAGAACGATTAAGGGAGCTCTATTATACATATGACAAGTCAGAGGATTTAATTAATATCGGTGCCTATAAGACAGGAACATCAAAAGAAATTGATGAAGCCATTTACTATGAACCTCTCATTACCGCTTATTTAAAGCAAGGCTATTTAGATAAGGTGACCCTAGAGGAAAGTAAGAATGAGTTAATTTCATTATCGATTGGTGGTGGAAAATAGGGTGGTAAGCTATATATATCGTTTTGAAAAAGTGTTAACCATTCGAGAGCAAGAAAAAAATGAAACAGAAATTGCCTATAAAGAATCTGTACGTTCTTTTGAAGAAATTGCAACTAAGCTATATGAGTTGTTAAAAAAGAAAGAAGATTTAATAGAGTTTCAGCAGGAGCGTTTAGCTGTAGGTTCATCAATAGAAGAAGTTCATCACTATGCACGGTTTATTGATAGCCTCGAAAAAACAATTACTGATGTACAGCAAAAAGTTGTTCAAGCTCGTGCAAAAATGAATTGGCACGAAGAAAAATTATTAGAAAAAAACTTGGAAGTACGTAAATTTGAAAAAATGCGAGAGAAAGATTTTAAAGTGTTTCAGCAGGAACAGGATCGTATCGAAGGCATTTTTTTAGATGAGATTTCATTGCTTACGTATAACAAGAGAGAAATCAGGTGATTTCATGGCGAAAACAGACAATCGACTTAAAGCAGAATTAGTAGAACAACCGCCTAAACGTAAATCAGGAGGCTTGCGAAAGTTTTTTACGTGGTTTGTAATACCTATTATGTTTGTAGCGGCAGTTCTACTTGTTGTTGCAACCCTAATGAATACGAATGTTTTTGATTTAGGGAAAAAGGCAGTTCAAAGCTTACCATTCGTTCCTTCAGAAGAACAACAAGCAAAAGATGCTGTCGTTAATAATGATTCAAAAGTTGTAAAGTTACAGGCCGAAATACAAGAAAAAGAAGCGGAAATCGTACAGCTTCAAAAAAAGATGGATACGGCAACAACTGAAAAAGAAAAGTTAACGACAGAAAATGAACAGTTAAAATTTGAAATTGAAAAATTAAATAGGGAGCAAAGTGATGTAAAGCGTGACTTTACTGATATTTTAAAAACATTTGATAAAATGTCCCCTAAAGCAGCAGCGCCAGTTCTTATTAAAATGAGCGATACTGAAGCACTTCGTATTTTAACAAACTTAAAACCAGATAAATTAGCTGCGATTTTAGAAAAAATGGATCCACAAAATGCTGCTAAATATACAGAAATGATGGCTAAACAATAAGGAAATCTGAAGGGGGGTGAAAAAATGGATGTGGCAATGATGCAAATGATGTCTAAGGCTATACCAGCTAAAACAGCAGCTACAAAACCTACAACATCAGGTGATTCCAATGTGAATGCAAATGGACCGTCGAACAAGTTTGGGTCTGTTTTTGGACAGATTATTTCTTCTTCAAATCAAATACAGCAGCCTACACAGTCAACAGACATAAAAGATACATCTGATTTGACAGCAGTTTTAAATGCTGAATCTATAGAAGACGTACTAGACTTACTGGGTATTCCACACGACGATGGCTTGTTAATGCTTCAAATTGGTGATGAAGGCAAAGCTGTTGCAATTGATGAAATGTTAAATCTGGATAACCTAATGGATGCATTGGGGATTGATACCGAGCAACTTCAACAATTAGTACAACAGTTGCTAGGAGAAGATAAAGAAGCAAAAGATGTATGGGAGCTTTTAGCAATAGTAGACGCTCAGGCACCAATGCTTCAAACGCAAATCGTAGCAGCTTTACAAGGCGAAGGACAAGTGACTCCAAAGGAAACAGCGCCATTACTTCAAGTGTTAAAGTTAGCACAGCTAGTTGGACAAAAAACAGACTTAACAGCTTCACAAGAAAACGTGCTAACTAACATCAAGAGTCTTCTGACAACGATGCAAACACAAGTAGAGACGACTTTATCTGAACAGCAAGTAACAACGAAAACAACAGTAACACTGCCGTTACAAGGCTTTCAGAAAGTAGTTCAACAAGTTCAAGTTACAAAACAGACAGACACTAGTTCTAATGAGATGGTAACTTCCAATACAGTCCAAACAAAAGCAGATACGTTCCAAGTAACACTCCCGGCTGCAAAACCAGCACAGTCTGAGGCATTTTTGAAAGAGATGCAAGCAATTATCAACAGAGCCCAAATCTCTAATGCACAGGGTATTACGCGCTTAACATTGAAATTGTATCCCGAAAATCTAGGAGCAATTCGTATCGAACTTGTGCAAAATGACGGTGTCCTCACAGCCCGTCTACTCGCTTCAACAGCTCAAGGTCGTGAATTACTTGATAGTACGGCACATCAATTAAAGCAAGCCTTTGTACAGCAAAATATTCAAGTTGATCGTCTTGATATTGCCCAATCCTTACAAGATGCAGATCGTCAACAACGCGATCAAAGCTTCTTCAATAATTTCTTTAAGCAACAACAGCAAGAAGAAGAAGAGCAAAAAAGCGACAATGACGATGAAGGCAAGTCCTTTAATGACTATCTAATAAGTGAGGAGGTGTAAATATGGCAGATACAAAGACTGATAAAATGACTGGAAAGATAACGGATGACTTTTACTATCAGAATTACAAGAAGCCAGTTAGGGAAACAGGTAATCAAGAACTTGGTAAGGATTCTTTTCTTCAATTATTAATTGCACAATTAAAACATCAGGATCCAACAAATCCTATGGACGACCGAGAATTCATTTCTCAACTGGCACAATTCTCTTCTTTAGAACAAATGCAAAATATGACAAAAGCGATGAATTCATTACTAGCTTCACAGCAACAAACACAGCTTATGAGTTATACAACATTTGTTGGTAAAGAAGTAAAATGGCATGAGATAACAGATGAGTTGGATGAAGACAAGAAACCTATTATCAATGAAGGAACAGGCATTATTGAATCGGTGAAATTTGTAGACGGAGATGTAGTATTCGTATTAGCTGATGGTAAGGAAATAACGCCTGGCAATATTTCAGCTATTTTAGGTGGTTCAGGAACGAATTCGAGTGAAAACAATACTGAAAAAGAATCTCCTCTTGTACAAGCAAGCAAGCTCATTGGTAAAAAAGTTACCTATAAAGACGGCGAGCAAGAACTACAAGGGCGTATTGTTTCTGTTTCGAGTAAAGATGGCGTTATTTATTACGTATTAGACAATGACAAAAAATTAACACAAAAAGAATTTACCGAAATAAGCGAATAGAGGTGGAGAAGAATGATGGATCAGTTTTCAATACATCGTGTACCATTACATCCATCTATTCGCCAGACACAACCAACGCCAATAAAAACACAGCAATCGTTTAAAGCTCATTTACAGGAAGCTACCAAGCAACAAGAATTAAAAGTGAGCAAGCATGCGCATGAACGTATAATCCAGCGTAATATTGCGATTACTGAACAAGAATGGCAGGCTGTATCAGAAAAGGTATTTGAAGCACACTCAAAAGGTGTCAAACAACCATTAGTCTTGATGGATCAAGCAGCTTTAATTGTCAGCGCTAAAAACGCAACTGTCATTACCGCGATGGACCGCACGGAAGCGAAACAGCAAATATTTACAAATATTGATGGCACAATCGTGCTGTAAAGGCTGGACCTGTAATAGGAGGCCTAGGTGTGCTGATTGATAGAAGCATACAATTAATAGACGAAGGGAGAACGACATTATGTTACGTTCTATGTATTCTGGTATTTCAGGTTTAAAAAACTTCCAAACAAAGCTGGATGTAATTGGGAATAATATTGCTAATGTTAATACTTACGGCTTTAAAAAAGGACGTGTAGTATTTAAAGATTTAATGTCTCAAACGTCAGCAGGTGCCTCTTCACCTACACAAACTCGTGGTGGTGTTAACGCTAAACAAATCGGTTTAGGTTCACAACTAGCTGCAATCGATACAATTCACGGTACAGGTTCAATGCAAACAACGTTTCGTGAGTTAGACTTAGCTATATCTGGTGATGGATTCTTCATGGTAGGTGATGCAAATGGTGCACCTGATGAAGATGGGAACCTTGATGCTGAGGGTTACAGCAATATTCTCTATACACGTGCTGGTAACTTCTATATGGATAGAAATGGATATTTAGTGAACGCCGATGGTAAATATTTAGTCGGTCATGCAAGTGATGAGTTATCGATTTCTGCTGATGGTGATTCAATCGATGGTTCTGCAGCTGACGAACAAAAAGCAGATAATGGACTAGCTGATATAGAAGGTAATATCGCAGAGGGTATGGATTTCGCAACTGAAATTTCACCGATTCGTATCCCTACAACAGCGCAATCAATGTCTATTGGTAAAGATGGTACAGTTATGTATGTAGACTATAAAGGTGACAAACAATATGCTGGTCAACTTATACTTGCAAAGTTCCCAAATGCTGGTGGCCTTGAAAAAGTGGGTGGTAACTACTACCAAACCTCAGCGAACTCTGGACAACCATACGCTCAAGTTGGATCGGTAGGAGGGATTGGTACCGTTGAAGCTGGCTACCTAGAAATGTCCAATGTCGACCTTTCAGAGGAGTTTACTGAAATGATTGTAGCGCAACGTGGTTTCCAATCAAATACACGTATTATCACAACTTCTGATGAAATTCTTCAAGAGCTTGTGAATCTAAAACGCTAGATTTTAGTATGAGGTTTATACTTAATATGTAGGTAAAGAAAATACCGGTTAAGATTACAAAGTGCTCAAAACTAAAAACATAATTTCATATGAGGGAGGGTCGGGCCGGCTCTCATGCTAGACCCGGCCCTATTTCAATGATTGAACTAACACGTTTAAATGGCAAAGCATTTTCATTGAATGCTTTATACATAGAAACGGTCGAATCTTTTCCGGATACGACCATTACATTAACGACTGGAACCAAAATCATTGTTTTACAGAGTCAAGATGAGGTGCGACAAAAGGTAACAGCCTTTTATAAAAATATACAAATACTATCAAACCCGCATCTACGAGGTGAAGAAGATGAAGAATAACAAAGTGTTAACGATGATTATCATCGTACTAGTAGCAATCATACTTATCGGGGGTATTTGCTTTGTATTATTTACCCAATTTAATAAGCCGGCAAAGTCTCTTGAGCCAACTATTGATGAAATCGTAGAAGCTTCTGTTGAAATTCCGGAGATTACTACAAATCTAGCTGATAACAAAATTGTACGCTTTTCGTTAAAAATTCAAACATCAAATAAAGATGCTGCTGCTGAATTAACGAAACGTGATTTCCAAGTGAAAAATATTGTTATTCAAGAGCTTTCAGAAATGGAGCAAAAAGATTTAGAAGGTAAGCAAGGGAAACAAGTTTTCCAAAAATCATTAAAAACAAAAATTAATGAATTGATGCAAGAGGGAGAAATTCAGGAAGTTTATTTTACCTCCTTCATCACCCAATAATAAAGAAACTGCTTGAAATGGAGGTGGGCAAATGGCAGGAGATGTGTTATCTCAATCTGAGATAGATGCGCTGCTTTCCGCAATATCAACTGGGGAAATGTCAGCGGACGACATAAAAAAAGAGGACGAGGGGCGCAAGGTTAAAGTTTATGACTTTAAACGAGCACTTCGTTTCTCAAAAGATCAAATCCGAAGTTTGACCCGAATACATGAAAATTTTGCACGATTGCTGACAACCTTCTTTTCTGCACAGCTGAGAAGCTATGTGCAGATTACTGTTGCATCAGTGGACCAAATACCATTTGAAGAGTTTGTACGTTCGATTCCGAATATGACACTCATTAATGTGTTTGAAGTGCCGCCATTAGATGGTAATATATTGATGGAAATAAACCCAAACATTGCCTACTCGATGTTAGATCGTTTAATGGGCGGTAGTGGGGCGAGTCATAGTAATGTAGATAACTTAACAGAAATAGAAACTAAAATTATGACAAACCTTTTTGAACGTTCATTCGACAATTTACGCGAGGCATGGGAAAATGTTGCGGAAATTGATCCAATCTTAGTAGAGCTTGAGGTCAACCCTCAATTTTTACAAATGATTTCACCAAATGAAACAGTTGTCGTTATTTCCTTAAACACGATCATCGGTGAGACAAGCGGTATGATTAATATTTGTATCCCGCATGTTGTATTGGAGCCAATTGTTCCAAATCTTTCTGTTCGTTACTGGATGCAGACGAATACAAAAGAGATGTCTCCAGAGCAAACAAAAATGCTTGAAACACGTGTGAAACAAGCACAACTACCTGTTTCCGTTGAACTAGGTATTACAGACATTACCATTGAGGATTTCCTCACAATGCAAGTTGGAGATGTTATTCAATTAGAACAAAAAATTGAAGATCCACTACTGTTAAAAGTAGGGACATTACCGAAATTTACAGTTCAACCAGGAAAACAAGGCAAAAAATTAGCAATCCAGATTATCGACCCTTTGAAAGGAGGAGACGAAGATGAGTGATGAAATGCTCTCCCAAGAAGAAATTGAAGCGTTATTAAGGGGCGAAACGTTGGAAGATAAAAACAGCGGCACTGAAGCTTCTACAAATGAGGAAATTAATGATTTAAAAGTAGAGGATTACCTCGATTCGTTTGCCCAAGATGCATTAGGTGAGGTAGGAAATATATCTTTTGGTAGCTCTGCTACAGCGCTGTCAGCGTTATTAGGTCAAAAAGTAGATATTACTACCCCAAGTATTTCAATGATTAACCGAAATAAATTAGAAGAGGAATTTCCTCATCCTTATGTAGCCGTACAGGTTGAATATACAATCGGATTGACAGGAATGAATTTACTTGTCATTAAGCAATCCGATGCAGCGATTATTGCTGATTTAATGTTAGGTGGAGATGGCTTAAATCCGAAACCAGATTTAGGTGAAATTCAGCTAAGTGCCGTGCAAGAAGCTATGAATCAAATGATGGGTTCTGCGGCTACTTCAATGTCGACAGTATTTAATAAAAAAGTGGATATTTCTCCACCTACTATTGATTTAATGAATATTTCTCAGAACGAAGGACGAGAAAATATTCCTGAAGATGATTTACTCGTAAAAGTATCTTTCAGATTGAAAATTGGTAATTTAATTGATTCGAATCTAATGCAATTATTACCGCTGAAATTTAGCCAAAACATTGTAAAATCTCTATTAGGAGAAACGGAATCGATCGAGGAACCTGTGGCTGCAACTATAGCGCCTGAAGCGCCAGTAGCACCGACACCTGTACAACCACAGGCGTCTATGCAACCACAAGCACCTGTAACACCACCGCCTGCACAGCCAGTATATCAACAGCAAGCAGCGCCTGTGCAGCAACCAATGTATCAAGAGCAACAACAGATTCCGATGCAAGCAACAAGACCTGTTCAACCGGTCAATGTTCAACAAGCACAGTTTGCTAGTTTTGATCCAAATGTTATCTCGCAATCTGAAGCTAGAAATTTAAATATGCTACTTGATATTCCATTGCAAGTTACTGTAGAGTTAGGACGTACAAAGCGTTCTGTAAAAGAGATATTAGAACTATCTAGTGGTTCGATTATTGAACTAGATAAATTGGCTGGTGAACCAGTTGATATTTTAGTAAATAGCCGTTTAATCGCTAAAGGTGAAGTCGTTGTTATTGATGAAAACTTCGGTGTCCGCATTACAGATGTTTTAAGTCAAGCAGAGCGTTTAAATAATTTAAGATAGTTTCAATTGGAGGAGTTAACCATGTCTAAAAGAATTTTGATTGTAGACGATGCCGCATTCATGCGCATGATGATCAAGGATATTTTATCGAAAAATGGGTTTGAAGTTGTTGGAGAGGCTGCTGATGGTTTACAGGCTGTTGAAAAGTACAACGAATTAAAGCCAGATTTAGTAACAATGGATATTACGATGCCAGAAATGGACGGTATTGCTGCTCTTAAAGCAATTAAAGGTTCAGATCCAAATGCAACTGTAATTATGTGTTCGGCAATGGGACAACAAGCAATGGTAATCGATGCAATTCAAGCTGGTGCGAAAGACTTTATTGTTAAACCTTTCCAAGCTGATCGTGTAATTGAAGCGATTCAAAAAGCTCTAGGATGATTGAATGCAAATGTTAAAATCATTTCGTCTAACGATGATTTTCGCATTTCTTGTATCCTTCCTGTTTTTGTACCCTACAACAACTCCTGTGTATGCAGAATCTAACACAAAATTTGTCGACGACTGCATTAATAAAAAAGGAGATTGCAAAGAAGATAGTACTCCAGCTGCTGAGAAAGATTCAGATTTACAAGCGGCTGGAGACGTATCTGCGTGGGAATACATAAAAATGGTGTTGGCGCTTATTTTTGTTATAGCTTTATTTTATGGATTAATGAAGTTTTTAAATAAAAGAAATTTGAACTTTCAACGTAATCAATTAGTACAAAATTTAGGCGGTTTATCTTTAGGTGCTCAAAAGTCGGTACAACTATTACAAGTAGGTAAAACACTCTATTTAGTTGGGGTCGGTGAGGATGTCCAGCTATTACGTGAAATTACTGATCCTGATGAAGTTGCAACACTTTTAGCACTATATAATGAACGACAAGAACTTGCAGTAACATCACCGTATATTGCAGAAGTATTATCTAAGTTTAAGAGAAAAAGTAATGAAAGTTCACCAGCGCAGCAAAAACAAGGCTCTTTTGGTGAGCTATTTGAAAAAAAGATTTCCGAAATTAAACAGGAGCGTAGTGAAGAACTGGAGAAATGGAAGCAAAAGGAGAATGATGATAAATGAATGATGTAATCAGTGTTTTTTCCAACGGCGACCCGACAAATGTCTCTAGCGCTGTTAAGCTTCTTTTGTTGTTAACAGTTCTTTCACTGGCACCAAGTATTTTAATTTTAATGACATCATTTACACGAATAGTTATCGTATTATCGTTTGTTCGTACTGCGTTAGCGACACAGCAAATGCCACCGAACCAGGTCATTGTGGGCCTTGCCTTGTTTTTAACTTTCTTTATCATGGCCCCAACATTTCAAGAGGTCAATAAAGAGGCATTGCAGCCACTATTTTCTGAGAAAATTGGAATTGAAGAAGCGTATGATCGTGCCAGTGTGCCGTTTAAAGAGTTTATGAGTAAGCATACAAGGCAAAAGGATCTTGATTTATTTTTAACCTATAATAAAGCAGAAAAGCCAGCATCAGTAGAAGAAATTCCCCTTACAATGCTCGTACCTGCTTTCGCATTGAGTGAGATTAAAACAGCGTTTCAAATTGGCTTTATGATATTTATTCCATTCCTAGTAATCGACATGATTGTTGCAAGTACTCTAATGTCGATGGGGATGATGATGTTACCACCGGTTATGATTTCATTGCCGTTTAAGATTTTATTATTTGTACTCGTTGATGGTTGGTACCTTGTGATGAAATCATTACTACAAAGTTTTTAGGGGATGATACAGTATGACAGGTGAATTGGTTATTTCAATTGCAGAGCGTGCCATTATGGTTATCCTTCTAACAAGCGGTCCGCTATTATTAGTTGCTTTAATCACTGGTTTAGCGGTAAGTATTTTTCAGGCAACAACATCGATTCAAGAGCAAACTTTAGCATTCGTTCCAAAAATCATCGCTGTATTAGCAGCCATCGTATTTTTCGGTCCTTGGATGTTATCACAAGTGACTAGCTATGCGAGAGATATTTTTGAGAATTTAGCGCGTTATATAGGGTGAGTAGATGAATGAATTAATCCCGCATTTTACGGTTTTCTTATTAGTGCTTGTGCGCGTATCGGCATTTTTTGTCACTGTGCCTTTTTTCTCGTACAGAACGATTCCGCCACAAGTTAAAATAACGCTCGCATTAGTTTTAGCTTGGATGATGTATTACACAATTGACGTTGAACCATTTGTATTTAATGGTGATTACATACTTTTAGTGATGAAAGAAGCGCTCATTGGACTGTTGCTCGGTCTAGTTGCTTATATCATCATGTCGGCAATTCAAATTGCCGGAAGCTTTATAGATTTTCAAATGGGTTTTGCCATTGCCAATATTATTGACCCGCAAACAGGTGCACAAAGTCCATTGATAGGACAATTTTTTAATACGCTAGCATTACTTTTTCTACTAGCTATAAATGGACATCATATGATTCTCGATGGAATTTATTATAGTTATCAATTCTTACCGATGGATCAAGGATTTCCAAATTTCGCAAATGCCAATTATATAGAGTTTATCATCACAACATTTACAGCTGTTTTTGCGATTGCCTTTCAAATGGCTGCTCCTGTTGTAGCAACTTTATTTTTAGTCGACTTGGCGCTAGGAATCACGGCGAAAACTGTACCACAATTAAATATTTTTGTTGTTGGTTTTCCTATTAAAATTGGTGTTAGTTTTCTAGTGTTATTCACAATGATGACTGTAATGGTTCAAGTGATACAAAAGCTTATTACAATTATGATATATGCGATGCGTGATTTAATGGCTATTTTAGGTGGTGGATAAAATGTTGCTACTGCTGGATTTAGATTTACAGTATTTTGCGGGAGAAAAAACGGAAAAGGCGACGCCCAAAAAACGACAAGATGCTCGAAAAAAAGGTCAGGTCGTCAAAAGTCAGGATATTTCCAGTGCGATTGTCATGCTCATGGTATTTATCTTTTTATTCTTCTTTGCAGGTTCGATGCGAGACGATCTTTTAGCTTTTTTCAGGCAAACTTTTATTCATAACATACGCGTAGAAACACTAACGATTGATAGTGTGATGAGCTTATTTACAGAAACATTAGTGCAAATGGCTTTTATTATTGTCCCAATAATGGGAATTGCATTTGTTGGAGCATTGGCAGGTAACTTCCTACAGTTCGGTTTCCTATTTACATTAGAGCCGATGAAGTTTGATTTAAAAAAAATGGACCCGATTAAAGGGTTAAAAAAGATATTTTCTGTTAAAGCCATTATAGAGCTTCTCAAATCGGTATTAAAGATTGGCTTCATCGGTGGCGTTACGACAATTATAGTTTGGACGAATTTGCCGGAAGTTTTGGCGTTATCCTTTAAAAGCCCATGGATAACTCTTATTACAGTGGGTAAGCTTGTTGGTATCATGGGGATTGCTGCTTCGCTCGTCTTACTATGTGTATCCCTTTTAGACTGGATGTATCAAAAACATGATTACGAAAAAAATCTTAAAATGTCTAAGCAAGATATTAAAGATGAATATAAAAATAGTGAGGGCGATCCACTGATAAAATCGAAAATCAAACAACGCCAACGCGAAATGGCGATGCGTCGAATGATGTCAGAGATTCCAAACGCCGATGTTGTCATAACAAACCCAACTCACTATGCGATTGCCATCAAATATGATGAGGAAAGTATGGATGCCCCACGCATCGTTGCTAAGGGTACAGACTTTATCGCTCAAAAGATTAAACTGATTGCGAAAGAACATGATGTGATTATGGTTGAAAATAGGCCATTAGCACGAGCAATGTACGATCAAGTAGAAATTGGCGATCAAGTACCAGAAGAGTTTTTCAAAGCAATAGCCGAAGTGCTTGCTTATGTTTATCGAATTAAGCGGAAAATTTAAAGCTTTTTGTAGGAGGGACACAAATGAAAGTTCGCGATATAGGGGTTTTAGGTGCGGTTATTTTAATCGTTGCGATGCTCATCATTCCTCTTCCTCCGTGGATGTTAAGTTTCTTAATCGTCATTAATATTACATTAGGATTAATAGTACTGTTAACAGCAATGAGTATGAAGGAAGCATTAGACTTTTCTATTTTCCCTTCAGTTATTTTATTGTTAACTTTGTTCCGACTCGGACTGAGCGTTTCTACAACACGTGCCATTTTAGCCAAAGGTGATGCTGGTGCGGTTGTTGAAACGTTTGGTGATTTTGTAGTCGGCGGGAATGTACTAGTTGGTTTAGTTGTATTCTTAATTCTTGTGTTAATTCAGTTTATCGTTATTACAAAAGGAGCGGAGCGTGTAGCTGAAGTAGCAGCACGTTTCACACTGGATGCGATGCCGGGTAAACAAATGAGTATTGATGCTGATTTAAATGCAGGAGTTATTTCTGAAAGGGAAGCACGTGAACGGCGCGAGAAAGTAGCGGGTGAAGCGGACTTCTACGGAGCGATGGATGGTGCCACAAAATTCGTAAAAGGGGATGCCATTGCCTCAATGGTCATGGTTATTATCAACTTATTATTTGGTATCATCATCGGTGTTGTGCAGATGAAGCTTCCATTTGCAGAGGCAGCAAATCATTTTTCTAAGTTAACAGTAGGAGATGGTATTGTCTCACAAATTCCCGCGCTACTGATCTCTACAGCGACAGGGATTGTCGTAACACGTGCATCCTCTAAAGGTAGTCTTGGTGAAGACATTACAGGTCAGTTATTTGCTCAAGCAAAACTGCTTTATGTAGCGGGTGGAACAATACTTTTACTTGGATTTTTCACACCTATCCCTATCTGGATAACAATCCCAATTGGTGGTTCACTAATTGCTGGTGCTTATATGATGGATCATAAAAAACCAGAGGATGAAGAAGAATTACTTGAAATTGAGGAAGAAGTGGCAACTGACGGCATGAAGAGCCCTGAAAACGTTGTGAATTTATTAAATGTGGACCCAATCGAGTTTGAATTTGGCTATGGTTTAATACCGTTAGTAGATGCTACTCAAGGCGGCGATTTATTAGATAGAGTCATTATGATACGTCGACAGTTAGCATTAGAATTAGGGATTGTCATTCCGGTTGTCCGTATTCGCGATAATATTCAATTACAACCAAATGAATATCGAATTAAAATAAAGGGTAACGAAATGGCGCGTGGTGAACTTCTACTTGATCATTATTTAGCAATGAGTCCAGGAGATGATGATTCCATCGAAGGAATTGACACAGTTGAACCGTCATTTGGCTTACCTGCAAAATGGATTACTGAGCAAGTGAAAGAGGATGCAGAAATGTTCGGCTACACAGTTGTTGACCCACCGAGCGTAGTGTCGACTCACTTAACCGAAATGATTCGTGCAAATGCTTATGAATTACTTGGTCGTCAAGAGACGAAGCAGTTAATTGATCATTTACGTGAAACACATCCAATTTTAGTCGAAGAGCTGACGCCTACACCGTTATCGACTGGAGAAATTCAAAAAGTACTGGGTAAACTCCTACGAGAAAATGTTTCAGTCCGAAACTTACCAATTATTTTTGAGGCGCTAGCAGACTATGCAAAGTTAACGAGCGATACCGATATATTAACTGAGTATGTACGTCAAGCATTAGCACGTCAGATTACTTCTCAATACGTAGGAGACAGCTCGTCACTAAAGGTTATAACTGTTTCGGGTAAAGTAGAGAAAATGATTGCTGATAGTATTCAACAAACTGATCACGGAAATTATTTAGCGATGGATCCACAAGATTCTCAAACTGTCTTGGAGACTATTGCTGCAGAAGTAGAACGGGTTTCCTTTATGGAACAATCTGCTATTATCTTATGCTCTCCAGCAGTTCGTATGTATTTACGTCAACTAACGGAGCGTTATTTCCCGCAAATTCCAGTTCTATCATACAATGAACTTGATGCTACGGTTGAAATTCAAAGTGTTGGGGTGGTGAATGTTGAATGAAAATGAAAAAATATTATGCATCCTCCATACCAGAAGCGATGAAGCTTGTGCGTGCTGAATTAGGTGAGGACGCTGTCATTTTGAATTCGAAAGTAGTAGTGACAAAAAAGTTTTTTGGAATCATTAAAAAGAAAAGTTTTGAGGTTGTTGCAGGGATTGATTCAATGGAGCCAGGTAATGCGGCTCCAGCACCTGCAGCTTTACCTATAAAAACAGCTAAAAAAGAAAATGTAAGGTTACAAGAGATTACGAATGCTGTACAAGCTAACATGCACCAAGTACAGCCCCAGAATGATGCGCCCTTGCATGAGGAAACTGGCATTTCTGAAGATTTGAGGAAGGAAATTGCAGATTTAAAATCTTTAATGCATTCTATGCATAAGAAGACTATCCAGGATCAATATCCCGATGAACTCTTACCCTTCATTGAATACTTAAGACAGCAGGAGCTATGTGAGGAGCTCATCACAACGATTGGTGATGAGCTTTTTACGCATTTCAAAGAAGCGTCAGAAATCAATTTTTCTCAATATAAGATGGTTACGAAAAATTTATTGCGCAAAGAGCTAGAGAATCTCCCAGTCGGGGGATTATCCTATGAAAAAAAATATATTAATGTTCTAGGTCCAACAGGTGTCGGAAAGACTACGACAATTGCTAAAATGGCAGCTAGAGCAGTTTTAGAAAAAAAGAAAAAAATAGGATTTATCACGACAGATACTTACCGTATTGCTGCAATTGAGCAATTAAAAACGTATGCTGGACTGTTACAAGCTCCTGTCGAAATTGCCTATAATGCAACAGATTTTGAGCAAGCAATCCATCGATTATCCCATTTAGATTTAGTGTTTATAGATACAGCAGGCCGCAATTATAAAGAGGTAAAATATGTAGACGATTTACAGCGTCTCATAAAATTTGATGATCAAGCTGAGTCCTTCTTAGTACTTGCTATGACAACGAAAGAGAAGGATATGGCAAACATTGTAGAGCAATTTAAGCAATTACCAATTGAAAAATTCATTTTTACAAAAATTGATGAAACAAATTCTATTGGCACAATGATTAATTTAATGATTAAATATAATAAAGGACTTGCTTACTACACGAATGGTCAAGAAGTACCAGAAGACATTGAAGAAGCTGATCTAGAAGCAGTACTAAATTTATTTTTTCAAGGTGAAGAAAAATGAGAGACCAAGCTGAAACATTACGCTTGAAAATGTTGAAACAGCAGGGCGAATTAGGCAGGGCAATTGCGGTTGTAAGTGGTAAAGGTGGGGTTGGTAAAAGTAACTTCACGATGAATTTTGCCATTACATTGGCCAATAAAGGGAAAAAAGTTGTCATCGTTGATATGGATATTGGTATGGGGAATATCAATATTTTAATTGGAAAAAGTGCATCTTATAGTTTAAAAGATTACTTAGAAGGAAATAAGTTACTAGATGAGGTAATATTTGAAGGTCCTTACGATTTAAAGTATATTTCAGGTGGGTCTGGTATGTCGGGCGTCTTAGAATGGTCAGATATTATGTTTGATCGACTCATTCATGCATTTGAGCAGCTTCAAAAAAGCTTTGATTACATCTTATTTGATATGGGAGCAGGAGCAACTAACTGGTCATTAGATTTACTAACTTCTATAGATGAAATCATTGTTTTATCAACAGCAGAGCCAACTTCTATTACAGATGCATATTCAATGATGAAATATATTCATACGAGAGATGCGGACAAGCAATTTTATATACTCTGTAATCGAGCTTATAGTAAAGAAGAAGGACTGGAAACCAATGAACGACTGAAGCGTACGATGAAGCGTTTTTTGGACAAAGAGGTTACGGTATTAGGCTCATTACCTGAAGATTCTGTTGTGCGTAAGGCTGTGCGTGAGCAAGTGCCTTTTTCACTTGCCTATCCAGACGCACTTATTACAAAGACACTTCATCTTATAGTGGCACGTTTTATGGAATACCGTGTGGAGGAAGTTCATGCACATGATCAGTCAGCAGGTAATTTCTTAACTAAATTAAGAAGTATTTTTTCGAAAGGACGTGATTAATTGGACTTTTTACATAAAAGCAAGCTATTAGTTGTTGATGATTCTGCTTTTATGAGAAAGCTAATTAGTGACTTTTTTGTTGGCAACTCGAAGGTTGAAGTAGTTGGAACAGCACGAAATGGGAAAGATGCGATAAAAAAGATTCAATCATTGCGGCCAACAGTTGTGACAATGGATATTGAGATGCCTGAAATGAATGGGCTTGATGCTTTAAAAGAAATTATGACTATATGTCCAGTACCTGTTGTTATGCTCTCGAGTACAACTCAACGAGGAGCAGAAAATGCCTTATCAGCAATTGAACTTGGTGCAGTAGATTTTGTCGCGAAGCCAAGCGGAACAATTTCTCTTGATTTACATAAAATCCAAACCGAACTTGTCCACAAGGTTGAACAAGCATCATTGGTACCTGTTTCAAAATTAAAGAAACCTTCTGGTAGTAAAAGACAACAAGAACATTCATTAATAGCGAGTACCGTTAGAAGAGAATCATTTAGTGAAGGTATGATGACTCCTCCTGTCAATGTTTTTCCGACAAGGGCAGAATCATCAAAGCCACATGTGGAATGGAATAAAGTAGGCCGGAAAATTGTACTGATTGGGACTTCCACCGGCGGACCTAGAGCATTACAAGAAGTAATAACAAAAATCCCAAAATCCATTCAAGCACCAATTTTAATTGTCCAGCATATGCCAGCAGGATTTACAAAATCTCTTGCTACTCGTTTGGATCAATTGAGTGAGATTACCGTAAAGGAAGCTGAGCAAGGAGATATTCTTCAAAATGGAACGGCGTATATTGCACCTGGTGGGTATCATTTAAAACTTAGAAAAGTAGGTACCTCCTTTGGCATAGTCCTTGATAATAATGAACCACCTAGATCTGGACATCGCCCTTCTGTAGATGTGATGTTTGAAGATGTCAGCCAATTTAAAGATTTTGATAAAGTGGCAGTTATTATGACAGGTATGGGCCATGACGGCTCTGACGGACTAAAAGCACTAAAAAGTACTGGAAATGTGATTGCAATCGCTGAGTCAGCTGAAACTTGCATAGTGTATGGTATGCCGAAAGCAGCAGTGGAAACGCAGCTTGTCGATGAAGTAGCAGATGTAGATGATATTGCACAAACAATAATGAAATATTTGCCTTAAAGGGGTGTCCTCTTATGGAAGTCAATCAATATTTAGAGATGTTTATTGAAGAAAGTAAAGACCATTTACAAGCGTGTAGTGAACATTTATTAGAACTAGAAAAAAATCCAGACGATTTGGCGATTGTTGGAGAAATTTTCCGTTCAGCGCATACATTAAAAGGTATGTCTGCGACAATGGGCTTTGAAGATCTAGCAGATTTAACTCATAAAATGGAAAATGTGTTGGATGCGATCAGAAATGAGAAAATCCATGTAACTCCTGAAATTTTAGATGTTGTCTTCGAGTCTGTAGACCATCTAGAAGAAATGGTGATGGACATTGCAAATGGCGGAGATGGAAAACGTGATGTATCTTCAACCGTTGCACAATTAAAGCGTATTGAATTAGGTGAGGAAGCGATTCCTGAAGTAGTAGCAACTACTGAGACACCCGCTACTGCTGTAGCAAGTGTGTTAGAGTATGACGGTTTTGAACAAACAGTTATTTCTCAATCTACTGAACAAGGTTTCAATGCACTCGAAATTTCAGTTAAATTACGTGAGGACTGTCTTTTAAAAGCAGCACGAGTATTTATGGTGTTTGAGATTTTAGAAAAAGATGGGGATGTTATTAAATCAAATCCATCTGTAGAAAAGCTTGAAGACGAACAGTTTGATCAACAATTTTACGTAGCTTTCGTAACAAAAGAATCTGCTGAAGATATGCAGAAAAAGATTATGAAAGTTTCAGAAGTTGAAGAAGTGATTGTCGCAACTATCGAACAAAAGCAATATAGTGAAAATGGACAAGCAATTCAAGAAGTAGCGGCAACAGCAACGGTAGAAGTTGAGGCTCAACCTGCTACTGCAACAGAAACAAATACTGCAGCACCTACACCTGCAAAAGCAGCCGCTCCTGCTAAGGCTGATAAAAGTCATGCGCCGGTTGGTAATAAAACAATACGTGTAAATATCGAGCGACTTGATATATTAATGAACTTATTTGAAGAGCTTGTTATAGATCGAGGACGACTACAGTCTATTGCAACTGAGGTTAACCATGGAGAGTTAAATGAAACAGTGGAGCGTATGAGCCGCGTCATGGGTGATTTACAAACTATTATTTTAACGATGCGTATGGTTCCGGTTGAAACAGTATTCAATCGCTTCCCAAAAATGATTCGTCAGTTATCTCGTGATCTAAACAAGAAAATTAACCTCGAAATTATTGGTGCTGAAACAGAGCTAGATCGTACAGTAATCGATGAAATTGGGGATCCTCTTGTTCATTTAATTCGTAATTCTGTTGACCACGGTATTGAAAATCCGACAGCTCGTCTTGCAAAAGGTAAACCAGAAGAAGGAACAGTTGTCCTGCGTGCTTATCATAGTGGTAACTATGTCTTTATTGAAATTGAAGATGATGGAGCAGGTATTAACCGTGAAAAAGTACTTGCGAAAGCTATTTCTAAAGGTATTGTTACACAAGAACAATCATATTCAATGTCAGATAAGCAAATCAATGAGCTTATTTTGGCTTCTGGTTTCTCAACGGCAGATGTTATTTCTGACGTATCTGGCCGAGGCGTTGGATTAGACGTTGTTAAAACAACAATAGAATCATTGGGTGGAAATATTTCAATTGACTCTACACAAGATGTAGGATCAGTATTCTCGATTCAATTACCACTGACATTATCGATTATTTCTGTCATGCTAGTAGAAATAGAGAAAGAGATTTATGCCATTCCGCTTTCATCAATTATCGAAACTTCAATTATCCGTTCATCTGAAATTATGAATGCGCATAATCAAAAAGTAATCGACTTCCGTGGCAAAGTAGTACCACTAGTATTTTTAGAAGAAATCTTTGAGGTACCTCGTAAAGAACCACAGGGTGACGAATTCCATTCAGTGGTCATCGTTCGAAAAGGTGAGAAACTTGCTGGTTTAGTTGTGGATTCATTCATTGGCCAACAAGAAATTGTGCTGAAATCATTAGGAAACTACTTAACGAATATCTTTGCAATTTCAGGTGCAACAATTTTAGGTAACGGAAAAGTAGCCTTAATTGTGGATTGTAACGCACTTATTAAATAAGGTGAATGAATAAGAGAGGTGTAAACAATGACAAATGCAGTGGAACAAGAAAGTATTAAAGTAATTGTTTTTCAACTAGCGGATAAAGAATATGCGATTCCAGTGTCACATGTACAAGGAATTGAAAAACTAATGCATATTACGCGCGTACCGAAAACGGCGAAATATGTAAAAGGTGTTATTAACCTACGCGGTGTTGTAACGCCAATTGTAGATTTACGTGAACGGTTTGAATTACCTGTCTCTGAGCACGAAGAAACAACACGTATTATCATCATTTCATTAGAAGATATGGAAGTAGGTTTCGTCGTAGACTCTGCAAATGATGTGTTAGACATCCCTGCTGACTCAATTGAACCACAGCCCGAAGTAGTAGGCTCATTGGAAGAAGAGTTTATTTCAGGGGTGGCTAAAATAGATAAACGATTATTAATTTTATTGCATTTAGAGAAAGTACTAAATCCACTAAAGTAGGGATCGATAATGACATATAATCAAAAGATTACATCACTACATTTAGATGTATTGAAGGAAATTGGTAATATAGGTGCTGCGCATGCTGCGACAGCACTTTCCAATTTGCTTGGTAAAAAAATTGATATGCGAGTACCAAAGGTTGAAATGGTGTCATTTAATGACATGATGGAGCTTGCTGGGGGATCTGAAAATGTCGTAGTTGGAATCTATCTACGCATTGAAGGTGATGCTGAAGGTAGTATGTTCTTTATTCTGCCAATTGAACAAGCAAATCGTTTTATTCGTCGTCTCATATTTGATGAATCATTCGACTTTAAAAAACGACCTGTTTCAGAGTTAGGTTTATCAGCTATGCAAGAGATGGGTAATATTTTATCTGGCTCTTATTTATCGGCGTTATCTGACTTTACAAATTTAAAAATTTATCCAACTGTGCCAGGACTAAGTGTTGACATGTTTGGTGCCATTATTAGTATTGGTTTGATTGAATTATCACACGTTAGCGATAATGTTATCGTCATAAACACATCCATTTTTGAAGACGGTGTAGAGGATCAGGAAACAGTAAGAGGGCATTTCTTCTTATTACCAGATCCAGACTCATTTGATGCTATTTTTAAAGCATTAGGAGTTTCATAGATGATGCTAAACAGTAGTAATGGGCAAGTTGTAAAAGTTGGAATTGCACAAATGGATGTAGTAAAGTTACCAAATACGATAAGAACATCAGGTCTTGGATCTTGTGTAGGTGTTATTTTATATGATGAATCCAAAAAAATAGCTGGTTTAATTCATGTGATGTTGCCGGATTCGAGTTTAGGTAGACAAGAGTCAATAAATGTGGCTAAATTTGCTGACACAGGCATTGCGGCAATGATTGACTTATTAAAGTTAGAAGGCGTTCAAAAATTCAAGCTAAAGGCAAAAATTGCGGGTGGTGCGCAGATGTTTCAATTCACTTCAGATAAAGATTCCATGCGCATCGGCCCACGTAATGTAGAAGCTGTGAGGCATGAGCTAAAGCGTCATGGAATTCGTTTAGTTGCCGAAGATACGGGCGGTAATAGTGGTAGAACAATTGAATTTAATCCTGCGACTTCGACATTAAATATTCGAACGGTTAACCAAGGAGTGAGCGAAATATAATGTTTGGTTCTATTTTTTATAACCTATGGGGAGCTTTAACTGCCTTTTCTATATATTTTTTTAGTACATTTCTAAAACCTTATACACCACTACGTATTATCATAGGGTCATTTGTGGCGGGAATAATTGTGTTTTTCGTCATGTATATTGTAAGATTTTTAATTGCCTATATTTTATTCACACCGGAGGACGCTGAAGAAGTCGTTGAAGGTGAGCATGAAGAAAACGAATCCGGCAATCATGAGGAAGACAATCAAGAAACACCTACGGCCAACTCTACCGTTGAGTTTCAAGATGAAAACTCAGAAGAAATTGCTCAAGTTGTACGCACAATGATGAATCGTGAGGATGATCCTCAATTAAATAATGCTTAAAAATGGGAGTCGCGAGTAGCGGCTCTTTTTAATTCTTTTGCATTAGTAAGTTTTAACTATGCCAAACTAAAAAATGCCTGACACAAAAATGTAAAGAATCTGTGATAGAGTCTGAGAAACAAATGAAATTATAGTCGATTCTTGTTATAATATAGGAAAGAATTACATTGGTTATTTATGTTAGAGGCTCATAGCTAGTAACTCTTTGTGCCATCTACGAATAACTACATCAGGAAGAAGTACAACGGAAAATATCAAGGTAATATAAGACAGTGGCAAACAGGCGCGTAAATGCGTTTTTCTTAGAGAGGTGGATTACATGACACAACCAATTCTGAACGATGAACAAAAGCTGTGGAACCGCTGGATAAATGAACGTGATCCAGATGCTGGTGATTTACTTATAAAAAAATATATTTCTCTAGTATCCTATCATGTACAGCGTATTGGAGCGAGCTTACCAAAGAGTGTATCGCGAGACGATTTAACGAGCTTAGGTATGGTAGGTCTTTTTGACGCGTTAAATAAATTTGATATAAATAGAGACTTGAAATTTGATACATATGCTTCTTTTAGAGTAAGAGGAGCAATTATTGATGGTTTACGTAAGGAAGATTGGTTGCCGCGTTCCGCACGTGAGAAGGCAAAAAAATTAGATGCACAGATTGAACAGTTAGAACAAAAATATATGCGTCATGTAACACCTGAGGAACTTGCGGAACATATGACTTTACCTGTTGAGGAAGTTTACCAAACTGTACAGGAGCATTTCTTTTCAAATGTTCTTTCCATTAATGAGCAGCAAGATCAAGATGAGGCTGATGGAAAGTCATTTGTTATTCGTGATGATACGACAACGACACCTGAACAAGCTATCGTTAAGTCAGAACTGCTTGGGGATTTAGCAGAAAATATCCAAAAGCTCAATGATAAGGAGCAGCTGGTGCTTAGTTTATTTTATACTGAGGAATTAACATTAACAGAAATTGGAGAAATGCTTGGGTTATCAACATCACGCATCTCACAAATCCACTCTAAGGCGCTATTAAAACTACGGAAATTATTATCTAATGAAATGATTAATGCATAATATCCTTATATACATATCGTTGAAGGAGGGAGTCTCATGAGTTTAAAGGGTGTCGAACTACAAATAGCTATTCCAAAAACTTTTGAAGCAGGGAAAATGGCGGATCAGGCACAACAACAAACTTTGGCTCAGCAAGCACATGCAAATGAAGCGTTAAAAAAAGAAATAGAACGCAAGCAAAAAGTTGTGAATACTTCAGAGGGTATGGATGAGATTAGCGAAGATGAAGAAGCAGGTGGCGAGTATATAAAAGGTACTCGAAAAAAGAAAAATAAGGATAACGAGAAGCGAGAAACGCAAGCGCAGCATCCGTTTAAAGGAAATTTTGTGGATTTTAGTGGATAGGAGCTTACTATGACAATCATACTAATAGCGGTTCTTTTTATTTTACAGCTACTTTCATTTTATTTCCTTATTATATTAAATACGAAGCTAGCAAAATTTAAGGACTTAGAAAAAAAACAGGAGCGCTTAATGCGTGAAATGGATGACACCATTAGTGTCTATTTAGCGGAGATGAAAGATGAAAATGATCGCCTAATTCAAGAGATGCAACGAGTTTCAAAGTCTGAAACTCAAACGAATGCTGTGAAACAGGAAGAACAGATTGTGAGACAAAAGGAGCAGGAGCAACCGCCTTCTCTGACAAAGGAAGAAAGTACAGTAGACGGTTCTATTAGTCTCGATCATGAACCGCGTATTTATGTGCCCAAAAATATCGTAGCCAATGCTTATTCACGTCAACAGCAAACTGGAGCTAAAGCTGAAGCTAAGATGGTACATTCGGCCCAACAACCAACTGATGCAACCGAAAAGGAAGAAACTAAACCATTAACAGTGGAACAACAAGTTGTTGAATTAGCGAAACAAGGTAAAACATCAGAAGAAATTGCAAAACAGCTTCAAAAAGGAAAAACAGAAATCGAGCTTTTATTGAAATTTCATAACTAAAACAGTTGCGAATGGGGTAAAGCTATGATATAGTTGCAAATGGTGTTATTAATACACACGCATTTTGATGTAGTAAGTGGTGCTCTAAGCTTAGGGTAGCTTGTTGCAAGTGATAAATGCGGAGGATAAAAACCAAACATACTAGGAGGAAATACACATGTCAGTAATTTCTATGAAACAATTACTTGAAGCTGGTGTACATTTCGGTCACCAAACTCGTCGTTGGAACCCAAAAATGAAGAAATATATCTTCGTTGAACGTAACGGGATCTACATCATCGACTTACAAAAAACTGTTAAAAAATTAGAGGAAGCTTATGACTTCATGCGTCAAGTTGGTCAAGACGGTGGTAAAGTTCTTTTCGTAGGTACGAAAAAACAAGCACAAGAAGCGATCAAAGATGAAGCTGAACGTTCAGGCAACTACTACATCAACCAACGTTGGTTAGGTGGTACTCTTACAAACTTCGGTACAATTCAAAAACGTGTTGCACGTATGAAAGCAATCGAAAAAATGGAAGAAGATGGAACTTTTGAAGTTCTACCTAAAAAAGAAGTAATCCAACTTAAAAAAGAACACGAACGTCTAATCAAATTCTTAGGCGGTATCCGTGATATGCACGCTCTTCCGGACGTAATGTTCGTGGTTGACCCACGTAAAGAACGTATTGCTGTTGCAGAAGCTATTAAATTAAACATCCCTCTAGTAGGTATTGTTGATACAAACTGTGATCCAGATGAAATCGACTACGTAATCCCTGCTAATGATGATGCTATTCGCGCTGTTAAACTTTTAACTGCTAAAATGGCTGACGCTTTAATCGAGTCAAAACAAGGTGAAGAAGAAGCTCCAGCTGTAGAAGCTGCTGCTGAGTAATTCACGTTTAGAAAAAGGTGATAAGTGGCTCAAAACCCTTATCACCTTTTTTAGAACCTATCACTAAAATTTGTACAACCAATTTGAGGAGGAAACACTAAATGGCAAACATTACTGCACAATTAGTAAAAGAATTACGCGAAAAAACTGGCGCTGGAATGATGGATTGTAAAAAAGCGTTAGTACAAACTGATGGCGATATTGATGCTGCAATCGATTTCCTACGTGAAAAAGGTCTTTCTTCAGCTGCTAAAAAAGCTGACCGTATCGCTGCAGAAGGTACAACTTTCATCTTAGAACAAGGTAACGAAGCAATCATCCTTGAAGTAAATGCTGAAACAGACTTCGTTTCTAAAAACGAAAAATTCCAAGTATTAGTTGCTTCTTTAGCTGAGCAATTACTTGCTGCTAAACCTGCAACAGTTGAAGCTGCTTTAGAGCTTGCAAATGCTGAAGGTGTGAAAATTGCAGACCAAATTTCAACTGCAGTTGCAACAATCGGTGAAAAAATCACTCTTCGTCGTTTCGAAGTGAAAACAAAAACTGATGCAGATGCATTCGGTTCTTATTTACACATGGGCGGTCGCATCGGTGTGTTAGTTTCTTTAGAAGGTTCTACAGATGCTTCTGCTGCAAAAGATGTTGCTATGCATATCGCAGCTATTAACCCTACTTATGTTTCTCGCGATGAAGTTTCTGCTGAAGAAGTTGAACGTGAGCGTAAAGTATTAACTGAACAAGCTCTTAACGAAGGTAAACCAGAAAACATCGTAGCCAAAATGGTTGAAGGTCGTCTTGGTAAATACTTCGAAGATGTTTGCTTACTTGACCAAACATTCGTTAAAAACTCAGATCAAAAAGTACGTGACTTCGTTGCTTCAACTGGCGGTTCAGTAAACGGCTTTGTACGTTACGCTGTAGGTGAAGGTATCGAAAAACGTGAAGATAACTTTGCTGAAGAAGTAATGAGCCAAGTTAAAGGTAACTAATTTACTTGCGTTAGATCCTAATCAAATAATATCTAGATTTTCTAGACAAAAAATGGGGAACACAACATAGCGTGTTCCCTATTTTTCCGAAATGAGCGAAAAAAAAGATAAAAATGTTTCATCCATCAAAAGTTGTGGATGTTTGTTAAAACGTATACTATGTACTATGTATATAAGTTGATTGGAGTGGAGACTGGGCAGGAAAGCGCCCAGTCGGAACGGAAATCAACCACGCGTTATGGTGATGAGCCATATAATTTCCTATTCTGCCTTATTCATAACTAGCAATTATTGTTATTTATACTATAATGGAAAAGGGAATAGAGAAGTTTTAAATAAAGTCTGACGGAGGTTTACAATGAGTGTGCCACAATATAAACGAGTAGTTATAAAATTAAGTGGTGAAGCGTTAGCTGGGGAAGCGGGCTTCGGTTTATCACCAAAAATTATCAAGTCTGTTGCAGAAGAGGTAAAAGAAGTAGTAGATCTTGATGTAGAAGTTGCTGTTGTTGTAGGTGGCGGTAATATATGGCGTGGAAAAATCGGTAGCGAAATGGGGATGGATCGTGCAGCAGCCGATTATATGGGTATGCTAGCAACGGTTATGAACTCTTTAGCGTTACAAGATGCGCTTGAGAAATTAGGAATTGAAACACGTGTGCAATCTTCTATTGTTATGACACAAGTAGCGGAGCCATATATTCGCCGTAAAGCAGTTCGTCATCTAGAGAAAAAACGTGTAGTTATTTTTGCAGCAGGTACTGGTAACCCATTCTTCTCTACTGATACTACAGCTGCGTTACGTGCAGCTGAAATCGACGCAGATGCTATTTTAATGGCAAAAAATAATGTAGATGGTGTTTATTCTGCAGATCCAAAAGTAGATGCTACTGCCATTAAATATGATACACTCACATACTTAGACGTTATCCAACAAGGCTTACAAGTAATGGATTCGACAGCTTCTACTTTATGTATGGATAACGATATTCCGTTAATTGTCTTCTCAATTATGGAACCAGGTAACATTAAACGTGCCGTACAAGGCGAAAAAATTGGAACAGTTGTTAGGAGGAATGCATAATGGCTAAACAAGTTTTAGAACAAGCTAAAGAAAAAATGAACAAAACAATTGCCGCTTTTTCACGTGAACTATCTTCAATCCGTGCAGGTCGTGCAAATGCTGCTTTATTAGATCGCATTACAGTTGATTATTATGGTGCACCAACACCGATTAATCAGCTTGGAGGTGTTTCGGTACCAGAAGCACGCTTATTAGTTATTACACCTTACGATAAAACAATTTTAGGTGAAATCGAAAAAGCAATTATGAAATCAGATATTGGTATTACACCAACAAATGATGGATCTGTTATTCGTTTAATGATTCCTGCTTTAACAGAAGATCGTCGTAAAGATCTTGTGAAGCAAGTGAAAAAAGAAGCAGAAGATGCAAAAATCGCTGTACGTAATGTTCGTCGCGATGCGAATGATGATCTGAAAAAACTTGAAAAAGCTGGCGAAATCACAGAAGATGATCTACGTGGCTACGGTGAAGATATTCAAAAATTAACGGATGACTTCATCGTTAAAGTAGATCAAGTGGCGAAAGAAAAAGAAAAAGAAATTCTAGAAGTGTAAGCAACTCGTTTTGCATATCTATGATGGAACTTTTTGATGAGATGAAGGCGTCCTATATATATAAAGGACGTCTTTTCTCTTTACTGTTAAAGTATCTTCATTCAGCGGGTGTCCAAACACATACTGAGATAGAGCACCTTTAATTGTTTTAAGGGAAATATCTTTCATCTATTTTTGCTTTCATTTAAGATTAAGAAGAACTATTCTTAACGTGAACCGAAATACATTATTGAACAATGAACAAAATAAGGGAAACAATAACCCTTTTTAACCTTCAGTTGAGTGGGGGAAAAGTCTTAAAAGCCCCTCTAATAAAGAGTTCATCACCAAAAGTTGAAATATGTCATGATCAGTTGATGTTCTTTCGCCTACACTCAGTTGTAACGAAAGTTAACTCAACATATGGTGATATCTTAAAATGTGTGTAGTTCTAAAATAAGGTAGTTCATACATAGTCAATTTAGAGGGAAAAAAAAGACAAAACGCGCTTTTGTTTGTTATGATAGGTTAGTATACGTCCGATTAGTTGTAGTGGGGGAGTTAGCATGTTTAAAAAGCTATTAGGTAAACAAATAAATATAGATTCACTATCATTGGAGGAACGTGTTGCCCTTGCTAAAAACGAGCCGATTCCTGCCCATGTAGCGATTATTATGGACGGAAATGGACGTTGGGCAAAGAAACGTGCCATGCCACGTGTTGCAGGGCACCATGAAGGTATGAAGACGGTACGAAAGGTAACTAGATTTGCGTCAGATCTAGGTATTAAAGTTTTAACGGTGTACGCGTTCTCTACAGAAAATTGGAAGCGGCCAAAACCAGAGGTCGATTTCCTAATGCGTTTACCTGTCGAATTTTTAGGTTCATTTTTACCTGAAATGATGGAACGTAATGTACGTGTTGAGATGATAGGAGATCCATCTTTATTACCTGCGCATACGCAAAAAGCGTTGTATGAAGCGATGGAGGAGACGAAGCATAATACAGGATTAATTCTAAATTTTGCTCTGAATTATGGAAGTCGTTCGGAAATGGTTAACGCCATGAAAACAATGCTTCAGAAGGTGCAGGATGGTGAATTAACGATGCAAGACATAACAGAAGAATGCTTGACATCGCATTTAATGACGGCTCATTTACCAGAGCCAGATTTATTAATTCGTACAAGCGGTGAAGTGCGATTAAGCAACTTTATGTTATGGCAGCTCGCCTATACAGAATTTTGGTTTACAGATACATTGTGGCCAGATTTTAGCGAGGAAAACTTACTGAAAGCGGTGGAAAACTACCAGAAACGTAATCGCCGTTACGGTGGGTTGAAGGGAGAAGAAACAACTTGAAACAACGAATTATTACAGCAATAATTGCAGCAGCACTATTTATTCCATTTGTTATTTATGGAAAAGTGCCATTTACAATACTTGTGCTTGCAATGGCTGTTGTCGGCTTTTATGAAATACTAAAAATGAAAGGTATTTCACTTTTTTCAATACCAGGTTTTTTAGGGTTACTAACATTAATACTACTTGTTATACCAACAGACTGGTCAAGTAAGGTAGTAGATGCAATTGGCTATTCCTCCAATTTAATGGTTGTGTATGGTCTAATGATGCTATTACTCATATATGTAGTCCTTGTAAAAAATAAAATTACATTCGATGAAGTTGCATTTATATTATTAGGTGCGTTTTATGTCGGGTTAGGCTTCCATTACTTAATCGAAACACGAAGCTATGGTCTAGAGTTTGTCGTATATTGTTTACTTGTAGTTTGGACAACTGACTCAGGTGCATATTTTGTAGGAAGAAAATTAGGGAAAAATAAGCTATGGCCTGAAATTTCACCAAAGAAAACCGTGGAAGGTTTTATTGGTGGAATTGTCATTGCAGTAATCTTTGCTGTTGGGATGCAAGCAATTTATCCGTTTGCGGATGGTTATGTCTCACTTATTTTCATCACAATCTGTGCGTCAATTATTGGTCAAATGGGCGATTTAGTGGAATCGGCTATCAAGCGCCATTTTGACGTAAAGGATTCAGGAAATATTTTACCTGGGCATGGCGGTATTTTAGATCGCTTTGATAGTCTATTGTTCGTAGTCCCTTTACTACATTTTTTCCATTGTTTTTGGTAACTAGGAACAATAGTGGCTCATCGGTCGCTATAGGATAACGTCTAGTCGGAACCGAGATCAACTCTACGTTATGGTGATGTGCCATAATAATAGCATTTTCCTCTAAACAGAGTGATAATAATCGTGCTATATCATTTGCTGAGATAGAAAAAGGGGACAATTTGTCGTGAAAAAAATTAGTTTACTTGGTGCAACTGGTTCAATCGGTTGGCAAACCTATGATATTTTAAAAGAACAACGCGATGCCTTCCATTTAGTGGCATTTTCTTCAGGGAAAAATATCGAAAAAACTCGTGAAATGATTGAAACTTTAAAGCCTGAACTTGTATCTGTTCAATTAGAAGAAGATGCAATGATGCTCGCTAAAGAATATCCACAAGTACACTTTACGTTTGGTGCAAAAGGGCTTGTAGAGGTCGCTACACATCCTGATTCGACAGTGCTAGTAAACGCGGTTCTTGGAAGTGTTGGACTAGAATCGACATTAGCTGCAATTCGCATGGGCAAAACAATTGCCATTGCCAATAAAGAAACACTTGTAACCGCTGGACATTTAGTGATGGCAGAGGCCAAGAAATATAATGCATCAATTTTGCCGGTTGATAGTGAGCATTCTGCGATTTTCCAATCGATGAATGGAGAGAATCCGAAAAATATTGAGCGATTAATTATTACGGCTTCTGGTGGTAGCTTCCGTGACAAAACACGCGAGGAGTTGAAGCATGTAACGGTTGCAGATGCACTAAATCACCCGAACTGGTCAATGGGTGCGAAAATTACGATAGATTCAGCTACAATGATGAATAAAGGGCTAGAAGTCATTGAAGCACATGTGTTATTTGATATGCCTTATGATAAAATTGATGTACTTTTGCATAGAGAAAGTATTATTCACTCCCTAGTTGAGTATCATGATACTAGTGTTATTGCACAGCTAGGTACGCCGGACATGCGTGTACCAATCCAATATGCATTAAGCTACCCAGATCGTATGCCGCTACATAACGGACAACGACTTAATTTAGCGCAAGTTGGTCAGCTCCATTTTAAAGAAATGGATTTTGAACGTTATCCAGCATTGAGACTAGCATATGAGGCTGGGCGCACAGGCGGTACAATTTTAACAGCGATGAATGCAGCGAATGAAGCGGCAGTTGCGGCATTTTTACAAGGGAAAATAACATTCCTTGAAATTGACGAAACGATTGAGCGTGTAATGCAAGCACATAACAACATATTAGTGCCAGATTTGCAAACAATTTTGCATGTAGATGGTGAAACAAGAAAAACAGTGTTAGACATGGTAAAATAAAGAGAGAAGATATCGTTAACTATTCGCTTTTTAAAGGTGGGGTATTATGCAAACAGCTATTGCATTTATTTTAATATTTGGCCTACTTGTATTCTTCCATGAATTTGGTCATTTCTTATTCGCGAAACGAGCAGGAATTATGGTTCGGGAATTTGCAATCGGTATGGGACCAAAAATTTATGGAAAAACGCATGGTGAAACAATCTATACGATACGTTTATTGCCAATTGGCGGTTACGTGCGTATGGCTGGTGATGACATGGATGGCGCCGAATTACAGCCGGGCTATCGAGTAGGGCTTATTGTAGATGAAGATAATGTTGTAAAGAAAATTATCTTTAATCAAAATAATAAGCAATTACCAGATTTGTTATTTTTAGAAGTTGAGCGTGCCGATTTAGAAAAGGATTTGTTTGTAGAAGGCTATGATGAAGAGGAAAAATTAGTTCGTTATAATGTTGCAAGAGATTGTATTCTCGTAGAAAACGGTAAAGAAACGTTAATTGCACCATATGATCGCCAATTTAACGCTAAAACAGTCGGTCAACGAGCTATGACAATCTTTGCAGGCCCGTTATTTAACTTTATATTAGCTTTTATTATTTATATGATGATTGGCTTAATTCATGGTGTACCTACGTATGAGCCAATCATCACAGAAGTAGTAGAAAATGATCCAGCTGCACAAGCAGGAATGCTTGCAGGTGATAAAGTAGTTGGCATAGACGGACAAGTAGTTAAAAAATGGCAGGATTTAGCTGCTATTGTACAAGATCACCCTGGTGAAGATATTACTGTAACAGTTGATCGAAATGGTCAGCAAGTTAACCTAAATATGAAGGTAAAAGAAATAGAACAAAATGGCGATAAGTATGGCCAAATAGGGGTTAAGTATGAGAGCCCACGTGAATTTAATCCATTAAAGGCTGTTGTTTATGGCGCACAAGAAACTTATAATATGACTGCTAAAATATTTGAATTGCTTGGTATGTTAATTACCGGTAAATTCACGATAGATGCTCTATCAGGTCCAGTAGGAATTTATAAAGCGACAGAGCAGGTAGCTCAATATGGATTCATCAATTTAATGAATTGGGCTGCGATGTTAAGTATTAACCTTGGAATTATGAATTTACTACCGCTTCCAGCACTTGACGGTGGTCGTCTATTGTTCTTTGGTTTCGAAGCAGTAAGAGGCAAACCAATTGATCGTCAAAAAGAGGGTCTTGTGCATTTTGTCGGTATCGTACTATTGATGATCTTAATGGTCGTAGTTACATGGAACGATATACAACGATTTTTCTTTTAACTTATTTCAGCAGATGCCAAACATCCGCTGAAATAGAGGAACTCAGTCTAAGAACGCCACGTCCTGTGGCAACGACTGAGTGACCAACATCGGTGCTGTTGCTGTCACTTCGTTGCACTACGTTTTCGCACAGAATGAAACCCTTTTGCTGACGCTACGTTAGCACTACGCTTTCGCGCAAAAAACATCTGTTGGCCTAAAGCCTCCGGCGGATGTCACGGAATCGGAAAGGCGTTCATAAAGGATGTTAGCCTAAAATCATCGCATCCATGCGATAACGGCTAACTGACCTGCATCACGCAGGCCTAAGCACAAAGCCGATTCCGGACGCAATTATGCCAAGGCATAATTGATCTAAATAAATGAAGAGTTAAGTTAAGTTTTTCAAGTAAAACATATTTAAAGGAAGCCATGGCAATTACGCTAAGGTGAAAATTGATTGAAAAAACATAGCTTTGAACGCAATTTTTTTGAAACATTGCGTTCAAAGCTAAATTTGTTTATGCTAATTAGAGTATAAAAACTTATCTATTAAAAAGGTGGAACACTGAATGAAGCAAAGTAAAACACTTATCCCAACGCTACGTGAAGTACCTGCTGATGCAGAGGTAAAATCACATAAGCAATTACTACGTGCAGGGTTTATTCGTCAAAATACAAGTGGGGTATACTCGTATTTACCGCTTGCAAAACGTGTGTTAACAAAAATAGAAAACATTGTTCGTGAAGAGATGGAAGCAATCAATTCAATTGAGCTTTTAATGCCTTCATTACAATCTGCGGAACTTTGGCAGGAATCAGGTCGCTGGGAAAAATACGGTCCAGAATTAATACGTTTAAAGGACCGTCATGATCGTGATTTCGCATTAGGGCCAACTCATGAAGAAGTAATCACAACTTTAGTACGTGATGAAATTAAATCATATAAAAAATTACCGCTAACACTTTATCAAATTCAAACTAAATTCCGTGATGAAAAACGTCCTCGCTTTGGTTTACTACGAGGCAGAGAGTTTATTATGAAAGATGCATACTCTTTCCATGCATCACGTGAAAGTTTAGATGAAACATATGATGATATGTATCGTGCTTATTCAAATATATTCTCTCGTCTAGGTTTAAACTATCGTGCAGTTATTGCAGATGCAGGCTCAATTGGTGGGAAAGGTACACATGAATTTATGGTGCTTTCTGAAATTGGGGAAGATACAATTGCATACTCTGATACGTCTAATTATGCTGCAAACATCGAAATGGCAGAAGTTCTTGTAGACTATCAACCATCAGATGAAGCATTAAAAGAGCTTGAAAAAGTGGCAACACCAGACCAAAAAACAATCGAAGAAGTATCAGCTTTCTTAAATGTTGAGCCTTCGAATGTCATTAAATCATTAGTGTTTGATGTTGACGGTGAATTAGTTGTTGTACTTGCTCGTGGAGATCACGAAATTAATGATATTAAGCTGAAAAATGCGCTTGAAGCTGGTTCTGTTGAACTTGCTAGTGAAGCGGCAATCCGTGATTTATTAGGCTGTGGAGTTGGTTCAATCGGTCCTGTTAAATTACCAGTAGACGTAAAAGTAGTAGCTGACAATGCTATTAAATCTATTCGTAACGGTGTAGCCGGTGCAAATGAAGATGGTTTCCATTTAGTTAATGTTAATCCAGAGCGTGATTTTGCAGTGAATGAATATTTAGATATTCGTTTTATTCAAGAGGGTGATCCATCTCCAGATGGCCAAGGAATTATCAAGTTTGCAGAAGGTATCGAGGTTGGTCATATATTCAAATTAGGAACAACTTACTCTGCAAAAATGAATGGTACATTCTTAGACGAACAAGGTAAATCACAACCATTTATTATGGGATGCTATGGTATTGGTGTGTCACGTATTTTAGCTGCTGTTGCAGAGCATTTCCAAGATGAAAATGGTTTTGTTTGGCCAACACAATTAGCTCCTTATGATATCCATGTTGTCCCTGTTAATACAAAGGATGAAACACAGGTTGCCTTAGCTGATGAGCTATATGGCTTATTGAAATCATACCGTTATGATGTGCTATTAGATGATCGTGCTGAGCGCGCTGGAGTTAAATTCGCAGATGCTGACTTAATTGGCTTACCTGTCCGTGTAACAGTAGGTAAAAAAGCAACTGAAGGTATTGTTGAGGTTAAATTCCGTCAAACAGGTGAAACGTTCGAATGGAAAAAAGAAGAGGTCATTGATCGCTTAAATGAATTTTTCCGCAAAAATTAAATGCTTGTCCCAAAAAGGATGAAAATGGCATTAAATAGATAAAAGATTCGCGCCACTTCTCGGGGACAGCGAGCCAAGCATGAATTCATAGATGTTTAGGATTTGTGAGGCTTGACGGTCGCCCGCGGAAAGGGAGCGAATTTTTTCTTTGATTCGTTAACGTTGGTGAGGAAATAAAACAAGGGGCTTTTAAGACTGCCTCTTTCTGAAAGTAGGTGTCAATAGATTGGAACAGCAACAAGAAGCAAGAACGAAGTTTCAAATGCTCTTGCAACAACTAGAGTTAACAGAAGATGTGTATATGTCCTTTTTTGAAGAAGGTGAATTATCACGACTAACTGTACACAAAAAGAACAGGCTATGGAATTTTACCATTAAATTACGAGATATACTTCCTTTTCAACTATACCAACTATTTCGTACTCGTTTGACTGAAAAATTTTCAGCGATCGCTCAAATCCACACAACTTTCGATACGGTAGAGAAAAATGTTACGGAAGAACTTGTCCAACAATATTGGCTAACAGTAGTAGAACAAATAGATGAGATGGCGCCACCTTTAAAAAATTGTCTAGCATCGCAAATGCCTATGTGGAATGGGCAAAAAATCACTTTATCTTGCATGCAAGAAATGGAATTTATGATGCTGAAAACGAAGTATGCAGAAAAGCTTTCCGAAAGCTATAGTTACTTTGGCTTTCCACACATTGTGATAGATTTTGTGCTTCAAGAACAAACGGAAGAAATGATTGCGGCACAGGAAGCTTTCATGGAACAGAGGCGTTTAGAGGAAGCAGCTTTAGCTCAGCAAGCGATACAAGATTACCAAAAACGTGAGCAGGAGAAGAAAGAAAATCCAGCTATTGCGAACCTTGGTGACCGTCCATTCCAACTTGGTATGTTAATTAAAGATGATGAAACAATGGAAATTAAACGCATTGTTGAGGAAGAACGCCGTGTTATCATAGAAGGTTTTGTTTTTGATACGGAAATTAGGGAGCTGAAAAGTGGTCGCTCTTTATTACAAATTAAAATTACCGACTATACGGATTCTATAGTAGTAAAAATGTTCTCACGTGATAATGATGATGCGGAACTTATGAAGTATTTGAAAAAAGGCATGTGGGTAAAAGTCCGAGGCTCTGTACAAACTGACACATTCATTCGTGATTTAATTGTTATGGCAAATGATATCAATGAAATTAAAAAAGCAACACGACAGGATAAGGCGCCAGAGGGAGAAAAACGAGTTGAATTACATTTGCATACACCAATGAGTCAAATGGATGCTGTGACACCAGTTGGTAGACTCGTTGAGCAGGCTGCAAAGTGGGGTCATCCAGCTGTGGCTATTACTGACCATGCTGTTGTGCAATCCTTTCCAGAGGCCTATGCAGCAGGGAAAAAGCATGGCATAAAAGTTATTTATGGCATGGAGGCTAATTTAATAGATGATGGTGTACCGATTGCGTATGCACCTGAAAACCGATTATTAGCTGATACTACCTATGTCGTGTTTGACGTAGAGACGACAGGTCTATCTACTGCTTACGATACTATTATTGAGCTTGCTGCAGTTAAAATTCAAGATGGAAATGTGATAGACAAATACGAAAGCTTTGCCAATCCACATCATTCACTTTCAGCAACGACCATCGAACTGACAGGTATTACAGATGATATGGTACGTAACGCGCCAGAAGTAGAGCAAGTCATTAAGGAGTTCCATGAATTTATCGGAGATGGCATAGTAGTAGCCCACAATGCATCGTTTGATATGGGCTTTTTATACACAGGCTATAAAAAATTTGGGCTAGAGGGAACGATTCATCCAGTTATTGATACGTTGGAGCTTGCGAGAATGCTTTATCCAACGATGAAAAACCATCGTTTAAATACACTTTGTAAAAAATTCAATATTGAATTAACCCAGCATCACAGGGCTATTTATGATACAGAGGCAACGGGTTATTTACTTTTACAGCTGTTAAAAGATGCAGATGAATTAGATATTAAATACCACGACGACTTTAATAAGCATGTTGGTGGTGGAGATGCTTATAAAAAGGGACGACCAATGCACTGCACAATATTAGCGGTAGATAATGCTGGACTAAAAAATTTATTTAAACTAGTCACCCACTCCCATACAAAAACTTTCTATCGTGTACCTCGCGTAACAAGAGCGGTTCTAGAGCAATATAGAGAAGGTTTATTAGTCGGATCAGGTTGTAGTAATGGCGAATTATTTGAGACGATGATGAATAAATCCCCAGAGGAAGCAGAACAAGTTGCGAGATTTTATGATTATATTGAAGTTCAACCAAAGGCGGTGTATGCACCGTTAATTGAGCGCAATGTCGTACGTGATGAATGGACACTTGAAGATATTATTCGCAAGCTTGTAAAGCTAGGGAAGAAAATCGATAAGCCAGTTGTAGCTACCGGTAATGTCCATTACTTAGACCCGACAGATGGGATGTTCAGACAAATACTAATTGGCTCTCAAGGTGGTGCCAACATCTTAAATAGATCAAAGCTACCTGAAGTTCATTTTAGAACGACTGATGAAATGCTTGAAGAATTTGATTTTTTAGGGCCGGATCTTGCGAAGGAAGTAGTTGTCACCAACTCTCAAAAAGTAGCAGATATGATTGGTGATGTTAAGCCGATTAAAGATGATTTATATACACCAAAAATTGAAGGCTCAGATGATGAGGTTACAAATTTAACCTATGAAATGGCACATCTTATATACGGAGAAGAACTACCAGAAATCGTGAAGGCCCGAATTGAAAAGGAATTAAAGTCAATTTTAGGCCATGGTTTCGGCGTAATTTATTTAATTTCTGCGAAGCTTGTGAAAAAATCATTAGCGGATGGCTATCTAGTAGGTTCTCGTGGATCAGTTGGATCTTCATTAGTAGCGACCTTTATGGAGATTACTGAAGTAAATCCTCTGCCACCTCATTATGTTTGTCCAAATTGTAAGCATTCCGAGTTTTTTAATGATGGTTCAGTAAGCTCAGGCTTTGACTTACCAAATAAAGATTGTACGGAATGTGGGACACCCTATAAAAAAGATGGGCAAGATATCCCATTCGAAACGTTCCTTGGCTTTAAGGGAGATAAGGTACCTGATATTGATTTGAATTTCTCGGGGGAATATCAACCACAAGCCCATAACTATACGAAGGTATTATTCGGTGAAGATTATGTATATCGTGCTGGAACAATCGGTACAGTTGCGGAAAAAACGGCGTATGGCTATGTAAAGGGCTATGCTAGTGATAACAACTTGCATTTCCGCGGTGCCGAGGTAGATCGCTTAGTACAAGGTTGTACAGGCGTAAAACGTACATCAGGGCAACACCCTGGTGGAATTATCGTAGTACCAGATTATATGGATATCTTTGACTTCTCACCAGTGCAATTCCCTGCGGATGCTCAGGATGCAGAATGGCGTACGACGCACTTTGATTTCCATTCTATTCACGATAATATTTTAAAGCTTGATATTCTAGGGCACGATGATCCGACTGTGATTCGTATGTTGCAGGATTTATCAGGGATAGATCCAAAAACGATTCCAACAGATGATCCAGTCGTTATGAAAATCTTTAGTTCTCCAGAATCTTTAGACGTAACAGAAAAACAAATTGGCTGTAAGACGGGAACACTCGGTATTCCTGAGTTCGGTACTCGTTTTGTACGCCAAATGCTTGAAGATACGAAGCCATCAACATTCTCAGAGCTTGTGCAAATTTCAGGACTTTCACACGGAACAGATGTATGGCTTGGTAATGCGCAAGAGTTAATTCAAAACGGTACATGTGTGCTGAAAGAAGTAATTGGCTGTCGTGACGATATTATGGTGTATTTAATTTACCAAGGGTTAGAACCTTCACTGGCATTTAAAATTATGGAGTCCGTGCGTAAAGGGAAAGGTTTATCTGAAGAGTTTGAGGCAGAAATGCTGGCGAATAAAGTACCAGGTTGGTATATCGATTCATGTAAAAAGATAAAATACATGTTCCCGAAAGCCCATGCGGCAGCTTACGTGTTAATGGCTGTTCGTATTGCATGGTTTAAAGTACATTTCCCGATTCTTTATTATGCAGCGTATTTCACAGTACGTGCAGATGATTTTGATTTAATTGCCATGGTACAGGGCTCGCAAATGATTCGTGCAAAAATTGATGAAATCAATATAAAGGGCTTAGATGCTTCAACAAAAGAAAAAAACCTATTAACTGTGATGGAACTAGCACTTGAAATGTGTGAGCGTGGGATGAGCTTCCAGAAGGTCGATTTATATCGTTCGCAGGCTAGTGAATTTATCATTGATGGGAACTCTTTAATTCCACCATTCGATGCGATTCCTGGACTTGGTACAAACGTTGCGAAACAAATTGTGGCAGCACGTGAGGACGGCGAATTTTTATCGAAGGAAGATTTACAGCAACGAGGTCGAGTATCCAAGACATTGATTGAATACATGGATCAATTGGGTTGTTTAGAAGGAATGCCTGATGCGAATCAATTATCACTTTTCTAAAATAAGAAGGTTAGTCTAAAGGGATCATCATCAATAACGAATAACTTATAAGCCTTATGTTCAAATTAAGGCTTATAAAGCTGAGGGTGAAATTTGTTTAAATGTATATCATGTAAATAAGCTGATTGAAGTGAAGGCTGGACGCCCCTAGGAAAGCGCCCAGCCGGAACGGAAATCAACCCACTCGTTATGGTGAAGAGCCTAATTTAAGCACAATTTTCAATTTCCAGACGCAATTAAGTCGAGGCATAATTGATTAGATGAGATGTCTAGAAAAAGGAAATTTGCATTGTGCTGTAAACTATGCTATCCTAATGGTAATAATTTGTTGATATTTTTCCAGCAAAAGAGTGGGACCTTCCCGCTCTTTTCTGTTGTTATACCGTAGCAAAACAAATTTTTGACTAACAGCAGGTAAGACCGTTAAATTTCACCAAAGCTACTGGTGGAATTTCTGTTTTATTACGCCAGAATTTGATAGATGCAGGAGGAAATAATGAGCAAAGTACCATCTTTAATTGAAGAGCTCGCCAAACCGATTGTTGAAGAGTTAAATCTTGAGCTTGTAGATGTCGAGTTCGTAAAAGAAGGACGTAACTGGTTTTTACGTGTTTATGTGGATACACCTGAAGGTGGAATTGACATTGAACAATGTGCTCAAGTTAGTGAACGACTAAGTTTGCTATTGGATGAAAATGATCCAATTACACAAAACTATTATTTAGAAGTTTCTTCACCTGGAGCAGAACGTCCATTAAAAAAAGATACTGATTTTGAAAATGCGATTGGCAAATTTATTTATGTTAAAACCTATGAGCCCATCAAGGACATGAAGGAATTCCAAGGCTACTTAACGTCATACGATGAACATACATTAGTGATGGAAGTACGCATTAAAACGCGTAAAATTACTGTAACAATTGAACAAGAAAAAATCGCATTGGCACGACTAGCCATCGATTTCTAAGCATAATGCATATTTAGGAGTGAAAACAAAAATGAGTAGTGATTTGTTAGATGCGCTAAATGCGCTAGAAGAACAAAAAGGAATTTCAAGAGATGTGTTAATTGAAGCAATAGAAGCGGCATTAGTTACAGCTTACAAACGCAACTTCAATCAAGCACAAAATGTTCGTGTTGACTTAAATTTAGATAAGGGCTCTATTCGTGTCTTCTCACGCAAAGATGTTGTCGAAGAAGTAGAAGATGACCGTTTACAAATCTCTGAAGAAGATGCCAAGGCAATCAACCCTGCATACCAGTTAGAAGATGTGGTTGAGCAGGAAGTAACACCTCGAAACTTTGGTCGTATTGCTGCACAGACAGCGAAACAAGTTGTTACACAACGTGTTCGCGAAGCAGAACGCGGCTTAATTTACGAGCAATATGTGGACCGTGAAGATGATATCGTGACGGGTGTAGTTGAGCGTCTAGATGCTCGTAATATTTACGTAGGTCTTGGAAAAGTAGAGGCTGCATTACCACAAAACGAACAAATTCAAGGTGAAACATACCATCCACACGATCGCATCAAGGTTTATATTACAAAGGTTGAACGTACAACGCGCGGACCACAAGTTATTGTTTCACGCACACATCCTGGTTTATTACGTCGCTTATTTGAAATGGAAGTACCTGAAATTTATGAAGGTATTGTAGAAATTAAATCAATTGCTCGTGAAGCAGGAGATCGTTCTAAAATTTCTGTTTATGCACATAACGAAGAGGTAGATCCAGTAGGTTCATGTGTAGGAGCAAAAGGCGCGCGTGTGCAAACAATTGTCAATGAATTAAACGGCGAAAAAATCGATATCGTTGAATGGTCAGAAGACCCAGTTGTATTTGTAGCAAATGCTCTTAGTCCATCTAAAGTTTTAGACGTTCAAGTCAATGAAGAAGAAAAATCTACTACTGTTGTTGTTCCAGACTATCAACTATCACTAGCAATTGGTAAACGTGGTCAAAATGCTCGTTTAGCTGCTAAGCTAACTGGCTGGAAAATTGATATTAAGAGTGAAACAGATGCTCGTGAGTTAGGTATTTATCCATCTGCAACAAGCACTTTCGTACCTGCTGAGGATGAAGAAAGTGATTTTGATGATGTGACAGTTGACTTATATCAAGACGACGAAGAATAAGTAAGAAAGCCCGTGTGACTAGTTAGCTGCCATTATTCAGTGGGCGTTGGGCTGCGTCGACTGAATAATGGCAGAGCCTACATTGAAAAATATAAATATATATAACGAATGTAGTGCATGGCTAGTCCACCTCTTACGACAAGCTTCAGAGAGGAAAGGTGATTCTTATGGCTATTAATAAAAAAGTACCTCTTCGAAAATGTGTAGCTACCGGAGAAATGCTACCAAAGAAAGAAATGATTCGTGTCGTTCGTTCGAAAGAGGGCGAGGTAAGTGTTGATATCTCCGGAAAAAAACCCGGACGTGGTGCCTATGTATCTAAATCGGAAAAAGCGATTGAAATCGCCCGTAAGAAAAATGTTTTAGGGCACCAACTTGATGTAAAAATCCCTGAAGAAATCTACGATGAGCTTATTTTGTTAATTCGTAGGGAGTCTATTATATGATTAATAATCAAGCGGTGTATAATTTGCTTGGAATAGCGGCAAGAGCCCGTAAAGTGATTTCAGGGGAAGAGTTAGTAGTAAAGGAAGTCCGCAATGGTAATGCTAAGCTAGTACTGCTTGCAAACGATGCTTCTAAAAACTCTGGCAAAAAAATTCAAGATAAATGCACGTATTACAACGTTGAGTATCATGTAATTGGTGATCGTTATGATCTAGGACATGCTACAGGTAAGGAGGCCCGAGTGGCTTTAGCTATTACCGATAAAGGTTTTGCAAGCAAATTGTCTAGTCTACTCAACGAAAAATAATCGGGGGTGAGCAGATGACCAAAATCAGAGTTCATGAATATGCGAAACAAGTGAATAAAACGAGTAAAGAGGTTATTGAAGCACTAAATAAATTAAATGTTAGCGTAACAAACCATATGTCAATGTTAGAAAAAGACATAGTGGCAAAGTTAAACCAAACATTTAAAACTATAAGAGACGTAAAGCAACCTACTCAAAATGTATCGCAAAAATCACAGCAATCGGTGAAAAAGCAAGATGGGCAAAAGCAGCAATCTGCTACTTCCAAGCCTAAAGCAAATAATCAGCAACAAACGTATCAAAACTCAAATTCGTCTAACGAAAAATCTAAGAATACAAAAGGTAGTCAAAATCGAAATATGACAAATAATAATAATAATAACAATAATAATAATAATCGTAGAGGCGGCGGAGGTTACAACCAACGTCCAAAACCAGGAATTCATGGCGGAAAACGTCGCCATCCAAAAACACATCAACCAAGTCTACCAGTGAAACAAAAGGAATTACCAGAAAAAATTACTTTTGTTGAATCACTTTCCGTAGCGGAATTAGCAAAAAAATTACACCGTGAGCCATCAGAAGTTATTAAAAAATTATTTATGCTTGGTGTAATGGCAACAATTAACCAAGAATTAGATAAGGATGCAATTGAATTAATTTGCGCAGACTATGGTGTAGAAGTTGAAGAAGAAATTCGTGTAGATATTACGGATTTAGAAACACACTTCGAACAAACAGAAGAAGTTAACGAGGCAGAATTATCAGAACGTCCCCCGGTAGTAACAATTATGGGTCACGTTGACCATGGTAAAACTACATTGTTAGACTCTATTCGCAATACTAAAGTTACAGCTGTCGAAGCTGGTGGTATTACTCAGCATATCGGTGCTTATCAAGTAACTGAAGGCGACAAAAAAATTACGTTCCTAGATACACCAGGACACGCTGCGTTTACAACTATGCGTGCGCGTGGTGCGAAAGTAACGGATTTAACGATTTTAGTAGTAGCTGCGGATGATGGTGTTATGCCACAAACAGTAGAAGCGATTAACCACGCAAAAGCAGCAGAAGTACCAATTATTGTTGCAGTCAATAAAATGGATAAACCTTCAGCTAATCCAGACCGTGTGATGCAAGAGTTAACAGAGCATGGCCTAGTTCCCGAAGCTTGGGGTGGCGAAACTATTTTCGTACCAATCTCTGCATTAAAAGGTGAAGGCATTGACACATTACTTGAAATGATTTTACTTATCGCTGAAGTTGGAGAATTGAAAGCAAACCCTGATCGCTTAGCACTTGGTACAGTAATTGAAGCACAGCTAGATAAAGGTCGAGGCTCTGTTGCAACACTTTTAGTACAAGATGGAACATTAAAAATTGGAGACCCAATTGTTGTCGGCCATACTTATGGGCGAGTACGTGCTATGGTGAATGATAAAGGCCGTCGTGTGAAAGAAGCTGGACCATCAACACCAGTAGAAATCACAGGCTTAAATGATGTACCACAAGCTGGTGACCGTTTCGTTGTCTTTGAAGACGAAAAAACAGCACGCCAAGTTGGAGAAACTCGTGCAATGTCAGCAATTCAAGCACAACGCTCAGAAAAACAACGCGTAACACTTGATAACTTATTCGAACAAATGAGTCAAGGCGAAATGAAAGAGCTAAACTTAATTGTTAAAGCTGACGTTCAAGGTACTGTAGAAGCTATGGCTGCATCATTAATGAAAATTGATGTTGAAGGCGTAAACGTGAAAATTATTCACACTGGCGCTGGTGCGATTACAGAATCAGATATTTCTCTTGCTGCGGCTTCAAATGCAATTGTTATTGGCTTCAACGTTCGTCCAGATGTCAATGCAAAACGTGCAGCAGAAGAAGAGGGCGTAGATATTCGTCTACACCGCATTATTTATAAAGTAATCGAGGAAATTGAACAAGCAATGAAAGGTATGCTTGATCCAGAATTCGTAGAAAAAATTATTGGTCAAGCAGAAGTTCGACAAACAATTAAAGTATCAAAAGTTGGTACAATTGCTGGTTCATACGTAACAGAAGGTAAAGTAACTCGTGATTCTGGCGTACGTGTAATCCGTGACAATGTAGTAATTTTTGAAGGTGAATTAGATACACTTAAACGTTTCAAAGATGAAGTTAAAGAAGTTGCAAGAGGTTATGAATGTGGTATTACAATCACAAACTTCAACGATATTAAAGAAGGCGACATTATTGAAGCCTATATTATGGAAGAAGTTAAACGTGCATAATGATTGTTTATGCAGAGGTTGAATTCATGATTCAAACTGCCCATTCGTTGAAGGAAAAACGTGCTGTCCTACAGCGTATGCTTACCCGCACTAAGCAAAAATTTAATATATCCATTGCTGAAATTGACCATCAAAATGTATGGCAACGCACTAAATTAGCGCTTGTTGCTGTTTCTTCTTCAAAAGAAGCAGCCGAGCGTGAAATTAATCATGCGCTTCACTACTTACAGTCAAATCCGGCTTGGGAACAGTTAAATGTGTGGCGAGACTATTTATAAGTAACATTAGAAGTTGTGTTGTATGATTTAGTCATACCTTGTATGTAAATATATGTACAAGTGAAGACATAACTTTCTGTACATCGAAATTGAGGTGACAAACTATGTCTCTACGCTCAAACCGTGTCGCTGAGCAAATGAAAAAAGAGCTCGGTGACATTATTGGACGTAAAATAAAAGATCCGCGTGTTGGTTTCGTTACTGTTACTGGTGTTGAGGTGACAGGTGATTTACAACAAGCGACAATTTATATTACAACTCTAGGCAATGAACGTGAAAAAGAGGAAACATTAAAAGCTTTATTAAAGGCTTCTGGTTTCATTCGCTCAGAAATCGGGTCACGAATCCGTTTACGTCGTACACCAGAACTAATCTTTGAATTCGATTCATCGATTGAATATGGTAACCGTATTGATTCATTGCTACGTGGTTTACACGAAGAATAAGTTTAACTAAAAAAGTCTGCCATATGCATGTTCATGCAGGCAGACTTTTTACATTCAACGGAAAGGCAACAGAACATTTGTGACTCTATCATTTTTGTAAAGCTTCATTAAACGTTCTGGCGGCTTTCCATCGATTGCCCAGTCTCCTGCTAGTCATGTTTTCAGCAGAAGTGTCAGGGCATTCATCTATATAAAACTGTAGCGGAAAAACAAAGCTAAAAATGAATTGAGGAGGAAATTTATGAACGGTATTTTACCGCTTTGGAAAGAACGTGGCATGACAAGTCATGATTGCGTCTTTAAATTACGAAAAATTTTACGTACTAAAAAAGTTGGCCATACAGGCACACTTGATCCAGGTGTTGAGGGAGTTCTTCCTATTTGTATTGGTCAAGCAACACGCATCGCAGAATACTTAACTGATGCAGGAAAAACCTATGAAGCTGTTATTTCAATTGGCCGTACAACGACAACTGAGGATGCAGAAGGGGAAACGGTTGAGCAAAATAGTACGAATAAAAAGTTCACACGTACTCAATTGCAAGAGGTTTTAGCATCGCTAACAGGTGTTATTCAACAAACGCCACCGATGTTTTCAGCTGTCAAAGTAAATGGTAAACGTCTCTATGAATATGCTCGAAAAGGCGAAATTGTCGAAAGACCTACACGACAAGTTACTATTTATGCATTAGAACTACTAGATGATGTAGAAATATATGAAGGGGAAGAAATTACATTCCCAGTACGTATAGAGTGTAGTAAAGGGACGTATATTCGAACACTAGCTGTGCAAATCGGAGCGGCACTTGGCTATCCAGCACATATGAAAGAGCTCGTACGTACAGCCTCAGGTACATTTACGCAAGAGAATTGCTTTACGTTGGCACAAGTTGCTGAACTGATGGAAGCTGAACAAATTGATACATGCATTTTACCAGTTGAGTATGCATTAACAGATTATCCATATATGGAGATCACTTCCGCGAACGAAAAAGAAATTTTCAATGGACAAGTGCTTCCCGCAGATGCATTATTAAAGATACATGATAAAATTGTTTTTGGAATCAGTGGGAAAGCAATTGCGGTCTATCATGCCCATCCTACAAAGGAAGGGTTTATGAAGCCACATAAGATGTTTCCAACGATAGAGTAGGAGGATTTTTAGTATGGAGGTCATTCATTTAAAATACCCACACCAACTACAGCAACGAGAAAGCATACAGCCATATTCATTGGCACTTGGTTTTTTTGATGGTGTACATAGAGGGCATCAGGCAGTTATTAAGGCAGCGAAGGAAGAAGGAGACAAGCGTCAAATTCCAACGGCTGTTATGACATTCGATCCACATCCTTCTTTAGTGCTTGGCGGACGTAACGAAAAAGTATTTTATATAACGTTATTACAGCAAAAATTGCAGCTTTTTGAAGAACTGGGTGTTGATACAGCATTTGTTGTGCATTTCACATCTGATTTTGCAAAGCTTTCACCTGATGCATTTATTGATACATTTATTCGTGGGTTGAACATTCAACATGTTACAGCTGGCTTTGATTATTCTTTTGGTGCATTTGGTAAAGGTACAATGGAAGATATGCGTGCATTGAGCAATGGAGATTACGGCGTAACGGTTGTTGAAAAGAAAACGGATGATATCGAAAAAATTAGCTCTACACGTATCCGTAAGCTTTTGCAAGAGGGAGATATGGAAGAAGCAAGATTGCTCCTAGGACGACCATTTGAAGTTACGGGTATCGTTATACATGGTGATAAGCGAGGACGCACAATAGGTTTCCCAACTGCAAATGTCCAAGCGTTAGAGGGGACTTATATTCCAGCAAGCGGTGTATATGCGGTTCGAGTACTTGTACAAAATAACTGGTATGATGGTGTATGTAATGTAGGCTATAAACCAACATTTAAAGATCCAAACGACAAACAATTATCCATCGAAGTCCATATATTAAACTTCGAAAAAAATATTTACGGTGAAGAAGTGCATGTCGCTTGGTATAAACGTATAAGAAGTGAACGAAAATTCGATGGCATTGAAGCTTTGAAAGCCCAAATCGAAAAAGATAAACAGGAAGCAATTGAATATTTTAAGGTTATTAGCAAAAGTTAAAACGTATACCATGAATATAAGTTGATTGGAGTGGAGGCTGGGCGACTCCTTGGGGATTAGCGATTAAGAGGAACGAAGGCTAAAACCATCACGTCCTGTGATAACGCCTTCGTGACCAACATCGTGTTGCTGACGCTACGTTAGCACTACGCTTTCGCGCAAAAAACATCCTGTTGCCCCAAGCGGCTCATCGGACGCCCCCAGGAAGCTTTGCTCTGTGCGTAAGCGTAGCGACAGCAACAACAAAGCGCCCAGTCGGAACGGAAATCAACTTCACGTTATGGTGATGAGCTTAAATCTGCTTTAGCCTATGAATAGGCGCTTACGTTAACACTTGCTTGACCTTTTGATTTATGGTAACATTCATAAGTGCATAATATGCTTAACCTTAGCTCGGTATATCGATGACTCCAACGAATACTGTGCTAATGGGGATAAACAATTATTTAGGAGGTCCATACAAATGGCTATTTCAAAACAACGTAAAAACGAACTAATTGCTGAGTTCCGTACTCACGAAAGTGACACTGGTTCTCCAGAAGTACAAGTTGCAGTATTAACAGAGGAAATTAACGCTCTAAACTCGCACTTACGTACACACAAAAAAGATTTCCACTCTGAGCGTGGTCTTCTTAAAATGGTAGGTCGTCGTCGTCACTTATTAAAATATCTTCGTGAAACTGACGTACAACGTTACCGTGAACTAATCACTCGTTTAGGCTTACGTCGCTAATTGCAATCGAAAAGCGGGATTAATCCCGCTTTTTCTTTATGTTTATAAACATTAAGAAGACAGTAAGCTTTAAAAAAGCATATATGACATGAATTTCAAGCAAAAAAATTTGTTTCAATCAAATATAGAAATAAATCCTAAATAAATTGGCAATAACTGAATTTAAATGTATGATTATTTGATGAAATATTTAGCATAGAACAAGCATTTTTGGTACACTTACTATTAGTACATACAGACGAAGTAAGTGTTTTTATAATAGAGAGGGGTTCATTGAATGAACGAAAAGAAAGTCTATTCCTATGAATGGGCTGGCCGTCCACTAGTAATCGAAGTTGGACAGTTAGCAAAACAAGCAAATGGGGCCGTATTAGTACGCTATGGTGATACATCAGTACTTTCAACAGCAACAATGTCAAAATCACCGAAACCACTTGATTTCTTCCCATTAACAGTAAACTATGAAGAACGTTTATACGCAGCAGGTAAAATTCCTGGTGGCTTTATTAAACGTGAAGGCCGTCCATCTGAAAAAGCAATACTAGCAAGCCGTTTAATCGACCGTCCAATTCGTCCGATGTTCCCAGACGGTTTCCGTAATGAAGTACAAGCGATTTCGATGGTCATGTCTAACGATCCGGATTGCACGTCTGAAATGGCTGCAATGGTTGGTTCATCATTAGCGTTAGCTATTTCGGATATTCCATTTGATGGACCGATTGCAGGTGTACAAGTTGGATATATTGACGGTAAATTTATCGTGAACCCAACAGTAGAACAATCTAATCAGTCAACAGTCCATTTATCTGTAGCAGGTAACAAGGATGCTATCAACATGGTTGAAGCTGGTGCACTAGAAGTACCGGAAGAAGTAATGCTTGAAGCCATTATGTTCGGTCATGAAGAAATCAAAAAAATTATTGCTTTCCAAGAGCAAATCGTTGCAGAAGTAGGGAAAGAAAAATTACCTGTAACATTATTTGAAATTGATGAAGCGATTCAAGCAGATATAAAAGCAATTTGTGAGACTGACATGCATGATGCTATTCAAACTGCTGAAAAACATGCACGTGATGAGGCTATTAAAGCAGTAAAAGATCGTGTTATTGCTTCTTATGAAGAGCAAGAAGCGGATGAAGTAACAATGAAGCAAGTTCATACAATTCTAGATAAAATGGTTAAAGACGAAGTACGTCGTCAAATTACAGAAGATAAAGTTCGTCCAGATGGTCGTAAGTTAGACGAAATCCGTCCACTTTCTTCTGAAACAGGCTTATTGCAACGTACTCATGGTTCAGCATTATTTACGCGTGGACAAACACAGGCCCTTTCTATTTGTACATTAGGTGCACTTGGGGATGTACAAATTATCGACGGTTTAGGTGTAGAAGAATCAAAACGCTTTATGCATCACTATAACTTCCCGCAATTCTCTGTAGGAGAAACTGGCCCAATTCGTGGACCAGGTCGTCGTGAAATCGGTCATGGTGCACTAGGAGAGCGTGCTCTTGATGCGGTTATTCCAGATGAGTCTGTATTCCCATATACAATCCGTTGTGTATCGGAAGTACTTGAGTCAAACGGTTCTACATCTCAAGCTTCTATCTGTGCTTCAACGTTAGCGATGATGGATGCTGGTGTTCCATTAAAAGCACCTGTAGCAGGTATTGCGATGGGTCTTATTAAAAAAGACGAACATTACTCTATTTTAACTGATATTCAAGGTATGGAAGACCACCTTGGAGATATGGACTTTAAAGTTGCTGGTACAGCTAAAGGTGTAACAGCACTTCAAATGGACATTAAAATTGATGGTTTATCACGTAATATTTTAGAAGAAGCATTAACACAAGCTAAAATTGGCCGTATGCACATTTTAGAATCAATGCTTGCTACTCTTGCGGAACCACGTGGAAAATTATCTACATTTGCACCGAAAATTGTAATCGTGAAAATCAATCCTGATAAAATTCGCGATGTCATCGGACCTGGTGGTAAACAAATTAACAAAATTATTGAAGAAACTGGCGTAAAAATTGATACTGAGCAAGATGGTACAATTTACATCTCTTCTGCAGATGAAGAAATGAACGCTCGTGCAAAACAAATTATCGAAGACATCGTACGTGAAGCAAAAGTTGGCGAGTATTACTTATCAACAGTTAAACGTATTGAAAAATTCGGTGCGTTCTGTGAAATATTCCCTGGGAAAGACGGCTTACTTCACATCTCTGAAATTCAAGAGGAACGTACAAAACAAGTTGAAGATGTCTTAAAACTTGGCGATCAATTACTTGTAAAAGTTATTGAAATTGACAAGCAAGGTCGTGTGAATTTATCTCGTAAAGTTGTGATTCAAGAGGAAAAAGAACGCGCTGAGCAAGATAAATAATAAATTGTAGAAAAGGCTGCGTATAATGCGCAGCCTTTTTTAAATCAAGTATAAGGAAAATGGTTCAATAAGGGATATTTTGGGGGAAGCTTCACATTATGGTTCATCACTAAAAGTCGTGAATGACTTTTGGTAAAACGTATACTATGTAATTAAGTTGATTGGAGTGGAGAATGGACGCCCATAGGAAGCTTTGCGCTGTGCGAAAGCGAAGCGGCAGCAATTGTTTTATCTGTGCGAAAGCGAAGCGACAGCAACAACAAAGCGCCCAGTCGGAACGGAAATCAACCACACGTTTTGGTGATGATCCCACATTATGCCTTTGATGTAGAACCAGAGATAAATTGGGGGAGATTTTTTGGTACAAGTACATACATGTCAGAATGGTGTTCGTATTGTGTCTGAGCAAATCGATCATGTAAGATCCGTTGCGCTAGGCATTTTTGTTAATGCAGGATCTCGTTATGAGCTTCCAGAGGAAAATGGCATTACGCATTTTATAGAACACATGCTTTTTAAAGGGACAAAAACTCGAACAGCTCGCCAAATTGCTGAAGAATTTGACCGAATTGGTGGAGAGTTAAATGCCTTTACATCCAAGGAAAACACTTGTTATTATGCAAAGGTTTTAGACCATCATGCAGAGCTTGCAGTTACAATATTAGCGGATATGTTCTTTAATTCTTCGTTTGCAGAGGAAGAGTTAGAGAAGGAAAGGCAAGTTGTACTAGAGGAAATATTAATGAGTGAAGACGCAGCTGATGACGATGTTCATGAAAAGCTATGGGGAGTCATGTATCCAAACGACGCACTCGGTCGTCCAATTCTCGGAACTGCGACTACTTTAAAAAATTTTACAGCAGATATGATACGTAACTATATGGCGAAACATTATGGTCCAGAATCAGTTGTTATTTCAATAGCGGGAAATATTTCTGCGAAGCTCATGCAAACAATTGAAGACTTATTTGGCCAATACCAGCCATCTCCACTTGCGGTAGAGCCTGTGCTTTCGAATCCTCATTTTTATCCAGGAGAGATTTCAAAAACTCGCGATACGGAGCAAGCGCATTTGGCCATTTCTTATCCAGCAATTGGTGTGAAAAATCCAGATATGTATAGCTTTATTGCACTTAATAATATTATTGGTGGTAATATGAGCTCTCGTCTGTTCCAAGAAGTACGAGAAGAACGTGGTTTAGCCTATTCAATATTTTCTTATCAATCCTGTTATGCAGATGTTGGCGCATTTACGATTTATGGTAGTACAAGTCGTCAGCAATTATCACAGCTTCAACATACAATTGATGCGACATTACTTGATATCGTAGCAGGTGGTGTGACCGAGGAAGAACTTATGAATGCGAAGGAGCAGCTGAAGGGTAGTTTTGTACTCGGTCTAGAGGGGACAGGCGCTCGAATGAATCGCAACGGTACAAGTGAGTTAGTGCATCGCAGACATCGTTCTGTAGACGAAGTATTAGCGTCCATCGAGGCCGTATCTATGGAATCGGTAGATCGCTTAATAGCAAAAATCTTGAAAGCTGAGCCAGCCATTTCAATTATTGGCCCAGAGGCTTAGAAAAGGTTGCCATTTAGGCAACCTTTTCTCTATTCAGTTTCTTTAAAAAACCTCTCTTGCTAAATATAAGGTATGGGTTTGAAGTAAAATAAAATTACTAATGATTATACTTATGATTGAAGGAATTAAAATAATTATCAAAAAGTTTCCGACTACTTGTGATAAAAAGTAATGGATAGGGAAATTAATTATAAAAATAAGGAAGATGGCTGTTATCATTCTAAAATAACTCATCCGCTTTGTCTCGTCTAGATGATGGATATAAAACTGAATGGAGATGAGTAAAGAAGCACTGCTAATATAGGCGAAGTACATGGCAAAATGCTCTGAAAAATTACCATCAGCTACATTTTGAGAAAAATAAGCAGGTGCTATTAGAACAAAAAGTAGCATCACGATGCCGTGACAATATAGAAAATCAGCTTGTAGCTGTGTTTTTCTCGTCAAAGGCAGACTATTGACAAACAATTCCCATTTTACTTTTTGATCGTCCTCATAGATTCCTCCAACAATGGAAGCAGAAAAAACTACAGCAAATATTACTATTGCGGGATTATCTAAAAAAGGTATTTTCATGTAACTTATGATCATACAAATAATAACTGCAAAAAGAATGGACCATTTTTGGACCATAATTCTTTGTAAAAGTAAAGCCTGCATTGTCTCTTTCCCTCCTAGAATTCTTTACGTTGATAAATTGCGGTTGAAATAAGAGAGGACAGCCATAAGATTAAAAGGCCAGCAAAAGGAGCAAAAAACATATACTTTTTTAAGTTGGATAATGTTAATGTCATATCTGGAACATACTCTTTTAAAAGACCAAATAAGAAACCGGGTATGAAGCAAAGAGCAATAAGAACCATTCTTCCCTTTATAGAACCAAATTTAATGTAGATCGGTAATAATAGTGCTAACATACAAAAGGCTAATGTCACAAGAAGATTAAATGTTGGAAAAAACTCTGCTGATGCCCAGTTATTCGTAAAACGATGAATAATAAATACAATCGGTAGTGCGAGTATAAGCCCAAAAAGCATAAGAAGGATGCTAAGTATATATTTACTAAGTATTATGTCCCCTTTTGAAATGGGTAAAGTATTTGCATATTTATCCCAACTGCTTTGTTCATCATAGGTAAGAGCAGTTATAGTTTGAAAGGTCACGATAAATATAATTATTGTAAAGAGCATTAAACCTTGTTGCATAAAAATTGATATAAATAGGAAAAAAATTAGCACGAAGGCCTGTGTTTTAATTTGACGTTGAATCGACATTAAATCTTTTAAGATAAGACCTGCCATGTTCAAACACTACCCTTCACATAAAATAGCATGATATCTTCTATAGAAGGCTTTTCAAGGGAAAATACCTCATTTACTTCATTTTTTAGAACCAAGGCTTCTATTCCAAAGGCTCCATTACGTTTTCTTATAATGGCATGTTCTGGTATTACGCTTACTTCCTCATTATTTCCTTTAAATATGCCGTACTCATAGACAAGTACATCCTTACTTTCGCTAAATAAAATTTCCCCATTATGAATGAGTGTAATGTAGTCAGCTATCTTTTCTAAATCACTTGTTATATGAGAAGAAAACAGGATGCTATGTGTTTCATCCTGCATAAACGTTAAAAATAAATCGAGAATTTCATCACGTATAATCGGATCTAGCCCACTCGTTGGTTCATCTAAAATTAAAAGTTTTGGATGATGCGACAATGCTAATGCTATGGAAAGCTTCATCCTCATTCCTCGGGATAATTCTTTAACCTTCTTCCTCTCCGGAACTTTAAATTGTGCTAATCGCTCAAAATAATAGCCTGAATCCCATGTTTTAAAAACTTTTTTCATAATTTTGTCGAGTTGCGCCGCATTAAGTGTTTCAGGCACATGTAAATCGTCAAAAACCACACCGATGTCGTTTTTTATCGATAATTCATGTTCGACAATATCCTTACCAAATAGCAAAATTTCGCCATATTCTTTTTTGAGTAGGTTAAGTATGCATTTAATTGTAGTAGACTTCCCAGCACCGTTTTCTCCTACAAAACCCATGACAGTGCCTTGAGGTACTGAAAAACTTACATCATTAAGAGAAAACCCTTCAAAGCTTTTATGTAAATCATGAACTTCAATAGCATTCATTTAGTTGTCCTCCTCCAAAATTAATGAAAGTAACTCCTGTACTTCTTCTTTTGTCAGCCCAGCAGTTTTGGCCGTTTTCACTGCTTTTTGCATATGCTCCTCAACTTGACGTAATAATTCCTCTCGTAGAAAATCTTGATTTCGTTCTGTAACAAAACTTCCTTTTCCAGCTACTGTTTCGATAAATCCATCTCGCTCTAAATCAGCATAAGCTCGCTTCGTTGTCATAACGCTAATTTTTAAATCCTTTGCAAGTGCACGAATAGATGGTAGTGCGTCACCTGCCTGTAATTTATTGGCTAGTATCGCTTCCTTAAGCTGTACGGTTATTTGCTCATAGATGGGTTTATCACTTGCGTTGCTTAAATGAATATGCACAAATTTCTCACCTCACACGACTGTATATACACACTATACACAGTATGGTTAATAAATGCAATATTTTCATACTTTGGGTAAGGGTCACGAATTGCAAAAACTCGGCATATATTGGGGTAACGGTTCAAGGAGGGAGATGAGGAATGCTACTATCAGAGATGGTGGATAAAGAGTTAATTCAAGTTGAGGGTGGCGTACATTTTGGTATATTGGCACATACAGAATGTCTAATAGATGTGCAAACAGGAAAGATTCATGGTTTTGAGATTGTTAAAGATAAATTGCCATTCCAAAAAAAGAAAGTAAAAGTTAGTGAAATGATACCTTGGCATGAAATTATACTAATTGGAGAAGATCGTATTTTATTTAACAAAACAACGACGGTTCAGTCAGAATTTTTACAGTGAGGTGAGCTTTTGGAAAATGAAAAATGGCTTGTTATCGGTGAGGATCTAAGGTTAAAGGAATTAGCTACAATGCTAAGAAGCCCATCGAGAACGGTATTTTATAAAAGAACATCAGTTTGGAATGAAGAGTTAAATAAACTTGTATTAGAATTTCAACCAAATAGAATTATTCTTCCCATCCTTCCACTAAAAATTGAAGTGGAACAGCTTTATGGGATATCTCAAGTTAAGTTTTATACAGGGCGTTTGACTATGCATTGGAAGCAATTGCTTGAGAAGAATGAAACAAATTGTTATTTACAACAAGAATCTTTTATTTGGCAAAACGCACGATTAACAGCCGAGGGATTTATCGCCACGTTTTACGGACTCGAGCAAAAATGCATTTACGGACAAAACTTTACTATCGCAGGTTTTGGACGCACAGCCAAAATGCTCGCCTCTTTACTCGTCAAGATGGGCGCTAATGTCCATATAGTTGCGCGTTCAGTTGTACAAGTGAGTGAAGCAAAGGCATATGGTTATAAAGCTACGAATTTAGACGACCGCAAATGGTCAATTAATGATGGGATTTTTATCAATACGATTCCAGCTAAATGGATTACAGAATCATTCCTAGATCATGTCCCAGCTGTCCTATATGATTTGGCTTCAGAGCCTGGCTGTTTAGATATAGACACTGAGCAATTACAAACGTACGTACTATTGCCATCATTACCTGGGAAATACTTTGCACATGATGCAGCTACAATATTGTGCAAGGCAATAGAGGAGGAAGAAAATTGCTATTAGGTAAACGAATTGGTTTAGGTATTACAGCCTCTCACTGTACGTATGAGGATGTAGTACCTAAAATTCAAAACTTTATAGATGCAGGAGCAACAGTTGTTCCAATAATTACGCATTCCGTGTTACATGCGGCTACGCGTTTTGGTACCGGGGAGGAGTGGATTGCAAAAATAGAGGAATTGACTGGAGAAAAGGTTATATCCTCTATTAAAGAGGCAGAACCATTCGGACCATCCAATCCATTGGATGCGATGGTTATAGCGCCGATGACTGGCAATAGTATTAGTAAATTTGCTAATGCAGCAACAGATAGTCCGGTCTTGATGGCTGCTAAGGCAACATTACGTAACGGTTCGCCTGTTGTCCTAGGCATCTCAACAAATGATGCACTTGGCTTAAATGGTATGAATATTATGAGACTGCTAAATGCTAAAAACATTTACTTTATTCCATTCGGGCAAGACTCCCCACATTCCAAGCCAAATTCCTTGATTGCTGATTTTGATCAAATGGTCGCAACTGTTCATGAAGCGATTACGGAGAAAAAGCAATTACAACCACTGTTTATACAATATTTCAAATAATTCACGAATTGCACACAATTTTCAGTATTTTTGTGATACAATAGCACACATTATGTAACATGTATTCAAGGAGAGATGACAGATGACAAAGCAGTTAACAGTTGCGGTTGTTGGAGCAACAGGGGCAGTAGGCACAAAAATGATGGAACAGCTAATTAAACGGAATTTTCCAATCGGAGATATTAAGTTCTTAGCTTCTGCACGTTCAGCAGGGAAACCAATCGAATTTAATGGTAAGACATATACAATTGAAGAAGCGACACCTGAAGCTTTTGAAGGCGTCAATGTCGCTTTATTCTCAGCTGGTGGTTCTGTATCAGCGGAGTTAGCGCCAGAAGCGGCAAAACGTGGTGCCGTAGTGATCGATAATACGAGCCATTTCCGCATGGATCCAGAGGTACCACTAGTTGTGCCTGAAGTAAATCGTGGCGATCTTGCTAAGCATAAAGGGATTATTGCGAATCCAAACTGCTCTACAATTCAAATGATGGCTGCACTTGAACCTATTCGTAATGAATTTGGCTTAAGAAAAATTATTGTATCAACATACCAAGCAGTTTCAGGTGCAGGTATTTCTGCTATTCAAGAATTAAAGGCACAAAGTGAAAATTGGGATGCAGGTAAGGATGTAGAAGCAAATATTTTACCTTCTGGTAGCGACAAACGTCATTATCCAATCGCTCGTAATGTCATTCCACAAATTGATAAATTTACAGACAATGGCTTTACATACGAAGAAATGAAAATGATTAATGAAACGAAGAAAATCATGCATGCACCAGAGCTAAACGTAGCAGCAACTTGTGTTCGTGTGCCAGTCGTTTCAGGACACTCTGAATCTGTTTATATTGAAGTAGAAAAAGAAGCAACGGTACAGGCGATTTTTGAAGTATTACGCAGTGCACCAGGTGTAGTATTACAAGATGATATCGCAACACAAACTTACCCAATGCCTATCTATGCAGAAGGGGAAGATGCTACTTATGTAGGACGTATCCGACAAGATTTAGACAATAAAAAAGGATTCCATCTATGGATCGTTTCTGACAATCTTTTAAAAGGCGCTGCATTAAACTCTATTCAAATTGCAGAAGCAATGCTGGAGGATAACTTACTATAAGAGGGGTGTAAGGATGAATTTAGGTCGAATTGGAACGGCGATGATTACGCCGTTCAAAGAAGATGGCACGATTAATTATCCAGAACTAGAACGTATTATTAATTATTTGATTGATAATGGTACAGATTGTATTGTCGCATGTGGCACAACCTCTGAAAACCCAACTATGTCCACAGAAGAAAAAATTGAAGTTGTACGCTTTACAGTAGAAAAAGTAGCAGGCCGTGTACCCGTAATTGCAGGTACAGGGGATAACGAGACTGCTTACTCTATTGCAATGACGCACAAGGCAGAAGAAAATGGTGCAGATGGTATCATGCTTGTAGCACCATATTATAATAAGCCAAATCAACGCGGTATTTTTGCGCATTTTGAAACAATTGCAAAAGAAACAAGTTTACCTGTCATGCTTTATAACGTGCCAGGACGTACAGGTGTCAATGTTGCCTATGAAACTTCCGTTGCTTTAAGTAAAATTCCTAATATTTCATGGATTAAAGAAGCGAGTGGAAATTTAGATCAAATGGGCGATATTATTGAGAATGTTGATTCAGATGATGATTTCTTCGTGTATAGTGGGGACGATGGTTTAACACTTCCACTACTAGCAATAGGTGGAGCAGGGATTATTTCAGTTGCTGCTCATGTTGTTGGAAATGATATGCAATTAATGATTAAAGCGTTTGAAGAAGGAAATCACGAGCTAGCAGCCAAAATTCACCGAGCATTATTACCACTTGTACGTGCGTTGTTCGCACAGCCAAACCCATCGCCTGTAAAATACGCGATGACCAAATTAGGCTTTGATACACTTAATGTTCGCCTGCCAATGATGGAAATGACAGATGAAGAAAAAGCAAACTTTGACCGAATTTGGGATACGTATCAAGAAAAAGCGAAAAGCTTTAGAAAAATAAGTACCTTTAGTTAAATCCTTAGACCGTAAACAAACGTGAGATTTTTTAGTTTGTTTACGGTCTTTTTTCTTTTGTTAGAAATATAAAGAATAAGACCGTTGATCCGTAGGGAGGCCCCCTCAGGTAAGGCGGAGATCCGCTCGGGTAGGAGTGGAAACTGCTCAGGTACAGCTAATATCCGCTCAGGCGCTAGAACAACCATACAGAGAATGGTTTACAAACGGCGATATATCCCATTCCAAAAACCTACGTCACTAAATAAAAGACAAAAATTAGACCTTTCACAATGCCACATACTCAACCTGCTTTCCATCTATTAGTAATAAAATTTGCAATAAATTTCTGTTTCTATCATGAAAGTTGAATTTTTAATTTGTGCAAAAGCTTTGCAAACCGTATAATAAATTTTAAGTGGTTGCTGTTCGGGATATTTTTAGGAGGAAATAAATTGACAAAAAAGAAAAATGAATTAATTCGCATCATCCCACTTGGTGGCGTGGGCGAAATTGGGAAAGCAATGTACGTAGTAGAAATTGACGAAGAGCTATTTGTAGTGGATAGCGGCTTAATGTTCCCTGAAGACGAAATGCTGGGCATTGATATCGTAATTCCGGATATTACGTATTTAGAAGAAAATAAAGATCGTGTGAAAGGCATTTTCTTAACACATGGTCATGAAGATGCAATTGGCTCGATTGCCTATGTATTACAAAAAGTGAAAGCGCCAGTGTACGGATCAAAATTAACAATTGCACTTGCAAAGGAACATTTAAAAGAATTGCCTGCACCACATCAGGTGAAATTCTTTGAGGTTACGAACCGTAGTCGTATGAATTTTAACTCAACGTATGTGACATTCTTCCATACAACACATAGTATTCCCGATTCGTTAGGGGTAGTGTTCCATACATCTGAAGGAGCAATTGTTCATACAGGGGAGTTTAAATTCGATCAATCAGCGACAGGTAAATTTAAGCCTGATTTAGCAAAAATGGCTCAGTTAGGGGAAGAAGGCGTATTTATTCTATTATCTGAGTCGAGTGAAGCTGAACGACCAGGTTATACGACATCTGAGATTGTGATTGAAGAGCAATTATCAAAAACATTCCATTCAGCACCAGGTCGTATTTTAGTTGCTGTTTATGCATCGAATTTTATCCGTGTTCAACAAGTATTTACACAAGCTCAAAAGTCTTTCCGTAAAGTAGTCATCGTAGGAAAACCTTTAGAAAAAGCTGTGGATTTAGGTGTACAGCTAGGTTACTTAACGGCTGGGGAAGATACAATCATCCCTATCTCAGAAATGCAAAAATATCAAGATGATGAGATTATTATTATTGCTACAGGTAATAAAGGGGAGCCACTTGATGCATTAGAGAAAATCGTCCGCAAACATCACCGAGACATTAAAATAAAGCAAGATGATACCGTATTAATTACTTTTACACCATCTCCTAGTATGGAAGTACAGATGGCTAATACGATGAACTCTATCGCAAAAGCAGGCGCTGAGATTCTAACATCTAGCAAAAATGTACATGTGTCGGGTCACGGTAGCCAAGAGGATTTAAAATTAATGTTAAATTTAATGCAACCGAAGTACTTTATCCCTGTGCAAGGTGAGTACCGTATGCTTATTGCTCACTCTAAGCTTGCTCAACAACTAGGTATGCAAAAATCACAAATTTTTATCGCCGATAAAGGGGATATTGTAGAATATAAAAATGGTAAAATGCGAATGAGTGGCCGTGTACAAGCTGGTAATGTATTAATAGACGGTATTGGTGTTGGCGATGTAGGCAACATCGTACTTCGCGATCGTAAGTTATTATCGCAGGATGGAATTTTCATTGTTGTTGTAACGTTAAACCGTGCTCAAAAGAAAATTGCATCTGGTCCGGAAATTTTATCGCGTGGTTTCGTATATGTACGCGAATCAGAAGAATTAATGGTAGAAGCTTCTGAGATTGCGAAAACTGTTATTGAAAAATACGTTGGTAAAGATACATTTGAATGGACAAACATTAAACAAGAAATTCGAGATACACTGAATACGTATTTATTCCAAAAAACGAAGCGCCGCCCAATGATTATCCCAATCATTATGGAATATTAAAAATGAAACATCATCGTTGAATGAAAAAGGATTTTCTAACCGAATGTAAACGGTGGAAAATCCTTTTTTTGGCTCAAACCTAAAAGTTGGGAATGGCATTTGTTGAAACATATATCATTTATATAAGTTGATTGGGGTGAAGGCTGGGTGACTCCTTGGGGATTAGCAATAGAGAAACGAAGGCTAAAATCATCACGTCCTGTGTTAACGCCTTCGTGGCCAACATCGTGCCGCTTTCGCTATGTTAGCACTACGCTTTCGCGCAAAAAACATCCTGCCGCTGCGTCAGCGACAAATGTTTTATCTGTGCGAAAGCGAAGCGTCAGCGACAAAGCGCCCAGCCGGAACGGAAATCAACCACACGTTATGGTAATGAGTCTATTTTTTGAAATAATCAAGTTCTACATGTTATTATTCGCTACATATATAGAATGGATTACAAAAGAAGGTGAAATAGATGGCGACTAGTAGAAAAAGAAAAGTCTCGAAAACAAAAGCGACTACAGAAAAAAAAGAAATGCATCCGCTTATGTATGAAATTTTAGGGCTTATCTTAATTGCATTAGCAGTTATTATGATTTTTGAATATGGCATGATTGGACGTATTCTCCAAACAATAGCAATGTTTCTTTTAGGAAATTTACATTTTGCTGTGCCATTTATGCTTATATTTGTTGCGTTATTACTGATGATTGGGCGGAAAAAAGTAAGTATTTATGATCGTCTCATATTAGGTATGCTCCTCATTGTTATGAGTTTAACAATTTTTAGTCACGGCATTCTTTTTGAGCAATTATCAAAATCTGGAGGTTTATTATCAGATTCTGTGTTGCGAGAATCTTGGCGAATTTTAATTAATTCAGAGGGTATTATCCATCGAAGTAATGCACTTGGCGGAGGTATGATTGGTGCACTGTTATTCAGTGCTCTACATGTATTATTTGAGGCAACAGGTGCGAAGGTCGTTGCATGGGTTATTTTCTTTATCGGCTTAATTTTAGTAACAGGAAAGGCGCTTGTTCCATATTTAGCGGACAAAATGCCTGATCTTTTTGGAAAATGGCAAAAGAAACATCGTGAAAAGAAAAAAAATGTGCCAAAGAAACCTAAGAATCGCCGTTCAAAAGTAGAAAGCAAGGATGAAATCGCAGCTGTCGAACAGGAGCCTGAGGTACAAGCGGAGGAAGAAGCTTCTCATGAACCAATTATCTCTGCCTTTACTCAAAATGTATCTCATGAACGAGAAGAATATGCAACAGCTGAAAATGAAGATATTGAACATGGAGAAATTGTTGATGATGTCCATATCGAAGGGGCAGATGCTGTAGAAAATGCAGATTATCAACTGCCGTCTTATAATCTATTACAATTACCGCCACAGCATGACCAAAGTGGCGAATATTCTGTCATTCAGGCAAATGCGAAAAAGCTTGAGCAAACTTTGCAAAGCTTTGGTGTAAAAGCAAAAGTAACGCAGGTTCATTTAGGCCCAGCTGTAACGAAATACGAAATATTACCAGATATAGGCGTGAAAGTAAGTAAAATTGTAAACTTACAGGATGATCTTGCCTTAGCACTTGCTGCAAAGGATATTCGTATGGAAGCACCTATTCCTGGAAAGTCTGCGATTGGCATTGAAGTACCAAATAGTGAGGTAGCAATTGTTACACTTCGGGAAGTGTTAGAGTCTAAAGATGGTGCAAAGCCAGAAGCTTTATTACAAGTCGCATTAGGTCGTGATATTACTGGACAAGCAGTACTCGCCGAGCTCAATAAAATGCCACATTTACTTGTTGCAGGTTCGACGGGTAGTGGGAAAAGTGTGTGTATAAATGGTATTGTCGTATCAATTCTAATGCGTACAAAACCACATGAGGTAAAGCTAATGATGATTGACCCGAAAATGGTGGAGTTAAATGTTTATAATGGAATTCCTCATCTACTGGCACCAGTTGTTACGGATGCTCGTAAAGCGTCTCAGGCGCTGAAGAAAGTTGTGGCTGAAATGGAGCGCCGTTATGATTTATTTTCTCATACAGGTACTCGTAATATTGAAGGTTACAACGGTCATGTACAAAAAGTCAATGAGCAAACGGATGAAAAACATCCGAAATTACCTTATATTGTGGTAATTGTAGATGAGTTAGCGGACTTAATGATGGTTGCCTCAAGTGATGTAGAGGATTCTATTACACGTTTAGCACAAATGGCACGTGCAGCAGGGATTCATTTAATTATTGCAACCCAACGACCAAGTGTTGATGTATTGACAGGTGTTATTAAAGCAAATATTCCTTCGCGTATTGCCTTTGCGGTTTCATCATCAATCGATTCTAGAACGATATTAGATATGGGTGGAGCAGAACGTTTACTCGGTCGAGGAGATATGCTGTTTTTACCTGCCGGTGCATCTAAACCAAAACGTGTGCAAGGTGCCTTTTTATCAGATCAAGAAGTTGAGTCAGTTGTTACCTTTGTTATAGAACAGCAAAAAGCACAGTATCAGGAGGAAATGATTCCGACCGAAGAAGAGACAATTTTAGAGGAAACGGACGAATTATTTGATGAGGCTGTGCAGTTAGTTGTGAGTATGCAGACGGCCTCTGTTTCGATGTTGCAGCGCCGCTTCCGTATCGGCTATTCGAGAGCTGCTCGTATTGTCGATCAAATGGAACAACGTGGTATTGTCGGGCCTCCAGAGGGTAGTAAGCCTCGACAAGTGCTCATTCATCAATACGATAATTAGTGCCAAAACAACGACAAAAAATGAATAATGTTGAATATATCAAGTAGGCCCAAATTCATTTCAAATTTCGGAAGCAATTACGCTAAGGTGTAATTGCTTTCAGTCTATAAAAATGTTATATTTATGAACGATTAGTAGGAATGTTGTACATCAGATGTCTGATCTCTGATTTTGGTGGTGATATATGTGACTATTAAAGCTGATCATCGTCATCTCTATCTTCAAGTAATTGATCGTTTAAAGTCTGACATTGAAACAGGCATTTTTAAAGAAAATGAAAAACTGCCTTCAGAGTTTGAATTATCGAAATCACTAGGAGTCAGTCGAGCAACTCTTAGAGAAGCGCTACGACTGTTGGAAGAGGAAAATGTTATTGTGCGTCGACATGGGGTGGGGACATTTGTAAACCCTAAGCCTTTATTTACATCAGGTATCGAGCATTTATCGAGCATTTCTTCTATGATCGAGGCAGCAGGTATGGAACCCGGTTCCCGCTTTTTAAAGGCGACGGAAAGCATACCTTCTGAGGAAGATTTAAAACGCTTCCAATGTGATGGCGAAGATAAAATACTCACAATTGAACGTGTCAGAACGGCGGACGGCGAGCCGGTAGTATACTGTATAGACAGATTACCAGCAAGTTTCCTGCCAACTGACTTTGTTGAAAAAAAAGAGGTTTCACTTTTCTCTGCACTTGAACAATCTGGTAAAATTCATGTTGCCTATGCTGTTACATATATTGATCCAATCGGGTATCATGAGCAAGCTTCACCGATTTTAAATTGCGGGCGTGAAACAGCTCTTTTAGTATTAAAGCAGTTGCATTACGATGATCATGATCAAGTAGTGCTGTATTCAAAAAATTATTTCCGAGCTGATAAATTCAGCTTCCATGTAGTTCGTAAACGGGTGTAGAACATTTCTAAATTTTTTTCCTGCTAATTACAATACCTTTGGGGGGTTATCAAAATGAAAAAACGTAAATTTGGCTTAGTATTATCATCAGTTTTAGCTGCAAGTGCAATCTTAGGTGCATGTGGTACGAAAGACGAAGAAAAACCTGAAAAAGAAAAAGAAAACGCTTCATCAGGCGAAAGCAAAAAAGAAGATGTGTTCTCAGTAGCAATGGTTACTGACGTAGGTGGTGTTGATGATAAATCATTCAACCAATCCGCTTGGGAAGGTGTTCAAGCTTACGGTAAAGAAAATAACCTAAAAGAAGGTAATGGCGGCTTCGCTTACTTACAATCAAAATCAGACGCTGACTATGAATCAAATTTAAACGCATTATTACGTCGTGACTTTAATTTAGTTTTTGGTATTGGTTATTTGATGGAAGATGCTATGACTGCAATAGCTGAAGAAAATCCAGATAAAAAATTCGCAATCGTTGACGCTTCAGTAAAAGCAGACAACGTAGCATCTATTATGTTCAAAGAGCAAGAAGGTGCCTTCTTAGCTGGTGTAGCTGCTGCAAAAATGACTAAAACAGGAAAAATCGGCTTCGTTGGTGGAGGAGATATTCCCGTAATTAATCGCTTTGAAGCTGGATTCGTTGAAGGAGCTAAAACAGTAAATCCGGATATTGATATTCAAAGAAAATATACAGGCGCATTTGATAAAGCTGATCTTGGTAAAATGACAGCTAACAGCATGTATTCTTCAGGCGTAGATATTATCTTCCACGCTGCTGGTGCAACTGGTAACGGTGTATTCTCTGAGGCGAAGGAACGTAAGAAAAAAGATCCTAATGCAAATGTATGGGTAATTGGTGTAGATGCTGACCAATACGAAGAAGGTAAAGTAGATGATAAAACAAACGTTACTTTAACTTCTATGTTAAAAGGTGTTAACGCAGCAGTTATAGATATTTCAAATAAAGCTAAAAACGGTGAATTCCCTGGTGGCAAAACGCTAACTTATGGTTTAGCTGAAGACGGCGTGAAACTTGCAGATTCTCGTGGTGCAATCCCAGCAGATGTTCAAACTGTTATTGATGAATATAAAGAAAAAATTGCTAAAGGTGAAATTAAAGTTCCAGAAAAAGTGAAAAAATAATTCATCTTTTGATCATCATAAGGACTTTTAAAAGGCCCTTATGATGATTTTTCAATCTATCGTTATATTTTGACTATTTGCAATACTCTATTTGATTCTATTTGTTTACCATAGAGGTAGTAATTTTTCTATGAGTTTATCGTAAGAATAGTAATGATGGTAACAAGTTAATAGAAGAAAGGTTTCTAACGATGACCTTTCCTGTATTAATTTATCTTCATTCAGAAGAATATCTACCTCTATTAGTGAGACAAGACATGCATGAATTTTTTGTTAATAGGGTATATAATGCCACTGAACGAAGATGGAACCTCTGGCTGAGGTCATTGCTGTCGATGTTAAAAAACGTTGAACTAACAGTGACTATGGCTAGTATTATTAAGTTTGTCTCAAACAAATATAGAAAACGGTTTCAAAAACTGGACGTATTGTTTATCTTTGCGAAATGGAGTGTTAACGAAGCGTCAGTAACACATGTTTTCTGTAGCGAAAGCGAAGCGGTAGCTACACATGTTTTCTGTAGTGAAAGCGAAGCGGTAGCTACAAAATGTTTTACGTAGCGAAAGCAAAGCGACAGCTACGAAATGTTTTCTGTGGCGAAAGCAAAGCAACAGCCACAATTACGCCAAGGCGAAATTGATAAAAGTGCCTATTAAGGGAGTGACGAAATTGGAATACGTGATTGAGATGCTAGGAATCCGAAAAGAATTCGGTAATTTCGTGGCAAATAATAATATCACCCTCCAACTGAAAAAAGGCGAAATCCATGCATTACTAGGTGAAAATGGTGCAGGTAAATCGACTTTAATGAACGTCCTTTTTGGTTTGTATCAACCAGAAGGCGGCGAAATTCGAGTTCGTGGGAAGGCTGTTAAAATTACAAATCCAAATGTGGCCAATGATCTAGGGATTGGTATGGTACATCAACACTTTATGTTGGTGGAAAATTTTACAGTAACAGAGAATATTATTTTAGGTTCTGAACCTACAAAAATGGGTGTTATTAATATTAAAGATGCGGCAAAGAAAGTACAGGCACTTTCCGAAAAGTATGGTTTAGATGTTGATCCATATGCCAAAATCGAGAATATTACAGTAGGGATGCAACAGCGTGTTGAAATTTTAAAGACATTATACCGCGGTGCAGAAATTTTAATCTTTGACGAACCTACTGCATCTTTAACACCACAGGAGATTACAGAGCTTATTCAAATAATGCGCCGTTTAATTGAAGAAGGCAAATCCATTATTTTGATTACCCATAAGCTAAAAGAAATTATGGAAGTCTCTGACCGTGTGACGATTATCAGAAAAGGGGAAGGGATTGGAACAGTTACAACTGCTGAAACAAATCCTAACCAATTAGCTGAAATGATGGTTGGTCGCCAAGTCGAATTTAAAACAGAAAAAACAGAAGCAAATCCAACTGATGAAGTACTTGCAATTGAAAACTTGATTGTTACAGACTATCGTAATATCGATAAAGTAAAAGGGTTGAACTTAAAAGTACGCAAAGGTGAAATTGTTGGTATTGCGGGTATCGATGGAAACGGACAATCTGAGTTAATCGAGGCCATAACGGGTCTACGTAAAATTAAAAGTGGTAACGTTAAATTAAATGGCAAAGATATAACAAATATGAAGCCTCGGAAAATTACGGAGGAAGGCGTTGGACATATCCCACAAGACCGTCATAAACACGGTTTAGTATTAGATTTCCCAATTGGCCACAATATCGCACTGCAAACATATTATCAGTCTCCAATCGCTAAGGGCTTTGTTATGGACTACAAGAAAGTGTCTGAAAAAGCGCGCCAAATTATTGAAGAATATGATGTTCGTACTGGTAATGGTGAAATGACACCGGCTCGTGCCCTTTCAGGTGGTAACCAGCAAAAAGCGATTATCGGTCGTGAAATTGATCGTAATCCTGATTTATTGATCGCAGCATTACCAACACGTGGTCTTGACGTAGGGGCAATTGAATTTATTCACTCTCGCCTTATTGAGCAACGTGATAAAGGAAAAGCAGTACTGTTAATTTCATTTGAATTAGATGAAGTCATGAATGTTTCGGACCGTATTGCCGTTATTTATGATGGTCAAATTGTGGATGAATTAAATCCAAAAGAAACAACAGAACAAGAGCTAGGTCTATTAATGGCAGGACAAAATAGTAAAAATAATACGAATGGTGCGAAGGAGGGGAACGACTAATGTCAAATCGTGTCATTAATATACTCGTTCCTATCATCTCTATCATTATCGGTTTAATCGTTGGTGCTATCGTGATGGTAGTCAGCGGCTATGACCCAGTACAAGGTTATAGCGCCCTTTGGACAGGTATTTTTGGAGATTCATATTCAATTGGGAACACAATCCGTCAAATAACACCGTATATATTGGCGGGTCTTGCGGTAGCATTTGCCTTCCGCACAGGGTTATTCAACATCGGTGTTGAAGGTCAGCTAATTTTAGGTTGGCTAGCAGCAGCTTGGGTAGGATATGCATTTGATCTACCTAAAATCATTCACTTACCATTAGCATTACTTGCGGCAGCAGCTGCAGGTGCATTTTGGGCCTTTATTGCAGGTTTCTTAAAAGCGAAATTTAAAGTTCACGAAGTTATTGCGACAATTATGTTAAACTACACTGCGCTTTATATTGCGAATGCAGTAATTAAAAACTTGTCAGACGGTGGCTTTAAAACAGAACGAGTTCATGAATCAGCTTCATTACGTTCTCCGTTTTTAAGAGAGCTAACAGACAATTCAAGTCTTCACTACGGCATCATTGTTGCACTGTTAATGGTAATAGTTATGTGGTTCATTTTAGAAAAAACAACACGCGGATATGAGCTTAAAGCGGTAGGATTTAATAAGCATGCTGCAGATTATGCTGGTATGAGCGTCAACAAAAACATTATTTTAGCTATGACGATTTCAGGTATGTTCGCAGGTCTTGGTGGTGCTATGGAGGCACTAGGTACTTTCGGAAACGTCTCTATTAAACCAGGCTTTACAGGTATTGGTTTCGATGGGATCGCTGTTGCCTTACTTGGTGCCAACACGCCACTAGGGGTAGTATTCGGAGCTTCATTATTCGGCTCACTTAAATACGGAGCGCTAAATATGCCGAATGCTGCAGGTATTCCAGAGGAAATCGTATCTATTATTATCGCGTTAATTATTTTCTTCGTGGCATCAGGCTATATTATTCGAGTAGCATTACAAAAGTTGAGCAAGAAAAAGGAGGGACAATAACATGGGCTTTTTAGAAATGTTATATTTCATCATCCCTTCGGCGATTCTTTATGCAACACCTTTAATTTTTACAGCAATCGGTGGTGTATTCTCTGAACGTTCTGGTGTAGTAAACATCGGATTAGAAGGTTTAATGATTGTTGGCGCATTTGTTGGTATTTATGTCAATTTAGAATATGCTGCAACATTCGGTTCAGCAACAATTTGGATGGCAATGCTGGCAGCTTTCATTATTGGGGGAATCTTCTCACTTCTCCATGCAGTTGCGTCTATTTCCTTCCGTGCCGATCAAACAGTATCGGGGGTTGCTATCAACTTATTAGGTTTAGCGGTATCTGTATTCTTGGTAAAAATGATTTATGATAAAGGTCAAACAGATATGATTGACCAAACCTATGCAATAAATCGTTTCGCTATCCCTTATTTAGAGGACATACCGTTCTTTGGTCCATTATTATTCCAAAATGTCTACAGTACATCGATATTAGCTTTTGCAGTAGCTTTTGGAGCATGGTTTATCATTTATAAAACACCTTTTGGGTTACGTTTACGCGCTGTCGGTGAACATCCAATGGCTGCAGATACGATGGGTGTAAACGTTAATAGAATGCGCTATATTGCTGTTGTTATCTCTGGGGCATTAGGTGGTCTTGGTGGTGCAGTGTACGCGCAATCAATTGCAGGCAATTTCTCACATGCAACAATTGCCGGCCAAGGCTTTATGGCCATTGCTGCAATGATTTTCGGTAAATGGCATCCGATCGGTGCATTAGGTGCAGCTTTATTCTTCGGAGTAGCACAAACGTTAAGTGTTGCAGGAAGCGGAATTCCTTATATTCAAGATATTCCTGCTGTGTACCTACAAATTTTACCGTACGTCTTAACGATCTTTGCATTAGCAGGATTTATCGGTAAAGCAAATGCACCAAAAGCTAGTGGCCAACCTTATATTAAAGGGAAACGCTAATAACAATCATATAAATTGTTGATACTAAAGACTGGGCGAAAATGCTCAGTCTTTTTCCTTGTACATATCTCAAGTGTTTGGGAAAATAATGGTTGGAGGATGATCTTTATTTGCTAATATGAACAGGTTCATCAATCAATAAAAGTAACTTCCATACATTTCATATACATACTTTGGATTCTTTTTGCAATTATAGACAATAGACATGTATAGTATGTGTAGTACTTTGTTATATTAAGAAAGATAAGGAGGGTTCTATATATGTTTAAAACAATACCTTTAGCAAAAGGTGTCAATTTGCATATCCGACAAACGACCCAATTTAAAACCGTAAATTTTTCAATTAAATGGAGAAGAGCTTTAACGGCGACAAATGCGTCTGAACGTACAGTGTTAACAAATGTATTGCAACACAGTAATGCTAAATATAAGACAACCGCTGCATTCCGAAGTTTCTTGGATGACTTGTATGGCACAGTGTTATATTTTGACACATCTAAACGTGGTAATGAACATACAGTACTGATGAATGTAGAAGCCGTTAATGATCATTATTTGGCAAATGCAAGTGTTTTAAACGAGGTACTTGATTTATTGCACACAGCAATATTTGAACCGAATTTAGAAAATGGTGTATTTAAGGAATCGATTGTGGAACGTGAAAAGAAAACAGTCATTCAGCGTATTGAGTCCATTTTTGACGATAAATCTCGTTTTGCGCAGCAACGCATTCAACAAATATTACGTCCGAATGAACCGGCCTCTATTTCTGCTAATGGAACTGTCGAGGACATTCAAAAAATTACCCCTACATCATTGTTTGAAGCATATCAATCCATGCTTGCTAACGATAAAATAGACATTTATGTCGCGGGTGATATCAATGAAGACGAAATCGTAGCGAAACTAAAAGAAGCGCTACCATTTAATGATCGTACACCTGAAGAAATTCCTGCTGTACTTCCACAACAGCATCCGCAAAATGATTATGTACGTGAACAACAAGAAATGAAGCAAGGAAAGATGCATATTGGCTTTAGTACACCAGTACGATTTGGTGACGCTGATTTCGCCAAAATGCAAATCTTTAATGGTGTATTCGGTGGCTACCCTCACGCCAAATTATTTATGAATGTTCGTGAAAAGGAAAGCTTAGCCTACTATGCGTCTAGCTCATTTGCATCACATTATGGCTTAGTCTTTGTTGTGTCTGGGATTGAACCAAAGAATGAAGAAAAAGCGCTATCACTAATTAAGGAACAACTTGCTGTTATGCAAGCGGGCGATATTACAGATTTGGAAATAGAGCAAACAAAAGCAATGCTGACGAATCAGCTAAAAGAAGCATTGGATTCTGCCCGAGGACAAATAGAAATTTTTGACCAATATAAAGATTTACCCGAGGAGTTCTCTGTTGAAGCTTGGGCAAATAAATGGAAAGCTGTGACAAAGCAAGATATTGTTGAAATGGCGAAGCAAGTACAGCTAGAAGCGGTCTATTTCTTATGTGGAAAGGAGCAAGTCGCACAATGAAAACAATTGAATTCAAACAATTAGATGAAACATTGTATTATGAAAAATTAGAAAATGGCTTAGACGTCTATATATTACCGAAAAAAGGCTTTTCCAAAACATTTGTAACGTTCACCACAAAATACGGCTCTGTTGACCGTACATTTGTGCCAATTGGTGGAACTGAAAGCATTACAGTACCAGATGGCATTGCCCACTTCTTAGAGCATAAAATGTTTGAAAAAGAAGATGGAGATGTCTTCCAAAAGTTTAGTGAATTCGGTGCTTCAGCCAATGCCTTTACATCATTTACACGTACAGCGTATTTATTTTCTTCGACGAACAATATTTATAACAGCACAGAAACATTATTAAATTTTGTTCAAGAGCCTTACTTTACAGAAGCAACTGTTAATAAGGAGAAGGGCATTATTGGTCAAGAAATTACGATGTACGACGATCAACCAGATTGGCGCCTATATTTTGGTACAATCGAAAATATGTATCATAATCATCCAGTAAAAATTGATATCGCTGGTACAATAGAGTCGATTGATGGCATTACTGCGGACCATTTATATACGTGCTACAATACATTTTATCATCCGTCCAATATGTTATTGTTTGTCATTGGTGCAGTAGATCCTAATGAAATGATGACGTTTATTCGTGACAATCAAGACAAAAAAGAATTCCCTGAACCAACACCAATTCAACGTTTCTTCGATCAAGAACCGACAGATGTTGCTATCAAAGAACGTGAATTGCATATGGATGTACAAAAGCCTAAGGTCTATATCGGCTTAAAAGCGAAAGAAACAAATCTTTCTGGGCGTGACATGTTAAAACATGAGCTGTCTGTTCAAATTGCACTTGAACTTATTTTTGGACGTACATCTAAATTTTATGAGACCGTCTATGACGATGGATTAATCGATGAAACGTATGCATTTGATTTCACGTTAGAAAATGGCTTTGGATTTGCTATGATTGGCTCAGATTCTACAGACCCGGCTGCATTAGAGAAAGCTATTAAGGAAGAATTAGCAAAGTATGATAGAGATGCACATTTTGAAAGTGCCGATTTAGAACGAGTAAAACGTAAAAAAATAGGTTTCTTCCTACGTGCACTGAACTCTATTGAATTTATCGCCAACCAATTTACACGTTATTCGTTTAATGATATGAATTTGTTCGATGTTGTGCCTGTACTAGAAGAACTAACGATTGAAGATTTGAAAAAAGCATTTTCTTCAGTTCAAGGTGAATCTCAACAAACTGTCTTTAAAATTTTACCTACAGAAAAGGGCGTACAGTGAAAAAGTTTGCCCTCGTTTTAGGTGCATCGGGTGAGATTGGCCGTGCTATTTGTCGAAGTCTGGCAGAAGATGGTTGGTCCATCTACATACACTTTTCAAACAATGAAAAAGCAGCACAGGCTCTATACTGCTCCCTTTCAGAAAGTTTCCCTGCACAGGAGTTTATGCTTGTACAGGGAGATTTTTCGAAAGCGTCCGGGGCACAATTGCTAGCATCACAAATTTTTAATGTGCAAGCGATTGTCTTTGCAAATGGTCAAGCACATTATTCTCTGCTTGAAGATACTACGGTGGAGGATATGGATGCATTATGGCGTGTCCATGTACAAAATCCAATGCGTCTGACGGCATTGCTGTCATCAAAGCTACGCGCTCATGATGTCAGCTATGTGCTTTTTATTGGTTCAATTTGGGGAGAAGCTGGATCGGCTGGTGAAGCACTTTACGCAACTGTGAAGGGCGCCCAACATGCTTTTGTGAAGTCATATGCGAAAGAAGCCGCACTATCACGTATTCGTGTTAATGCCATTGCACCTGGTTTTATTAATACCTCGATGAACAATCATTTAAGCGAAGAGGAACTTGAATATATTTTAGAGGACATTCCACTAGGTATAACTGGACAAACAACGGATGTTGCTGAAATGGTACGTTTCTATCTTTCTGGAAAAGCAGATTATGTAACGGGACAAGTTATTCGATTAAACGGTGGCTGGTACATATAATGTTCTTTTTTGCACATACTACATGTGTAAAGGAGGAGAAACATATGACTATTTTAGAAAACTGGCAAAAATGGACATCGTTTTTAGGTCAAAATGTTATGCGAGCAGAATCAAGTGGGATGCCAACGAAAATGATCCAACAAGCTGCTGTACAAATTGGAGAATATTTGGCGACAAATGTCGATCCTAAAAATGAACAAGAGCGAGTGCTGTCGGATTTATGGGGCGTTGCCTCTGAAGAAGAAAAACATGCATTGGCGAATTGTGTCATTAAACTTGTAGAAAATAAGCCTGTGCAGTAAAACGAAGAGGAGAACTATCTCCTCTTTTTTTTCTGTATAAAAGAGGATTTTTGCATTGAAAAGGGAACGTATGTAAGCCTATTCTGTATGTTCAAAAAAAAAATAGTAAGTTTTTAAAAATAACGCCATAATTCCACGTATTCTAACTTTCCATTACATAAAAAATCAGCTATGATGGAACTTATAAAGGATTTTTTACGTTAACTAATAGGAAGGGAACGAGTGTGTTTGAGCGATTGGTACTTTGAATATGAAATTCAGGTGAATCGCCCTGGATTATTAGGAGATATTGCTTCACTTTTAGGGATGCTTCGTGTCAATATTATTTCAATAAATGGTGTCGATGAGGATCGACGTGGTATGTTAGTGCATACAGACAACGATGAGACAATTGAGCGTTTTCGTACAATTGTTTCGACAATGGAACATATTAACGTTACCAAATTTCGACAACCAAAGCTCCGTGATCGTTTAGCCATTAGGCACGGTCATTATATTCCACGAGATGCAGATGAAAAAAATACCTTCCGCTTCGTACGAGATGAACTTGGTATTTTAGTTGACTTTATGGCTGAGCTCTTTAAAAAAGACGGGCATAAGCTTATTGGGATACGTGGAATGCCTCGTGTTGGAAAAACTGAATCGATTGTAGCGGCAAGTGTATGTGCCAATAAAAAATGGATTTTTTTATCGTCTACAATGATTAAGCAAACTGTTCGCAATAAACTTGCTGGTGATGAATTCAGTGACAATAATATTTTTATATTAGATGGCATTGTGACACGTCGTTCGTCTGATGAGCGACATTTGCAACTAGTGCGTGAAATGATGAGTATGCCTTCCATTAAGGTCATCGAGCATCCAGACATGTTTGTTCAGCATTCAGAATATAAGATAGAGGACTTTGATTATATCATTGAATTGCGTCATCACCCAGATGAAGAAATTACGTATGAAATAATGGAAAAAAGCCAAATGATGTCCGAATCTAATTCATTTGGTGGATTTAATTTTTAATTTGATATTAAAGTAGGTGTTATGAGTGGCAGAATTAGGGACTCGACTGAAAGAGGCGAGACTGTCTAAAGGCTACAGCTTAGACGATTTACAAGAAATAACAAAAATTCAAAAGCGTTATTTAATAGGTATTGAAGAAGGCAATTATTCGATTATGCCTGGTTCGTTTTATGTACGAGCTTTTATTAAACAATATGCTGACGCTGTTGGCTTGGACGCAGAGGAGCTTTTAGAAACTTATAAAAGCGAGCTACCAGGTACTCCAAACAATCAAGTAAGTCAATCGATGACGACTAGTCCAAGTAGAAGAAAAGTTTCAAAAGGCCCTTCTACTAAAATGATGGAAGCAATGCCGAAAATAATCGTTGGTTTATTTATCATTGTCATTATTGTGGTGATTTGGGTGCTAATGCAGTCTAAAAATAAAGCAGTGCCAGATGTTATGGAAGATACTCCATCAGAAATAGAATATGATACAAAAGCAAAACCAATAGATACAGAAAAAGAAAAAGAAAAAGAGAAAAAAGCTCAAACAAATAACAAACAAGACTCAGCAGATTCAAAAGATTCAGCACAAGAAACACCTGATGAAAAGCAAACTGAAGAGGTTAAGCAATCGATTTCAGCCGGGGCTATTGAAGCGGATGGTGCTACAACTTCTTATACGTTAACAGGTGCAGACGCATTTAAAATACGTATTGAAGTATCCGGTCCTACATTTATCGGTATTCGAAACCAACAGCAACAAGAATTACTATCAGATACTCGTGTCTATAATGCAGGAGAAGTAGTAGAATTCGACGCAACATCTCAAAATTACGCCCGTATCCGCTTAGGTAATTCAGCGCAAGCTAAAGTATACATTAATGACGAGCCTTTAACGTATGCACAGCAAATTGTAACGCAAAACATCGTCATCAATTTCAATAAAGAACAGTAGTCATCTAGTGATGACTACTTTCTTTCATCATGAAAGGTGTTAGAAAAATGAACATTCCAAATAAAATTACCATCTCTCGAATCTTACTTATTCCGTTCTTTGTCATTGTTATGATGTTTGATTTTGGCTGGGGAACAATGTCACTATTCGGTGCGACGATGCCTGTTCATCATTTTGTAGGTGCACTCATTTTTATTATTGCTTCAGCGACTGATTGGGTGGATGGTTATTATGCACGTAAGTACAATCTTGTGACAACATTTGGGAAATTTTTAGACCCACTTGCTGACAAGTTGCTAGTTTCAGCAGCTTTTATTTTAATGGTAGAGCTTGATATGGCGCCTGCATGGATAATAATAATTATTATTAGCCGTGAATTTGCAGTAACTGGCCTTCGTTTAATATTGGCAGGTGAAGGAGAAGTTGTTGCGGCGAACCAGCTTGGTAAAATTAAAACATGGGCCCAAATTGTGGCCATCGGAGCAGCACTTTTACACAATACAGTCTTTACACTTATCGGTTTTCGATTCGATTCAATTATGCTATATATTGCATTGTTCTTTACGCTATGGTCTGGATGGGATTATTTCTATCTAAATCGACGTGCCTTACTTGAGTCTAAATAAGAGAGGTCTTGAGGATCATGAATGCTGAAATTCTTGCAGTTGGCTCAGAGTTATTGCTTGGTCAGATTTCGAACACAAATGCCAGATTTATTTCTAGTCAGTTGTCCGAGTTAGGGATAAATGTGTATTATCACACTGTTGTTGGAGATAATGCACAACGTTTAGAAGAGGCTATTTCCATTGCAGAGACTCGTGCTGATTTAATCATTTTCTCTGGTGGGCTTGGTCCTACAAAGGATGATTTAACAAAGGAAACGATTGCGCGTCATCTTGACGTTTCTCTCGATTTTGATGATATCGCACTGGCTAATATTGAGCAGTTTTTTGCCAAACGAGGACGTCCAATGACGGATAATAATCGTAAGCAAGCTTTAATACTAGCGGGTAGTGAGGTGCTTGCAAACCATCACGGCATGGCACCTGGCATGATATTAACAAAGGATGAACGTACGTATATTTTACTTCCGGGGCCACCTAAAGAGCTTGAGCCAATGTTCCAGTTTGAAGCAAAGCCAAAACTCGGTGCGATGTTAAATGCTGGAGAGGTAATTACATCGCATGTTATGCGTTTTTATGGCATTGGAGAGGCTGAGCTTGAGGTTCGTGTCCAACATATTTTAGATGCGCAAACAAATCCAACTGTTGCTCCACTTGCTTCTGACGGCGAGGTTACATTACGTGTAACAGCTAAAGCAGAAACGGAGCAAGAAGCGCAGCATCTTATTGCCGCAAAGGTAGCTGAGATTCAAGCGCTTGTTGGGGACTATCAATACGGTATAGATGATGATTCTCTTGCCTCTAAAACAGTAGAAATGTTACTAGATAATAAGTTAACAATTTCTGCAGCAGAAAGTTTAACAGCAGGTTTATTTCAGTCAGAATTAGCTGAAATACCAGGTGTAGGAGATGCCCTTGTTGGTGGCGTTGTTACGTATACGGAAGAGGCTAAAATTAAGCAACTCGGTATTTCAAAGGAATTATTAACTACACATGGGATTGTAAGCAGTGAATGTGCAGCAGCTATGGCAAGTGCTGTACGTGAAAAGTTTGATACGGATATTGGTATTGGATTAACAGGTGCGGCAGGTCCTACAGCCCATGATCATCAACCAGCGGGAACGGTTTGGATAGGTATTGCCATTGGCGATGAAAAACCAATAACGTATTTACTGCATTTATCGGGTATGCGTAATACAAATCGACTGCGTGCGGCGAAATTTACTTGTCATTATTTAATGCAGCTTTTGGAAGAAAGAGGCTTTAAAAAACGTTAATCAATTATGCCCCGGCATAATATAGGTTCATCCCAAAAAGTTGCGGATGACTTTTGTTAAAACGTCTACTATGTAAATAAGTTGATTGGAGTGGAGGCTGGGCGACTCCTTGGGGATTAGCAATAGAGGAACGAAGGCTAAAATCATCACGTCCTGTGATAACGCCTTCGTGACCAACATCGTGTTGGCCCGAGACCCTGGAGCGAGCAACGCGAGTGAAGCGGCTCATCGGACGCCCCCAGGAAAGCGCCCAGTCGGAACGGAAATCAACCACACGTTTTGGTGGTAATCCATAATATAGTTGAAAATAGAAATTTGGGTAATGGAAAGTTACCCAAATTTTTATTTTGAAGAAAAACGAATAAACGTTCGCTTTTTTCTTGCGTCTTCTCTCAAAAACAAGTATAGTAGAGATAGAGAAAAACAGTGAACAGTTTTCGAAGGAGGAAAATGAATGAGTGATCGTAAAGCTGCCTTAGAACAGGCGTTAAAACAAATTGAAAAGAATTTTGGTAAAGGTTCCATCATGAAACTTGGCGAAAAGACTGATTTAGAAATCGCTACATCTTCAAGTGGTTCGCTAGCACTTGATGCTGCATTAGGTGTTGGTGGATATCCACGTGGACGTATTATTGAAGTATATGGCCCTGAATCATCAGGTAAAACAACGGTTGCTCTTCATGCCATTGCAGAAGTACAGGCAAATGGTGGACAAGCAGCGTTTATCGATGCTGAGCATGCACTAGATCCAATTTACGCACAAAAATTAGGCGTCAATATTGATGAACTTCTATTATCTCAACCAGATACAGGAGAACAGGCGCTTGAAATCGCAGAAGCATTAGTACGTAGTGGTGCTATCGATATCATCGTTATTGACTCCGTAGCAGCATTAGTTCCGAAAGCGGAAATCGAAGGAGATATGGGTGATTCGCATGTTGGTTTACAAGCCCGTTTAATGTCTCAGGCCTTACGTAAGCTTTCAGGTGCTATTAATAAATCAAAAACAATCGCCATTTTCATTAACCAAATTCGTGAAAAAATTGGTGTTATGTTCGGAAACCCAGAAACAACACCTGGTGGACGTGCGCTTAAATTCTATAGCTCAGTACGTTTAGAGGTTCGTCGTGCGGAAGCTATTAAACAAGGCAATGACATTATGGGTAACCGTACAAAAATTAAAATTGTCAAAAACAAAGTGGCACCACCATTCCGTACAGCTGAAGTTGATATTATGTACGGTGAAGGAATTTCAAAAGAGGGCGAAACAGTTGATTTAGGTGTTGAACTAGACATCGTTCAAAAAAGCGGTTCTTGGTATGCTTACGGTGATGAGCGCCTAGGTCAAGGTCGTGAAAATGCTAAACAGTATTTAAAAGAAAATCCAGCAGTACTAGACGACATCGCAAATAAAATCCGTGCTTCTTACGGTATTGCATCTTCATCTTACACAATTGCTGCGCATGATGAAGAGGAAGATATGGATGAGGAATTAAAGCTTCTTCTTGAAGATGAATAATATAAATGCATTGTTCCCACTCTTTATAGTGTGAGCAATGCATTTTTTTATTTACACATATTGGAGAATATGGTTTTATAATATTTGTTAGGTTATCCATATATTTGGCTCATCTTCAAAAGTCGTGTATGCCATTTTTTAAAATAATTCCTAAGTACTGCTTCTACGCATTAATGATAAAAGTTAAAATAAGCATTAGTGTAAAAGTATTAGGTAATTAATTCTCTTAATGGATATGACTTACTTTTTCTCTTTAGAGGGCGAACAGATGCCCGACTATCCTTGACAGAGCTTAAGGCTAGCTATACAATTAAAAATGTATAATTTCTGAATTATGACTTTAAATAGGCAGTACATTCTGACTTCATTTTAAGTGAAGATGAAGACTCTGGCAGATGTTATGGATTTTGAAAGAAATGAATAATAAGAAGGTAGCCTTAGATCTTCGCATCCTGCGAAAACGGCTGACGTATCTGCATCGGTAAAACGCCACTTCCCGTGACTATACCGAATGCCCGACATCGTGTCGGCTCCTCGTGCAGACCTAAACATTTCAAAATCTGAGACACAATTAGTATGCCGAGGCGAAATTGATGTATGCGCCGACTGAAACTGTAATACCCAAATAGCAAGAGGAGGTGTTCATATGGATGGAATTACTATCATCTCCGCTTTGCTTGGACTCATCGTTGGTGCCGCTGTTAGCTATATCTACATGAAAAAAGTGAATGACTCAAAAATCACTGGTGCTAAACATGTCGCTGAAACAATCGTTGAAGAAGGAAAACGAGAAGCGGAGGCATTGAAGAAAGAAGCACTACTTGAAGCCAAAGATGAAACTCACAAATTTCGTACTGAAGCAGAAAATGACATTCGTGAACGTCGTTCAGAACTTCAGAAACAAGAGAACCGTTTATTGCAAAGAGAAGAGAATCTTGATCGCAAAGATGATGCTCTAAATAAGAGAGAAGCAAGCTTAGAGCGTAAAGAACAAGCGCTAAGCGAAAGACAACAGCATATGGAACAGATGGAAAGCAAAGTGGACGAGCTCGTTGCCTTGCAAAAATCAGAGCTAGAGCGAATTTCTGCTTTAACTAGAGATGAAGCAAAAGCTATTATCTTAGGAGAAGTAGAAAAAGAGCTAACAACTGATATTGCTGTGATGACGAAGGAAGCTGAAACACGTGCGAAGGAAGAATCAGATAAAAAAGCACGTGAAATTTTATCACTGGCACTGCAACGTTTTGCAGCGGATCATGTTGCTGAAACAACAGTATCTGTCGTGAACTTGCCAAATGATGAAATGAAAGGTCGTATTATTGGTCGTGAAGGTCGTAACATCCGTACTTTGGAAACGTTAACAGGTATAGATTTAATTATTGATGATACTCCAGAGGCGGTTATTTTATCAGGCTTTGATCCAATTCGTCGTGAAACGGCTCGACTTGCACTTGAAAAACTTGTACAGGATGGCCGCATCCACCCTGCTCGAATTGAGGAAATGGTAGAAAAATCTCGACGTGAAGTGGATGAACAAATCCGCGAAACAGGTGAGCAGACAACATTTGAAATTGGCATTCATAATTTACATCCAGATTTAATGAAGATTTTAGGCCGCATGAAATATCGTACAAGTTATGGACAAAACGTTCTAAAACACTCAATTGAGGTCGCATATTTAGCAGGCTTGCTCGCTGCTGAACTTGGTGAAGATGTAGCATTAGCTCGCCGTGCAGGCTTATTACATGATATTGGTAAGGCAATTGACCATGAAGTTGAAGGTAGCCATGTCGAAATCGGTGTGGAATTGGCAACAAAATACAAGGAACATCCGGTCGTTATAAACAGTATTGCTTCTCACCATGGTGATACAGAAGCAACATCTGTCATCGCGGTATTAGTGGCTGCAGCTGATGCGTTATCAGCAGCTCGTCCAGGTGCTCGAAGTGAGACGCTTGAAAACTATATCCGCAGACTTGAAAAGTTAGAGGAAATTTCTGAAAGCTATGATGGCGTAGAAAAATCCTTTGCGATTCAAGCTGGTCGTGAAATTCGTATAATTGTACAACCTGAAAAAATTGATGACTTAGCTTCACATCGCTTAGCGAGAGATATCCGTAAGCGAATTGAAGAAGAACTTGATTATCCAGGTCATATTAAAGTAACGGTTATTCGTGAAACACGTGCCGTGGAATATGCGAAATAAAATCATTAATAGATTTTATTTCAAAAGAAAGAATAGAATTTTCGAGTCGATATGCTAGGTGGATAATTGTACTAGATAATCACAGGAAAACCTTGTCGCGGATTGCGGGCTCGAAATGTTTTTCATATTAATGAAGCACTGAAAACTTTAGCAATTAAAGTTGATTTCTTGAAAAAATAGGCAACTTCTTGTTCGGTTTCGAACAAAGAGTTGCCTATTTTTATTTGCTCTTTAGTTATCCAATAAGCACTTCCTTAATAGTACTCATAATATTTATAGATTGAGCATAATAAAAGTATTGGACCTTTTCTAATTAGAGAGGAGGATATTGATGGTTGATATGCATAGTCATATCTTATGGAATGTAGATGATGGACCAAAAACAATGGCAGATACTATGCGATTGTTTGAACAAGCGGTTAAAGAAGGAATTAAAGAAATAATAGCCACTCCCCATTGCCATCACCCACAATATCATGCAAATTACAGCGCAGTGAAAAATCAAATTCACTTATTACAATCTGAACTCATAAAAAAAAGTATTCCTCTCACACTTTTTACCGGTCATGAAGTACGATTATCAGAAAAAATCATGCCACTCTACAAAACAAATCAAATCCACACATTAGCATGCTCTAATTATATGTTGTTAGAATTACCCTCCTATATTGTACCTGCTTATACAATAATAATTATTCGTGCATTACTGTCTGAAGGAATTACCCCAATTATTGCGCATCCAGAACGAAATAAAGCCATTGTTGAAAGGCCTGTTTACTTAGAACGATTAATTTGCGAAGGAGCAAAAGCACAAATAACTGCTGGCAGCTTAGCTGGTTATTTTGGACGCACAATACAAAAGCGCTCACTTGAGCTAGTTAGGGCTAATTTAGTTCATACCTATGGATCGGATGTACACAATCTATCATCTCGACCATTTTTTTTTGATGCAGGACTTTGTTATTTAGAAAAGAAAAAAGAGTTAGATGCGATCGATATATTACTCGAAAATAATGCAAGAATAATTGAAAACCAGCCTTTTATTATACAAGAACCTTGTAAAATCGAAGAGAGGAAATGGTGGAAGATTTTTTAGGATTAAGAAAAAAGAAGTGTAATTATCTTGAGATATATGTAAATGAAAAATACGGACAGCTTTAATGTCATTATTGAAATCGTTGACGGTAAATTGCTGTGGCCAGATGGGTCTTGTCGACATAGGGATATATCCGACAAGCGTAAACGTCTCTACAGATTTGAAATTATTGAATGAACAGAAGGTGTCATATTGAGTATTGTAGATGATCACTATAGGCAATGGATAAAGGAAACTGTCCCCTCCTATTTAAAAGAAGAATTACTAGCCATTGTCAATGATGCAACACAAATTGAAGATCGATTTTATCAATACCTACAATTTGGTACAGCAGGTATGCGTGGTGTGTTAGGTGCTGGTACAAATCGGATGAATATCTACACAATTCGCAGAGCTGCATACGGGCTAGCGCAGTATATCACAGAAAACGGGGAAATAGCCAAACAGCGGGGTGTTGTCATTGCCTATGATACACGGCATTTCTCAAAGGATTTTGCTATTGAAACAGCTCAAGTGCTGGGGGTATTAGGGGTAAAAGTATTCGTTTTTCGCGATGCACGCCCAACACCTGAATTATCTTTTGCAGTAAGGTATTTAAACGCTTTTGCAGGTGTGGTCATTACCGCTAGTCACAATCCCAAACAATATAATGGATTTAAAGTTTATGGGGGGGACGGGGCACAACTGACGCCATCTGCTATTCAAACTATCGTTGAAAAACTCGATGATATCCAAAATATTTTTGACATTCCAACAACATCATGGCACACATTAGAGCAGCATCGAACTGTAGAATGGATGTTACTTAATATTGACCAAGCCTATCAAGAAAAATTACTCGGTTTAAAACAACGTACAAATATTGACTTCACCATACCAATTGTTTACTCACCTCTTCATGGTGCAGGGCTAATATCGGTACAACAAGGTTTACAAGCATTTGGTTTTACAAATGTCCATATTGTAGAACAGCAAGCCGTACAAGATGGAGATTTTCCAACGGTTCCTTATCCAAACCCAGAGGAAGCAGCAGCCTTTACGTATGCAATACAAAAAGGTAACGAAACAGGTGCACAAATACTATTAGCAACCGACCCAGATGCCGATCGATTAGGTGTGGCAGTAATAACAGAGCATGGTTATCAATTATTAACAGGTAATCAGCTAGGTGCACTTATCTTACAGTATTTGCTTGAGGCGAAAAAAGAAAAAAATGCGCTACCTGAAAACGGCGTATTATTCAAAACAATTGTTACCTCTGAACTTGGTGCAGTAATTGCTCAACAATACGGAGTTGAAACTGTGAACACACTGACAGGTTTTAAATACATTGCAGAAAAGATTGCTGAGTATGACGAATCGAAGGAAAAAACGTTCCTATTCGGCTATGAAGAAAGTTATGGCTATTTGGTTCAAAGCTTTGTGCGTGATAAAGATGCTGTTCAAGTTGCGTTGGTAGTAGCAGAGATGGCAGCCTATTATGCAACAAAACAACAAACATTACTAGATGCTCTGGACAGTTTATTTAATAAATATGGCTATTATCAAGAAGCATTACAGTCACAAATATTTGAAGGTATTTCTGGTCAAAAGGAAATGCAAGCTTTACTTCAAAACCTTAGGGAAAATAGAATTTTTGATATTGCAGATCAAAAAGTAATGGTAATAGAAGATTACTTAACGCAACAAGCCATTCATCAAGATGGCTCGATTTCCTCAATTAAATTACCTAAAGAAAATGTTTTAAAGTTTATTTTAGAAGATCAATCATGGATAGCGATTCGCCCTTCCGGAACAGAGCCAAAATGTAAGTTTTACTTTGGTACAGTAGCTAATACGAAAGAACAAGCACAGCATAAGCTACAACAATTACAGGCAGCCTTTATGACAGCAATTAGTTGAAAGAATGGACATAGAGCGATGAAGAAAGCCAAAAAAATAATTATCCCAGCAGCAGGTCTTAGTTTTTGGCTTGATTCCAAAAAAATTTTTATACTATAAAATCTGTACTTTTAAGAAAAGGAGTAAATAGATCCAAAGATGTTAATAGGCCTTTTTTATAGAGCAAGATGAAAAAAAGTTCCTATTATTAACCTTAAAGGAGAAATGCCGGATGAATATTCTTATTAGCTGTCCTGGAAAAAGAGTAGAAATGTTAGAAGTGTTTAATCGTGAATTTGCGAAATTTAACATGGAGATAATAGCTACAGGTAATTCAAATATATTACCAGCCCTATATTCGGTGGAAAATTCATATATAGTACCATCGTTAGAAGATGATAATTATGTTGAAGAACTTTTGGAAATTTGTAAAGAGAATAAAGTTAAAGCAATTCTAACTATGTTAGATAAAGATATAATGGTTCTCTCTAAAAATATTGATAAATTTAAAGAAATTGGGGTTATCCCAATCTTACCTAATTTAAGTATTGCAAAGACTTGTGATGACAAGTATTTAACGTATGAATTTTTGACAACAAATGGGATTCGCTGTGCAAAGTCATACAATGATTTAGAAACTTTTGAAGATGATTATAGTAAAAATAAAATCTCGTTCCCTGTAATAGTCAAACCAAATAGTGCTGATGGTAGTAGGGGAGTTATTAAATGTACCAATTTGAAAGAACTAGAAAAGAGTTTTCATAATGGACATAAAAATATAATACAGGAGTTTTTAAATGGTACTGAGTATGATATAGATGCATATATTGATATTAATTCACAAAAAATGGTATCAATATTTGCAAAGGAAAAACTCTCAGTGACTATAGGTGGTGCTGATAAAGTCATTTCTTATAAGGATCTTAAGCTATTTGACCTTATTGAAGATTTATCTAATAAACTCAATATTACTGGTCCTATTGATGTAGATGTGTTCAAGGTTAATGGAGAATATTATATAGGGGAAATCAATCCTAGGTTTGGTGCGAACTATATATGTGCTTACGGGTGCGGTGTAAACTTCCTTGAATTATTAATAAACAATATAAATGGTAAAACGAATGTGAAGAATATTGGCAACTACAGTGATGGTATTTTAATGATGAAATATGAAAGGATTATGTTTAAAGCAGCAAACGAAATAATAGGTGTTTAGAATTAACAGAGAGGGAGCGGATGTTTTTCGTGTAAACTTATCCATGCTTATGTCCTTTATTTTGGATTTGGATGATTTACTACCACCCAACCATTATAAAGGCTTTTTTATGTCTAAATAATATTGCAGAAAATTCGTTTCCAGAAACGCGTTGAATTATTTTAATGCGACGCTGGTGGAATAAAGTATAAACTAACTTCGTATATTAGGATAAAAATCGAGTATACCTTCCTGTTTTGGTTTTATTAATAATTAATCGCTATAAAGCGGAAATGAATTTATAGATTGAGAGAAAAAAACAGTTAGTACTACAATCAGGGGGAGAAAATCAGGTGGAAAATATCTTGGTCAGTATTCACTGTCTCGCGTATAATCACGAACAATATATAGCGGATGCGATTGAAAGTTTTTTAATGCAAAAAACAAATTTCAAATTTGAAATATTAATACATGATGATGCCTCGACAGATAGAACTGCAGACATTATTAGAGAGTATGAGAAGAAATACCCTAATTTGATAAAGCCTATCTATCAAACTGAAAATCAGTATTCCAAAGGTGTTTCTGTAAGTACAATTAATATTAGCAGAGCAAGCGGGAAATATATTGCTATTTGTGAGGGGGATGATTATTGGATAGATCCTTATAAATTACAAAAACAATTCGATTATATGGAGAAGCATCCTGAATGTAGCCTATGTGTTCATGGTGGAAATGTAGTAAATGCTTCGGATAAGAAATGTGTATTATTTAACCGTCTAAATAAAGGAAATAAGGAATTCTCAGTTGAAGAAGTAATTGAAGGAGGAGGAGGTCTTTTTTTAACAAATTCCATGTTTTACCGACTGAAGTTTGGGAAGGAGGGACCAGACTTTCTTGTAAATGCCCCTGTTGGCGATTACCCTTTAGCTATTTATTTATCATTGCTAGGTACGGTGTACTATATGGATGAGTTGATGTCTTCGTATCGAGTAGGTGATAGTACTTCTTGGACAGGCAGAACTTTTTCTGATATAGAAACAAAGAAGCAGCATTATCGTGAAATAGAAGATATGTTGGATGAAATAAATCTATATACGAACAATAAATTTAAGGATGCTATTGATAGGAGAAAGAATAGTACTCAGTTTTTCCTTTTACTTGAACAGGGGAGATTTAAAGAAGCAAAAACAGGAGAATATAGAGAGCTATATTTAAATTTAGGATTAAAGAAAAAAACAATATTATTTATAAATCAATATAGTCCAAGTATCTCAAAGCTTCTTAGATTTGTTAAAAGGAGGATCATAAATTGGACGATGATATAACAAAATCTAAAGTCCTTTCTTCTCTATTATGGAAGCTGTTAGAACGAGGAGGGACGCAGGGAATTCAATTTATGGTGTTGATTGTACTAGCCCGTCTACTTCTTCCAGAGGACTTTGGGTTACTCGTTCTAGTTACCATTTTCATAACAATAGCTGGTGTGATAGTGCAGAGTGGATTTAACACAGCATTGATACAAAAGAAAAAAGTGGATGAAGCGGATTATTCATCTGTATTTTATTTAAACTTATTTGTTGCCATTAACCTGTATGTCATACTCTTTTTTATAGCCCCATTCATAGCCTCATTTTTTGCAGAACCCCAACTACTATCTGTCTTAAGAATTCTTTCCTTAACATTGTTTTTCGGTGCGTTTAATTCAATTCAACATGCAGTTATTGCACGCAATATGCAGTTTAAAAAACTGTTCTTTAGTAGTTTGGGAGCCGTTATTATATCTGGTGTTGTTGGTATAACAATGGCCTATGCAGGATATGGAGTTTGGGCTTTAATTGGACATCAAATTACAAACCAGCTTATAGTAACGGTCATTTTATGGTTTACAGTAAATTGGCGACCGAAGCTTATCTTTTCAATGGAGAGGCTCGGAAGTTTATTTGTGTTTGGATGGAAATTATTAGCTTCATCATTGATTGATACCATTAATTCCAACATTCGGAATCTACTAATTGGTAAAATGTATAGCCCTGCATTATTAGGTTTTTATAATCGGGGTGAGCAATTTCCTAGCGTAATTATTAACAACATTAATGGTTCAATACAATCCGTAATGTTTCCTACTTTATCCTTCCATCAAGATAATACAGAAAGAGTTAAGGCTATGGTACGTCGTTCAATCATTATGAGCTCATTTGTAATTTTTCCGATGATGTTCGGACTTGTAGCTATTGCTGAGCCTTTAGTTAAAATTTTGTTAACAGAAAAATGGCTACCTTCCGTGCCATTCTTACAAATTTTTTGTATTAGTTATGCATTATGGCCTATACATACTGCAAATTTACAAGCAATTAACGCTTTGGGACGTAGTGATATTTTTTTAAAACTAGAAATTGTGAAAACTATATTAGGATTGATTATTTTAGCTGTCAGTATCCCATTCGGTGTTCATATGATGGCTTTAGGAGTGCTCGGAGTTGGAATTTTATCGACTTTTATTAACGCATATCCAAATTTACAATTACTAAACTATAGCATTCAAGAACAGTGGAGAGATATAAAACCATCTTTGCTAACATCTTTAGTGATGGGGGCTATTGTTTTTCCAATCCACTTGATTGGGTTGACTGAGATTGTGACGCTCATTATTCAAATAATTGTAGGGATCGTTTTATATGTAGGGTTAGCAAAAGTATTTAATTTTGATGCCTTTACTTATTTACTATCGATTATAAAAGGTCTGTTTAGAAGGAATACCACTACTAAAATTATTGTAAATGAGGAGGCCACAGAATGAAAAAATTATTAATGCTTGGTGGTGCACATTCTCAAATTCCAGCAATAAAAAAAGCAAGAGAAATGGGTCACTATGTTATTACTTGTGATTATATAAAAGAAAATCCAGGGCATCAATATGCTCATGATTACTATAATGTCAACACTACGGATAAGGAAGGTGTCTTATCATTAGCAAAATCGTTAAACATTGATGGCATAGTTAGTTATGCGTCTGAACCTGCAGCACCTACTGCGGCTTATGTTGCTGAAAGGCTAGGACTACCGTCACATCCTTATGAATCTGTAGAGATATTGTCAAATAAGGATTTGTTTCGGGAGTTTCAGAAGAATAATAATTTTAACGTTCCAAGAGCAAAGGGCTATCGAGCGGTGGAAGAAGCTAAAGCTGATTTTCATGATTTTAAAATGCCTGTAATGATAAAACCTGTTGATTCTTCAGGCAGTAGAGGAGTCTCAAAAATAGATTCCATTGACATTTTGCAGGAAAAAATAGAGTACGCTTTAAGTTTTTCGAAAGTGAAACGTTTTATTGTGGAAGAGTATATAGAAAAGCATGGTTATCATGTTGGGGGGGATGGTTTTTCTGTAAATGGAAAGCTTGTTTTTCGTAGTTTTACGAATGAGCACTTTCCGACATTAACATCACCAAATCCATTTGTCCCAGTTGGTTCAAGCTGGCCATGCAAAATGTCTGAGCATATTCAACAAAAAATTCATAAAGAGATTCAAAGAGCGTTGACTTTACTCAATATGAAATCAGGTGCCTATAATTTTGATATTCGAGTGGACGAACAAGAAAATATTTATCTTATTGAGATAGCTGCTAGGAATGGTGGCGATTGGATTCCACAAGTAACAAAATATGCAACTGGTGTAGATATGATCGAATATACTATTAAGGCGGCTTTAGGTGAGGATTGTAATGATTTGACTATGGTTGAACCACAAGGATATTGGTCGGTGTATGTATTGAATAGTGAAACTAGCGGAGTATTTATAAATGTGGAAATGCATGATGAAATAGAAAATGGCATTGTTGAATATGAATTGCTAGTTAAATCAAAAAGTCACATTAAAGCATTTTCAGGATCTAATGAAAAATTGGGCACTATGATACTACAATTTCCTTCAGAAGATGACATGTTAGAAAAAATGGAGCATATCACAAACTTCGTGAAGGTAAATGTTGAGTATTCATTTGTGAAAATAAATAACGTCAAGAAGGTGAATATATGAAGCCTATTCAAGTAACACAATCATCAATGCCTGGTTTTACGGAATTCTCTGAAGAAATTAGAGATCTTTGGGATAGTCGCTGGTTGACCAACATGGGTGTAAAGCATAATGCTTTAGAAACTGAATTGAAACGGTATTTGAATACAAAAAATATTACGCTATTTTCTAACGGGCACCTAGCATTAGAATACGCGATTGAAGCATTTCAATTAACTGGCGAAGTTATCACCACACCTTTTACATTTGCATCGACAACGCATGCAATCGTACGAAAAGGTTTAACACCAGTTTTTGCTGACATTAATCTTAATGATTACACCATAGAAACAGATAATATTGAAAGGTTAATAACAGATAAAACTTCCGCTATTATAGCCGTTCATGTGTACGGAAATGTATGTAATATAAAAGAGATTGAAAGTATAGCAAGTAAATATAATCTAAAGGTCATATTTGATGCTGCTCATGCCTTCGGGGTAACGGTAGGTGGTGAAAGTGTTGCAAACTTTGGTGATGCTTCCATGTTTAGTTTCCATGCAACTAAAGTTTTTCACACTATTGAGGGTGGAGCACTAACCGTTAAAGATTCTAACATAAAAGACTTATTAAATATTTATAAAAATTTTGGTATTACTGGACCTGAAACAATTCAGTATATAGGTGGTAATGCTAAGATGAATGAATTTCAAGCAGCGATGGGTTTGTGCAATCTCCGGAATATAGATATGGAAATAGGGAAGCGAAAGAAAGTATTTGAGAGATATGTTGAACATCTCAGTAGTATCAGAGGTATTAAATTATTGCCTCCTCCAAAAGATGTGTCGAGTAATTATGCATACTTCCCTGTTGTATTTGATGGTTTCCAACTTTCGCGGGATGAAGTGTATGAGAAATTAATGAAACATAATATTTTTCCCCGAAAGTATTTTTATCCTTTAACGAATAGCTTTGAATGTTTCAGAGAAAAGTTCAATGCTGAAGATACACCTGTCGCAAAATATATTGCAGAGAGAGTTTTAACACTACCATTGTATGGGGATCTCATGCTAGAAGATGTAGATAAAATTTGTATACTTTTGAAAGAATAGTGTACAAGTTATCTGTAAAACAAAAGAATTTGCAAGCCATAAATTATATAGTAGAAGGGCTATTTAATTTAATGAAAAAATATTGGAATGGGAGAGAACAATATCTTTACTTCGTTCCTCTAATTTCCAAAAGATGATCTTTATATTGTATTTTGTAGACAAGAGGAAATTTACATGGAGTTAGAATTCCATGATGATCAAGATACTTATTAGTAGTTTTATTAACTTAAGAAGGGACACTTAGAATGAGGATAGCCTTAATGCAACCTTATTTTTTTCCGTATCTAGGATATTTCCAACTGATACACTCGGTAGATGAATTTGTCATTTTTGATAATGCTCAATATACGAGAAGAAGTTGGATAAATAGGAACCGAATCTTGAGTGAGCATGGAAAAAGTATATATTTCAATGTTCCAGTATGTAAAGCTTCTAGAGAAACTAAAATTAAAGACATTGTCATAAATAGTAATATGCATTGGCAAGAAAAGATTCTCAATCAATTAATATTTTATAAAAACGCGCCATTTTTTATGAATGTTATGGAATTCGTAACGGATTGTTTAACAAATAGTAACAGCAATTTAAGTCAATTCATTACTTTAGTTCTAAGAAAGACTTGCACATTATTAGGTATAGAAACGAGTATTACTATTCTGTCGCAAAAATTCCCTACTATTAAAGAGGCTAATGCAGCAGATGAATGGGGAATTAAAGTATCTAGGGCATTAAATGCGACTACCTATATTAATGCGATTGGTGGCAAGGATTTTTACAATCAGCAAAAATATATAGACAATGATTTGGAAATTCAATTTATTCAACCAATACTAACACCATACAAACAATACTCAAATGATTTTATGCCTGGCCTTTCAATAATTGACGTCATGATGTTTAACGATATTAGTAAAATTAAAGAAATGTTAGATATTCATGAATTAGTTAGATAATAAAAACGAAAAATAACGATATTGAGCAATAAAAAAAGAAAGAGGAGCTTGCTCAACCACTTATGAAAACAGAATATGGTAAGTATTTGCTGGAAGTACCTTATGCCTTGGATCATTCACTTACAACAATACATTGAAAGAGGTAGGAATGGTGGTAAAGAAAAAAATATTAGTTACTGGCGGTGCAGGATTTATCGGAGGTAATTTTATTCAATATTTAATTTGTAAGTATCCTTCCTATGAAATTTATAATTTAGATTTATTGACGTATGCAGGTGATCTAGGTAAACATCGAGCATTTGAAACAAATGATAACTATACATTTGTAAAAGGCGATATTGTAAATCGTGAGTTGGTTATGACTTTTTTTAAGAAGGAACAATTCGATTATGTGGTTCATTTTGCAGCAGAAAGTCATGTGGACCGCTCAATTACAGATCCATCGGTATTTGTTCGAACAAATGTATTAGGGACACAAGTATTATTAGAAGCAGCGATGCAAGTAGGTATTTCAAAATTTGTCCATGTATCTACGGATGAAGTTTATGGGGAATTGGATTTTGAACCATCTACTTTTTTTACAGAAGAGACATCATTACTACCAAATAGCCCTTATAGTGCAAGTAAAGCTTCTTCTGATTGTTTAGTCCGTGCTTATTATAAAACATATGGATTACCAATGAATATTACGCGTTGTTCGAATAACTATGGACCATATCAGTTTCCAGAAAAATTAATTCCTTTAACTATTTCTCGTGTGTTAAAGGATGAAAAAATTCCTATATATGGTGACGGACAAAACATACGAGATTGGTTACATGTTTTTGATCATTGTACGGCCATTGATTTGGTGTTACATGAAGGTGTCAACGGAGAGATATATAATATTGGTGGGCATAATGAACGCACCAATTTAGAAGTTGTTCAAACAATTATTAAGACATTAGGGAAATCAGAAAAACTTATAAAGTATGTAACAGATCGTTTAGCTCATGATAAACGCTATGCCATTGACCCAACTAAAATAGAGCAATTAGGTTGGAAGCCCATATACACATTTGAAACTGGCATTGCGCAAACGATTCATTGGTATGTTGAAAACAACACATGGTGGGAGCAAATTATAAGTGGACAATATCGAGAGTATTTTGAAAAGCAATATTTATGATGATGGAAGCTAGAAAAGCTCAGACGAAAATTACAATTCAAACACCTCAATTATTGATAGCATCTAGAAAAGATTGAAGTCCAAAAAGCTTCAAAATTTAGCGAAGAGAACTTGGTTCATAATTCATGACATAAGTGAAATAAAAGATTATTGCTAAATAGATATTATTTCTGTATAAAGCTTGCGGGATTCGTAGACAGAGAAGAAAGAAAACAAACAAATACTTTCTTCTGTTAAAGAAAATCGATTTTTATTACAATATCGAAATAATAATAACCATATAATCGCTAGTGTTTTGTGTAAAATAATAGGCTTTCGCGCAACTATGGCTATTTTCAAAGCGCGTATTATTAGTAAAAGAAAAATGAAAAGGGAGACAACCATTTGATATTAGTTATCGGTGGAGCGGGATATATAGGTAGTCATCTTGTAAAAGAGTTAGTAAAGAAAGAAGCAGTTATTGTATTGGATAATCTTTCAACTGGTCACCGGGAGTCGATTGATGAAAAGGCGATTTTTGTGCAGGGGGATTTAGGAAAAAGAAGCGATTTGGAGCACGTTTTTTCGCAATATTCCATTAAAGCAGTAATGCACTTTGCTGCGAGTAGTCTAGTCGGTGAATCTGTAGTAAATCCGCAGAAATATTATGAGAACAACGTTATATCTACATTAACTTTATTAAGTGTAATGTTAAAGTATAACGTGAAAAATATTATATTTTCATCAACTGCTGCGACATATGGGGTTCCTAACCTAAACATGATTGATGAAACAATTGTGCCAAATCCAATAAATCCTTATGGAAGATCAAAGCTTATGATTGAACAAGTTCTCATGGATTATGCAACAGCCTATGATTTACGTTACGTAGTTTTAAGATATTTTAACGCAGCCGGGGCCTATGAAACAGCGGAAATTGGCGAAAGCCATAACCCAGAAACGCATCTTATTCCAATTGTATTGCAACATTTAGCTGGTGATAGGGAGAAGGTGTGTATTTATGGTACAGACTATGAAACACCCGATGGCACATGCATTCGTGATTATATACATGTTACAGATTTAGCAATAGCACATATTTTTGCCTTGAATTCATTACTTGAGAATAAAAATAAAGAGGCAATTTATAACTTAGGGAATGGTCGTGGCTATACAGTAAAAGAAGTAATAGAAACTTGCGAGGCAGTAACAGGTAAAAGGGCAAATATTGAACTCTCTGAAAGACGTGAAGGAGATCCTGCTAGACTTATTGCTTCATCTAAAAAGATTTTTGATGAACTTGGGTGGAGGGCGGAAAAAAGCTTAGTGGAAATTATTGAAGATGCTTGGAAATGGCATAACAATCAAAGATACTGAAGGGCTTAGAACTTAATTTGAAATGTGATTGACTAAAATATTCATCGTTATAACAAAAGTGCTGAATTTTACCTAAAACCAGGTGTAAAAGTTAGCACTTTTATATTTTTCACCAATTAGTCAATTTGTTTACTTTTGAATAACAATTGAAAGTTCTTCACCATGTATAAAGAGAAATTCACCTTCATATAAGTAGTAAATAGCAAAGTGTTTGTACAAACGAGGCTAAGTTTTTCATATACAAATTGAAAAGCATATTCTTATAGTTACCGGAATTTTTCCACCAATCGTGGAATTTCGCAATAGAATGATGTCAGCATTTTAATTTGATAGTTTTTGGTTTTCGTGACCAATCTTTTTAATAAGAAAGAAAAGGATAGCCATAAATTTCATCAGTGGGATCATGACTAATGGGGATGTGTATAATGAAGGATCTAATTTCAGTAATAATGAGTACTTATAATGAAAAGATGGAATGGTTAAAAGCGAGTATTGAATCGATTTTGAATCAAACATATTCAAAAATTGAATTTATTATTGTATTAGATAATCCAGATAATACTATGATTAAAAGAGTTGTATCTGATTATGCAAATAGAGATGAGCGTATAATCGTTGTTGAAAATGATAAAAACATCGGACTAACCAATAGTTTAAATAAAGCTTTAGAATATTGTAAGGGTGAATATATAGCAAGAATGGATGCGGATGACATCTCAGATAATAACAGACTAGAAAAGCAATTGCTTTACTTGAAAAAGTATAACTATGACTTAATTGGATCGAAAATTAGAAGTATTGATGAGAGTGGGAATGTTATACAAAAATCTTCTAATCATCCCGTTTCAAATAATATTATTAATAGTATTTTGAAATATGATAATTGTATTCCTCATCCAACATGGTTTGTCAAAAGAGAAGTATATACTGACTTAAATGGATATCGGAATTTACACACCTGTGAAGATTATGATTTTTTATTGCGGTGCTCCCAAAAATATCGGATTGGTAATTGTAATGATGTAACGCTTACTTATAGGCTCAATTCTATTAGTATTTCAAGATCGAATGCTTTAAGACAACTTTTATCTGCGAAGTATTTACAAAAAAACTATAAAAATATTGATTTAATTAACCAATCAGAAATCGATAAGTATGTAAATAAGAGGACTACACAAAATAAGGTAGAAAATTTTGATAAAACACAGCTCTATTTTAAGGAAGCATTAGTTTATAAAGAAGAAGGCGAGTTCTTTAAAATGGTATTAAATTTAATTATTGCCTTAAAAACCTCGAAATATTTCCTTGAAAGGTGTAAAAACATGTTATTTATCAGAACTATTAGACTAGTTAAAAGGTGATAGTAATTGCCAAGCATACACATTAGGCATGCGCGCTTGATGAGAGAGGACGAGTGCTCCGAAGCAATCAAGAGCAGGTTTCGATGCTTTTTATGAAGCTATGTGCTGCGTATGAAAATAGCGACGTGTTAGTCGGTTTTCAACCTACTGGCATTATAAAGAAATGGTGGCAGATTCTTGACCTGAAAAAGCACTATTAGTTTGCACTCTTAAAGAGGGGTAGTAAGGGGAGAGAAAAGTGATTTACGAAAAAAAAAGAATTTCAAATAATTATTTTCTAATATTTATTTTAGTATTCAGTGTTTTTTTAGGTAATCTGAATGTAAACATTGGTTTTTCGTTAAAACCACATATGGTATTAATGGTCGTAATTTTTATGCTTACCCTTAGTAAAATTGTTTTTCATAAGCCTCAAATTCATGAAACCTTTATGATTTTCTTCTATGTTTTCTACTGTTTTACTGGAGTATTTTCTACATATCCGTTGGCAAGTATTCGTTTGACTATTGCTATTTTAATCGGCCTTTTTTCATACTTTATATATAAATTTTTATTTTCTAATATTACATTAAAAGAATTTGAACGAATAATTGGGACAGTAGGAATACTATATAACGTAATTTCATTATTGTTTTATCTATTTGGTTTAATTTCTAATAAATTTAATTTTTATGGGAATGGCATTAGAGTTTATGGCTTAATGCTAGATAGAAATATGCCCAGATTAATCGGTATTTTATCAGACCCTAATATATTTGTTGTATCCAATTCGTTCTTCTTGTTCTTTTTCCTAGTAAATATGAAAGACAATAAAGGGAAGGTTGGATTTGTTTTAGCTTTAATTACAACTTTACTAACTTTTTCAAGGGGGGGCATATTAGCAACCTTAATAGGGGTTGTGATTACTATCGCTTTTTTTACTGTAAAAACAAAAATAAAAATTTTTTTTGTCGTACCTGTAATTACATGGATAAGTTACTTTACCGTATTAAAAGTGACGCATATCGATATCTATCAGATTTTGATAAAAAGAATGGAATCTGTTGGTAAGGATGGCGGTAGTGGCAGAGTTGAAATATGGAACAATGGTTTGTCACTCTTTTCAAACCATCCTGTACAAGGAATTGGTATTTATAATTTTAGGGATTATAGTGCGGAATTTTTTGGTGAAGGAATTTATATGCACAATACTTTTTTAGAAATATTAGTTGAGTCGGGTGTAATTGGCTTTGGATTATTCTTTATATTTTGGACACTATTATTTTTTAGAATAATGTTCATTGTAAGGATGGATAAATCAAAGGTATTTCTCCTAGGGACTTATGTTTCAATTTCAATTTCTTTAATGTTCCTTTCACTAATTGCGAGTGAATATCTATTTTTATTTCTAGCGCTTATTTGGCGATACAGTATTACAGAAAAAGAATATCTGTACCGTGAACAGATTAAGTTTGAATAAAAAAATTATAAAATTGGGGGAAACTATGAAGTTAGTCAGTGTAATTATTCCAATTTATAATGTAGAGCAATACTTACAAAAATGTGTACAATCAGTTCAAAATCAAACGTATACAAATCTAGAAATATTTTTAGTCAATGATGGTTCAGCGGATAATTGTGGAAAGATAGTGGATGAATTAGCTGTTGAAGATTCAAGGATTAAAGTAATTCATAAGCCGAACGGGGGCCTGTCTTCTGCAAGAAATGCTGCATTAGATAAGGTCAGTGGAACTTATATCATATTCGTGGATGCTGATGATTGGATAGAGTTGAATATGATTGAATCCATGGTACATGAAATGGAACAGCATGAAGCAGAGTTAGTAGTATGTGATTATACGAAAGTATACGAAGAAAAAATAGAGAAGAATTTTTTAGAAATTAAGCAAGAGACGATCGATATTGGGAAGTTAGGATTAAAAGGATACCTATATGAATACTTCTTTAACTACAAACATGGGGATGAAGTTTGTAATAAATTGTATAAAAATACGATTATTAAAGAACACCATATACGATTTGAACCAAATAGTGAGATATTCTCAGAAGATAAGCTATTTAATCTATATTACTTAGTGCATATAAAAAAAATAATAAGTATCGATTCATCTTTTTATAATTATTTGCAACGAAATGGATCGCTCATGCAACAACCTAAACCTGAAATTATAGAACAGTACTTAAACTTGGCGGAAAAGTACATCGATTATTTAAAAAGGAATAATTTGGATATGACAAGTATATACTCTATCTTAGTATTTCATTTGTTTAATAGTTCACTAAAAAACTATGTCAAATCGGGTGCAAGCATTTCACAAATAACAGCGGCCATTGATAAAACGCAAAATAGAGAAATAATGCAATTAATGGCTATTTTGAAAACAAATAAAGAAGTAATAGCATACTGTCAGAGTAATCGAACAAAATTATTGACACCTTTATTCGTCAAGATGTATGCAGTTTGTTATACATTAAAGTTTAATTTGATCCTCGCATATACATTTAAAAATATTATGAAATAGGATGGTTTATTGCATAAAAATAACTTTCTAGTTTCAATTATTATGCCTGTTTACAATGCGGATAAGTATGTTGGCCAATCCATTGAATCTGTTCTAAATCAAACGTACAAAAATTGGGAATTGATAATTATTAATGACAAGTCAACAGACAATAGTCAGCAAATACTACTAGGATATAAGGATAGTCGAATAAAAATTATTAATTTGACACAAAACGGTGGTGTTGCGAATGCTAGAAATGCTGGTATTGAAAAAGCAAAAGGACAATTTTTAGCTTTTCTTGATAGTGATGATTTATGGCATCCTGAAAAATTATCCAAACAACTCGATTTCATGCAAGAACTTGATGTGGCATTTTCCTATACACAATATCAAGAAATAACAGAAAATAATAAACGAACACGAAAAATTGTTAAGGTATGCAAAAAACCAGTGGATTATAAAAAATTATTGCGTGTTAATTACATTGGATGTTTAACAGTTGTATTAGATACACGTAAAATAGCTAAACCATTTTTCAAGGAGACTAAGCATGAAGATTATGTTCTTTGGCTAGATATTTTAAAAGATTATGAGATAAAGGCATACGGAATGGATGAAGTATTAGCTTATTATCGAATTACACCAGGTTCCATAAGCAGAAATAAATTCAAAGGTATAACGTGGAACTGGAAAATTTATAAAAATCATCTTGGTATGACGACAATTCAATCTGTCTACCGGATGTGTATTTTCTTGCTTAATATTTCGATAAAATACGTTTCAACTAGATTGACAGGTTAAGAATGGTGAAAAGGCTCTTGAACAGATATAAAAGCATTTGAGGTATAAGGCTAAATGCAATTAGAGGTAAAGAATTTTATGATTCAGAAAAATATCAAGAACATGACTTAAAGATAGAATTTATTAAACCAACGATAACCCCTTACGACCAATAAAGAAAATGATTTTATACCGAGCCTTTCCGCTATTGATGCCATGATGTTTAACGATATAAAAAGTTAGCACATACGAATTAGTAAAGTAAGTGATGAACACGTCTTAGGTATGGGGGGATATGGATGAAAGGAATTATATTAGCAGGAGGTTCAGGGACGCGGCTTTATCCGCTGACAAAGTCGGTTTCAAAACAAATATTGCCGGTTTATGACAAACCTATGATTTATTATCCACTGTCTGTATTAATGCTTGCTGGTATTACAGAGGTACTTATTATATCAACACCTCGTGATGTGACTGGATTTAGAGAGCTTTTAGGTGACGGTCAAGACTTGGGTATGTCTATTGATTATGCCATTCAAGAGTATCCGAATGGTTTAGCCGAGGCTTTCATTATCGGAGAGTCATTTATTGGAGATTCGTCGGTCGCTTTAGTGTTAGGCGATAATATTTTCTACGGTTCCAATTTCAGTGTTCTATTACAAGAAGCGGCTACATTAAAGACTGGGAGTATAATTTTTGGTTGTTATGTCAACGATCCAAGAGCCTATGGAGTCGTTGAAGTGGATGAGCAAATGAATGCTATTTCAATAGAAGAAAAACCTGCATTTCCGAAATCTTCCTATGCTGTACCGGGTTTGTATTTTTTTGATAATAATGTAGTGGCCATCGCTAAAAATGTAAAACCGTCAGCACGAGGAGAATTAGAGATTACATCGATTATTGGAGAATATTTACTCAAAGGCGAATTAAAGGTGGAACTTACCGGACGTGGGTTGGCGTGGTTAGATACTGGAACGCATGAGTCATTACTAGAAGCATCAAATTTTGTGGAAGCTATTCAAAAAAGGCAAGGGTTGTACATTGCTTGTATAGAAGAAATTGCTTTCAGAAAAGGGTATATTACAAAACAACAGTTAATTGAACTTGCAAAACCGCTGATGAAAACAGACTATGGGAAATATTTAATGGAAGTTTCTCAATCATTTAAGCAATCTCATATTTTCGTGTAGCGGTTTTATAGTGGGAATTGTTAAAGCGAAGGTGAAATGGTGGACAAAAAATGTGCTTGTCACGGGTGAAGCGGGATTTATTGGAGGCAATGAAACTTTGCTCTGTAGCGGAAGGTGAATGTTGTTAGCTACACTGGTTAACCCTTCACTCCAATTACCCAGTATTTTATTATTAAAATATCTCTTAGCCAGATGTCATTCTCGAGTTTTGGTGACGAGCCAGTATTAATGAGAATGAAAAGTGCTATCTTTTGTAATGTTTGCTGCATAAGGTAGCACTTTTATAATTACTAACTAAAATTGGAAAAGACAATTACATATTTGAATAAAAAGTAATCGTTATTAATATATTAAAAAGTAAATTAAATCGTGATCGTGAATTAATAAATTAACAACATGCCATAGGAGAGGACAGCCTTACACCTTACACGAAGGGAGATTAAATGAAAAAAATACGTAAAGCCATTATACCCGCAGCAGGATTAGGTACGCGTTTTTTGCCAGCTACCAAGGCAATGCCGAAGGAAATGTTGCCGATTGTTGATAAACCGACTATTCAATATATCGTTGAAGAGGCAGTAGCTTCAGGTATTGAGGATATCATTATTGTTACAGGTAAAAATAAAAGGGCAATTGAGGATCATTTTGATAATGCGTTTGAGCTCGAGGCAAATTTACTAGAAAAAGGGAAGTTCGATATGCTTGAGAAAGTAAAGGCCTCCTCTAAAGTAGATATACACTATATTCGTCAGAAGGAACCTCTAGGCCTTGGTCATGCGATATGGTGTGCACGTAAGTTTATTGGGGAAGAACCTTTTGCGGTACTTTTAGGGGATGATATTGTAAAAAATGAGATTCCGTGTCTGAAACAATTAATCGAGCAATATGATCAAACGTATTCGAGTATTATAGGTGTGCAAAAGGTTCCAGATGTAGATGTTCATCGTTATGGAATCATTGACCCGATTTCAACAGAAAATCGTTTGATGGAAGTAAGGGAATTTATCGAGAAGCCTGCTTTCGGAGATGCCCCCTCAAATTTTGCAATCATAGGAAGGTATATTTTAACTCCAAAAATTTTCACCTTTTTAGATGAACAAAAAAAAGGTAAGGGCGGTGAAATTCAATTAACAGATGCGATTGAAGCATTAAATAGTTGTCAGCGTGTATTTGCATTTGAAATAGAAGGAAGCCGCTATGATGTTGGAGAGCATATTGGCTTTATTAATACAATTATTGATTTTGCGTTGGATCGTGATGAGTTACATGAAGCGATTACCAATTTACTGTTGAATAAAGTGAAGCAACTTAGGGAGAGTCACTTCGAATTAAAATGATTTACGTCAGTAGGAATTCCAAATTATAGGATTGGACGAGATGATTTGACGATTCGTACTATTCAAATGAGCATTTTCAATTTTGAAATGACTAAGCAAGATTGGTCAATATATGAGGCGGAAGTAGAGTGGATTCACCGTCATTTAGCGGAGAGTAGCGAGATGTTAACGGGTTGGTTACATGTACCTCTTGAAGATCAGCGTGCTTTATTGCAACGTATTGAGGATACTAAGCGAGAAATTCATGCGTATGCAGATGTACTTGTTGTTATTGGCGTGGGGGGATCATTTTTAGGGGCACGTGCCATCCAAGATGCGTTGTCACCTTATTTTACTCGTCCTACTGATGGTATTGAAGTGATATATGTTGGACAAAATATGAGTGGTTCCTATATTGATAGTTTGCTTCAATATTTAGCGAATAAAAGTGTGTATGTGAACGTCATTTCGAAGTCTGGGGAAACGATGGAACCAGCACTCGCATTTCGTGTGTTGCGACAGTTTATGGAAAAACGTTACGGGGAAGAGGCTGTTGACAGAATTATTGTGACGACTGATGCGGAAAACGGACGTTTGAAACAGATAGCAGATCGCATAGGTTATAGACAATTTACCATTCCAGCCGATATTGGTGGTCGCTATTCGGTGTTAACTCCGGTTGGGCTATTACCAGCAGCGGTTGCGGGTGTTGATATTCGGATGCTTATGGCAGGTGCTAGGGATGCTGCGTTAACATTGCAAGATACAGCGCTAGAGCGAAATGAAGCCTATCAATATGCAGTGTTGCGACATGTGATGTTTAACCGAGGGTATAGAGTGGAGCTGCTCGCTTCATTTGAACCTGCATTATGTAAGTTCCATGAATGGTGGATGCAGTTGTTTGGTGAAAGTGAAGGGAAACAGCGAAAAGGTCTATTTCCTACGACAGTTAATTATTCAACTGATTTACATGCTATAGGTCAGTTTATTCAAGAAGGAAGTCCGATCCTATTTGAAACATTACTGCATTTTAAGGAAATAGAAAATGATTGTAAAGTGCCATATGATGTGCGAGATGAGGATGGTTTGAATTATCTATCGAAACGAACATTCAATGAAATTAATGGGCTTTCCATGAATGGGACAGCACTTGCTCATGCAGAGGGTGGTGTACCTGTTATTCAATTGATGCTCCCAAAACTAGATGCCTATCACATAGGTTATTTAATCTATTTCTTTATGAAGGCATGTGCAATGAGTGCAAGTCTTCTAGGAGTAAATCCGTTTGATCAGCCAGGTGTAGAAGCGTATAAACGAAAGACGTTAGAACTATTACAAACATTTAATAATTCCATCAAGATAGATTCATTAGGCATGGAACTACCAAAAAGTAGCGTTTATATTCGAAATGAATATTGATTGGGAAATGCAAATGAATAATCTATTGAAATTATGATTAAATGTGCTTTAGTGATAATTTAAAAAAGTTGCGACTCCAGCGGGAACAGCAATGTTTTTCTACGACTATGTGTAGCGTCAGTATACAAGTTGAAAGCCCTGAAGAAAAGCGTCAACCCATAGTGGTATATACGATCCAGTACATGTTTTGGTGAAGAATCGAAGTAAATGGAACTATTAAAGTGATGCCGAACAATATGAAAGATAAATATAATCGTTTAGTTGATTCATCGACAATGGTTTGGCGAGGGAGGGAATTTAGGTGGAAGAACTAATTGACTTGAAAAAATTATTTAAAATATTGCGTAAGCGTATATACCTTATTCTAAGTCTTACTATTGTTGCGATTGGCATTACAGCTGCTCTAAGTTACTTTGTAATTACGCCTATCTATCAAGCACAAACGCAATTTTTAGTGAATCAAAAAGTTAATGATCAAGAAGCGTATGCCCAGGCACAACAGCTAGAGACGGATTTACAATTAATCAATACGTATAATGTTATTATTAAGAGTCCTGCTATTTTAAACAAAGTTATTGATAAGCTTGAACTAAACATTACAACAGAAATGTTGGCAGAGCAAATAACCGTTTCTAGCGAAAGTAACTCCAAAGTGGTTAATATTAAAGTTTTAGATACAGATTTAGAAAAAGCAGTTACCATCTCGAATACAGTTGCCACTATATTTAAAGAAGAAATACCGAAACTAATGAATGTTGATAATATAAATATTTTATCAGAGGCAAAAATAAGTAAAGATTCTAGCCCTGTGAAACCAAATAAACTACTTAATATTGTCATGGGTGCCGTAATTGGGTTTGTAATTAGTGTAGGGATTGCTCTATTGTTGGAGTTTTTAGATACAACAATAAAGACGGAGTCGGATATTGAAGATTTAGCATTGCCTATTATGGGGTTGGTTGGTGCTTTTCCCACCGAAAAAAATTATAAATCCCGTAAAGCTAGGAGGACATAAAAATGCTTCGTTCCAAAAAGAAAAAGAACCAGAAACTGTTAACAAAACCGCGTCAACTTATTACAGTTTTGGATGCGAAATCAATGATTTCTGAGCAATTTAAGACCATTCGTACGAATATTAAGTTTGCTATGCCAAAGCAAGGTCTTAAAACGATAGTAGTTACGTCTTCTATACCAGGTGAAGGAAAGTCAACAAATGCTGCCAATCTTGGTGTTGTTTTTGCACAAGAAGGAAAACGGGTATTGCTCGTAGATGCTGATATGCGTAAACCGACGTTGCATAATATATTTAATATTATCAATTTATTTGGGTTATCATCAATATTAGAAAGAAAATGTCAATATGATGAAGTATTACAGGACACATCTGTGGAAGGGTTGTTTATCATTACAAGTGGACCAATCCCAACGAATCCAGCGGAATTACTGTTATCCTATACTATGGATAGATTTTTAGAAGAGGTGAATCAAAAATTTGATCTTATCATTTTTGATACCCCTCCGCTATTACCTGTAGCTGATGCTCAAATTTTATCTAATAAATGCGATGGTTCGCTATTAATTGTCGGTGCGGGTATTGCAGAAAAAGAGGATGTAGGAAAAGCGAAAACACTCTTAGCTGCTTCGAAAGCCAATATTATTGGTGTTGTGTTAAATAAATATAGCATGCCAAAAAGCCAATATTATTATCAATATACAGATAATTAAAATTTAATAACTTTCTTAGTCGCAAATCCAGGATGGGTTTGCGTTTTATTTTGCGATTTACTAGGGGTAGATGGTAAACTAAAAGATGCTAATTAAAGAAAGAGTGGTCTTGCAAATGAAAGTACTATTTATTGGGGATATCGTCGGTTCAATCGGCCGCGATGCAGTGGAAAAATATTTACCACGCTTAAAGAGAAAATATAACACAGACGTTATTATTGCCAATGGTGAAAATGCAGCAGCAGGTCGCGGCATTACACGAAATATTTATAATGATCTATTGCAAATGGGTGTAGATGTTATCACAATGGGCAATCATACTTGGGATAATAAAGATATTTTTGATTTTATTGATGATGCAGAGTATTTAATACGCCCGGCGAACTTTTCAAATGATGCACCAGGTAAAGGAATGGTGCAAATTTCAAAAAACGGTGTAACACTATCTGTTATTAATTTACATGGACGGGTATTTTTACCTCCTCATGAGGATCCGTTTGCGATGGCAGAGAAATTAATCGAAGAAGCACATAAAACGTCACCGCTTGTATTCGTGGATTTTCATGCAGAAGCGACAAGTGAAAAAATTGCACTTGGATGGCACTTAGATGGAAAGGCCTCAGCAGTCGTTGGTACACATACGCATGTGCAAACAGCTGATGCACGTATTTATCCAAATGGAACAGCCTATATTACGGATGTTGGTATGACAGGTCCATACGATGAAATTTTAGGGATGACGAAGGAAAGTGTCATTTATAAATTCCAAACAAACATGCCATCTCGTTTTGAAGTGCCTAAAAAAGGACGCGATGTGTTAAGTGGTTTCTTTGTAGAGATTGATGATAAAACAGGAAAAGCACTACGTTGCGAGCGAATTTATATAAACGAAGATTATCCGTTCCAAGCATAAGAAGAGAAACTATTGTGTATTAAAAATGCACAATAGTTTTTTTGTGTTGAAAAACTGTTATGTCAATGAAATTAAAGCATCTATTAAATATAATAAGGCTCTTCGGCAAAACGAGGGTTGATTTCCGTTCCGACTGGGCGCTTTGTAGCTGCCGCTTTGCTTTCGCTACAGCAGCAAAGCGAGTAGCCTGGAACGGAAATCACCCTCACGTTTTGATGAGCCCCACTATTTTTAATATGATATCTTTATTTCATCGATCCAGTAAATTTTCCACATGAAATTTTCAGTCTTTTTTGATTGTTTCAATATATAAGAAATGAAAATAGTCTATTTCCTTCTCGCCGAGCATAAAATGACCTATCGACAATAACTTAAGGTCCAAACAAGGGGGACATGAGTTGTTGAGCGTAAACACTATTCGCGAAACGGGGAGGAATAATTGTGGATTCATTAAAAGTATCATCACGCTCTAATCCAAATTCAGTTGCAGGTGCATTAGTCGCGGTAATCAGAGAAAAAGGGCAAGCAGAAATGCAGGCAGTTGGGGCAGGGGCACTTAACCAAGCCGTGAAAGCAGTGGCCATTGCACGCGGATTTGTAGCGCCAAGTGGCACGGATTTAATTTGCGCACCGGCGTTTGCCGATATTTTAATTGCTGGTGAGGAACGTACAGCCTTAAAGCTTCTTGTGGAAAAACGTGTTCGATAAAAAGTAATAAAGTAAAATGCCTTGCACATAATAAGCTGCAAGGCATTTTTTTTGTTTATAAGACAATCGGGATTTGAGGAAGAGAATCCTCCATGCTCTACATACTAATATGTTAAATGTCACTTGAAATCCGCAAATTAATTTTTTAAACTTAATTGATTTTAAAATTACAACTTTATGAACGCTATTTTCAGTCAAAGGTCTGAATTTCTTTTAAATCGAGGAATAACAATAGTGCAGACCGTTTCTTCGTGTTAAACTTATGAAGGAAAAATAATAGTATATACATTGGATCTAAGGAGTTGTTGACATGTTACATCAGCTTTCATGGAAAGTCGGTGGGCAACAGGGTGAAGGGATTGAAAGTACAGGCGAAATTTTCTCAACGGCAATGAATCGTTTAGGTTACTTCCTGTACGGTTATCGTCATTTCTCTTCTCGAATTAAAGGTGGCCATACGAATAATAAAATTACAGTTCGTCCAACAGAAGTACGTTCAATTGCGGATGATTTAGATATTTTAGTAGCGTTCGATCAAGAAACAATCGACGTCAATTATAAAGAATTAACAGAAACAGGCATTATTTTAGCGGATTCAAAATTTACTCCAGTGAAGCCAGAAGATTCAAAAGCGCCAATATTTGTAGTACCTTTTACAGAGGTAGCGGCAGAGCTTGGTACTTCGTTGATGAAAAATATGGTGGCGATCGGAGCAACAGCTTCATTGCTAAATCTAGAGGACGAAGTGTTCCAAAATGTTGTTGATGATATTTTTGGCAAAAAAGGTGAAGAAGTTGTTCAAAAAAATATGGAGGCCATTGCACGCGGTCATGAATTAATGAATGAGCTGTTAGGCGATCGTGTAGGTGACTGGGCTTTAGCACCAGCAGACGGTAAACGCCGTATGTTCATGATCGGAAACGATGCAGTAGCACTTGGTGCACTTGCAGCTGGGACACGCTTTATGGCAGCCTACCCAATTACACCAGCTTCTGAGATTATGGAATATCTTATTAAAAAATTACCGAAATTCGGTGGTGCGGTTATTCAAACAGAAGACGAAATTGCTGCAGCGACAATGGCAATTGGGGCAAACTTTGGTGGTGTTCGTGCCTTTACAGCTTCTGCTGGCCCTGGTCTTTCATTAATGATGGAAGCACTTGGTCTTTCAGGTATGACAGAGCAGCCACTAGTTGTTGTTGACACACAACGTGGTGGTCCATCTACAGGATTACCAACAAAACAAGAGCAATCAGATTTAATGGCGATGTTATATGGTACACATGGTGAAATTCCAAAAGTAGTCATTGCACCATCTACAATGGAAGAAGCATTCTTTGACACAATCCAAGCATTTAACATTGCAGAGGAATTACAATTACCAGTTATTTTAATGACTGACTTGCAATTATCTCTTGGTAAACAATCTGTAGAGCCATTCGATTACAATAAAATTGAAATTCGTCGTGGTAAAATTGTTACAGGCGACATTGAAGAAGCAGCTGATAAAGCATACTTCAAACGTTATGAAGATACGGAAGATGGTATTTCACCACGTGTGCTACCTGGTACGATGAATGGTATTCACCATGTAACAGGGGTTGAGCATGATGAAACAGGTAAACCATCTGAAGCATCTGGTAACCGTCAAGTACAAATGGATAAACGTTTCCGTAAGCTAGCGGCATTGAAATTTGATCATCCAGTATATTCAAACGCGCCACACGAAGAAGCCGATGTTTTATTAGTGGGCTTTAACTCAACACGTGGAGCAATTGAAGAAGTACAAGAACGCTTAAATGCTCAAGGTATGAAGGTGAACCATGCACATATTCGTTTAATTCACCCATTCCCATCTGCTGAGGTGGCACCACTTGTAGCAAAAGCGAAAAAAGTAATCGTTGTAGAAAATAACTACACAGGTCAATTGGCAAATATTATGAAGATGAATGTTGGTGGTCACGATAAAATCGAGACTATTACGAAATATGATGGTACACCATTCTTGCCAGGTGAATTAGAAAATCGTGTGAAGGAGTTGACTCGCTAATGGCAACATTTAAGGATTTTCGTAATACAGTGAAACCAAACTGGTGCCCAGGCTGTGGTGACTTCTCTGTTCAAGCAGCGATTCAGCGCGCCGCGGCAAATGTTGGTATTGAACCAAACGAATTAGCCGTTATCTCTGGGATTGGCTGTTCTGGTCGTATTTCAGGCTACATTAATTCTTACGGCTTCCACGGTATTCATGGTCGTGCATTACCAATTGCACAAGGTTTAAAAATGGCTAACCGTGAGTTAAACGTTATTGCTTCTGGTGGTGACGGCGATGGATTTGCGATTGGTATGGGTCATACAATTCATGCTATCCGTCGTAATATTGACATCACATACGTCGTTATGGATAACCAAATTTATGGTTTAACAAAGGGGCAAACATCTCCACGTTCTGCTGCAGGGTTTATTACAAAATCTACGCCAGGTGGTGCGATTGAGCCTTCATTAAAACCATTAGAAGTAGCTTTAACAAGCGGAGCTACTTTTGTCGCACAAGGTTTCTCAACGGATATTAAAGAGTTAACAGCTTTAATTGAAGCGGGCATTAATCATAAAGGCTTTTCATTCATCAACGTATTCTCACCTTGTGTTACGTATAACAAAGTGAACACGTATGATTGGTTTAAAGAAAACTTAACGAAGCTTGCTGATATTGAAGGCTATGACAATTCTGACCGTAGTATGGCAATGCGTACAGTGATGGAGCATGAAGGTTTAGTAACAGGTATTATTTATCAGGATACTGAAACAGCTTCATATCAAGAAAAAGTACCAGGCTATTCAGAGCTACCATTAACGGATATTGATATTAAAATGAGCGAAAATGATTTTAATGAATTAGTGAAAGAATTTATGTAAGAATGATAAAATCAAAGCATTTGGAATGATGACATTCCAAATGCTTTTTTTTGTGTAATTCGTGGGGAACGACGTAGCAGGTATTCGCTATTGAACCATGAGTAAGGCATAGCATGTAACGCTGATAGTGATCATGAAAATGACTTTGTAACGATACAAAGTAAAATATCAAAATAATTTACTTGTTTCTATAGCTTCCTGAATTAAATGAATCCCTTCGCCAATTTTATTTTCTGGGATACTAGTTGTGTTCAGCTTAAGAAATTTATGATTATGTTTATATCCAGCTATATAATTTTTTTTGTAATCATCTACTAAAACTTGTCGTTTGGCTAATTCTTCGTGAAGCTTATTCATATTTATTTGTTTCGGAAGCTTGATTACCGTATGCATTTGATGATTATCATTAAATTGATAGTCAGAAAAGTAAGTTCTTAGTACCTCACGCAGAGTGTTTGCTTTCTGTTGATGTCTGAACACGATTTTATCCTTATGGTGTGCATATAACCCACTTTCCATAAACGTCTGCATAATAACTTGACTTAAAGAATTCGTATGGATATCAATAACCTCTTTAAAGCTTCGAAAGGTCTCGATCATGTCCTCGGGCAGAACAGTGATACCTAACCTCTGACCAGGAAACATAATTTTAGAAAAGCTCTTTAAATAAATTACGCACTGATTCGTATCCATTTCATAAAGTGTTTTGTAGCTATTGCTTCCTTCAAAATCACCCAAATAATCATCTTCTATTATATAAAAATGGTACTTTTTCGCATAATCTAAAAGCATACATTTTTCCTGTTCATCCATGGTAGTACCAAGTGGATTATGAAGCCGTGGCATTAAATAGACATAGTTGGGACGCTTGATTTTAATCATTTCTTCTAATTCTTTTAAATCTATCTTGTCAAAATCTCGGTAGCAGGTAATATAATCCAAATGGAGACGTTCAATCAGATTTATGATCTGATGATAGGTTGGCTGCTCTATCAGAATGGATTCTTTTTTGGTCATCATTATTAAAGCCAGAATATGCAAAGCTTGCTGTGTACCGCTTGTTATCATGATTTGTTCTTTTTTAGAGAAAATCTGATCTTCTGCTAATAATTTTTGAAATAAGCTTTTCAGTTCCTCATTACCGGTTGTTGCTCCATAGGTGAATAATTCTGATTTTCCATTTTGAATAGCTGTTTCCAAACATTGCGAATAACTGTCCAATGGAAAGTCCGTCCAGGAAGTAGAGGCAGTGGAAAAGTCGTATATTCCATTAAAAGAAGCAGCTTTTCCTTTTTTTGAAATAATAAAATAGCCTACATTTGGCTTAGCGTATATTCTATTCATTCCAATCAAATGTTGCAGTGCTTGTGTTATCGTGACTTGACTCACTCCAAAAGTATCCATCAATTTCCTTACAGATGGGAGACGCTCATTATATTTTCCCTGCTCAATATCTTGCAGTATGCTATTTGCAATCAGTTGATGTTTCCGCATGCTATCCCTCCCATAACAATAGATTACCATGAATTTATTCTAGCTATGCTTGATTATGCCTTGTCCGTATCGATACAGAGATAAAAAGAAATTCAATGTATACAACATTCTTCCTTTATTCTAAAAAAGAAGGAGGGAGGAAATCGTGAGAAAAAATAGTGCATTAGTGGCAGCCGTTGTTTTTTCCATTATTATTGGATTTTCCTTTATGTTTATCAAAATTGCCTTAACATATGAAGGACAATTACTAATATTAGCGCAACGATTTACATTTGCCTTTTTAGGATTGCTTCTATTACTAGCCATAAGACCGATTAACTTAAGGTTAAATCGGAAGGAAGTTATGTTGGTGTTGGTTATTTCGCTGATTTATCCGATTCTGTTTTTTAGCAGCCAGATACTTGGACTTAATCAGACAACTGTTACAGAAGCAGGAATCATCCAAGCTATTGCTCCTGCCATAACGGTTCTATTGGCACGATTATTTTTGAAAGAACAGATTCAAAGAATACAAGGAATAGGAATCTCTTTGAGCGTTGCAGGAGTCGTTTTTTTACAGCTGATGAATAACTCGGGAGGATATGAATTTCATCTAATCGGTAACCTGTTGATTATATTTTCTATTTTGGCAATGGCCATTTGGCAAGTGATGTCTAGAAGCGCAACAAAAACAGTGGCTCCAATCCAAATTACGATATATATCATGTTCAGTGGCTTTCTATTCTTTAATGCTATGTACTTTATAAACGGAGGGTCTGTCAATGAATATGTGGATTCCGTAAAGGAGATTCCTTATTTGTTATCGATTTTATTTTTAGGAGTTCTATCTACACTCGGTACGTCATTATTGTCTATTTACGCCGTATCCAAATTACCGGTTATTCAAGTGAGTGTATTTAACAATGTTACTACTTTGATAACAATTCTTTCGGGCGTATTGTTTTTAAGCGAGTCGTTCCATTATTACCATGTTATCGGTGCGGTGGTAATTATTTTAGGAGTTATTTTGGTGAACGCTAAGAAGAAAACGGATTGCTCTAATGCAGCATAAAAATGCCATTCAAGAATTTGATGGAAATAAGAAAAAACGCAATGTTTTGGAAGGAAGTATTTATGAGGATATTCAGCGCGGTGTATCATCGTATGGTTTTGAAAAATCTATTTTGCGACTACGAGAATCGCAGTAACTGTTATGCAAAAAAGGTGGAGGGAAGTAGCTCAATCCCGCCTACGGAAAGCATTCGCCCATAGAGGAAATTAACAGCTTTACTTCATACAAAGACTGTAGATAAACTCTCAAATTTTCTCGAGTTTATCTACAGTCTGATGCATTCGTACCGATACAAATGCATTATTTTTTAGAACACAAAGTCAAAACTTCTATCATAATGAGGATTAACAGACTGATTAGGAGTGATAGATGCTTAATTGAAAAGGGCTGGAGCAGTACCAAGGATTGTATTTTGATAATAGTTTATTTACTGGAGGTATATAAATGGTTCATATTAATGGTATAAAATCAGAAGTAAAAACAATTCCTGTACTTGGTACAGGAATTGTAGGTGCTCCTGTGACTGCAAATTTACAAAAACATAAGTTTGATATTACACGTGCCGGATTACAAAGGTTTCAACGTGCGGTTGATAAAGGACATGGTGACAAAGATATGGCAGCTTCCCGGTTAGCAGGGAAAAAAGGTGAATAAATCGATTAGACTAGACAATCAAGAAGCATTACACACCGAAAAACTCCCAATATGGAATCTCATCGCACTATCAGTTGCCAGTTTTCTTGCCATTATGACAGAAACGATACCTGCCGGCTTACTTCCGCAAATCAGTCAAGGGCTTGATATTTCAGAGGCATTGGCAGGTCAGTTTGTCACACTTTTTGCAATTGGATCGGTTGTAGCAGCTATCCCACTTGTTGCATTAACACAAAGATGGTACCGGAAAAAAGTGTTGTTAATGGCACTATGTATTTTGTTTTTTGCCAATACATTAACAGCACTTTCACCGTATTATGTGCTTACCTTGGTATTACGTTTTATTGCAGGAATGGCTACTGGATTGCTCTGGGGACTGGTAGCAGGATATGCGCGTCGTATGGTAGCACCGCCTTTACAAGGTCGTGCACTAGCTATCGCAGGAACAGGACAGCCGATTGCATTGTCACTGGGTGTACCAATTGGAACTTGGTTGGGGATGTATCTGGAATGGCAAGCCATCTTTTTAATTATCAGCGGGGGGACACTCCTTTTAATGATATGGATTTATACGAAAGTACCAGATTATCCTGGACAAACTACCGGACAGCGTCAATCTATTTATGAGATCCTCAGATTGCCTGGTGTACGTCCAATACTGTGTGTTGTATTGGTATGGATCTTGGGTCATAATATTCTCTACACCTATATTGCCCCATACATGACTCATGTCGGACTTGCCAATCATGTAGGTTTTGCTTTATTTACTTTTGGTATTACGTCGATAGTAGGCATTTGGATCATTGGTATATATATTGATCATCATTTACGCTTGATGACAATAATTAGTCTGGGAGCTTTTGCAATTAGTTCCTTGGTGTTAGGAATCGCAAATGGGATGACACTGCTCATTTTTCTTTCCATAGCTGCTTGGGGACTAACTTTTGGCGGAGCACCAACGTTATTGCAAACAGCCATGGCAGATGCTACCGGAGAAGGTGCAGATGTTGCACAATCTATTTTTGTAACGATATTCAACCTTTCCGTAGCTGGTGGTGGATTTGTAGGTGGATTAATGTTAAATCAAATGGGAGCAGGTTCTTTTCCTTGGATACTTTTATTATTAAGTTTAATTGGTTTATTGATAGTATACAGAAAAAAAGAACAAGCATTTAAGCCTCGTCGGCAGTAAATAGTAGTATATTAAAATTTTATTAGAGTCATTAAATGTTTATCTCAGTGAATATGTCGAAACTTTGATAAAAGAAACACCATTTACATTTCTGCTTGTTCAATGAAAATAAAACAAGCAGGAATGTTTTGTTTTTTTGTGAAATCCTACTTAATCCAAATATCATTCATCTTCAGATTGATAAATGCTAATCGTACTTCACTAAAATTTAAAAACTAAAATAGACTGCATTAGTAAACAATCGTGCATATCTTCATCCATGCCTCAATAGGAATTTTCTTGTTCATCCCGAAGTTTTCGTATGGAAATCTCCGCTAATGGCTGGCATAGTGTTAGCCTTTGTATTTTTTCGTTTTATAACAAGAGGTACACGATAAGTGAAGTGGTTGATTGGAGTGGAGACTGAGCGACTCCTTGGGGATTAGCGTCACAGATGAGACCCTGGAGCGAGCAGCGCGAGTGAAGCGGCTCATCGGACGCCCCCAGGAAAGCGCTCAGTCGGAACGGAAATCAACCCCTCGCTTTGCCGAAGCTATAATCTATCATTGTTTTCTAAGTAATTCTCCACAAAAAATTTCGATATCCTTATAAAATCCTTATAATCATTTCCTACACTATAGTCATCGAAAGGAAGATGATTATAGATGGAAGATATTATTTTACAAACAGAAAATCTTAGTAAAAGCTTTAAGGGGCAAAAAATTGTAGAGGACTTGTCGTTAACGATACCTCGCAATACTGTTTACGGTTTACTTGGTCCAAATGGTGCTGGGAAATCAACAGCGTTAAAAATGATAACAGGGATGCTGCGTCCGAATGCAGGAAAGATTCTTTTGAATGGACGTGAATGGAATCGAAATGATTTAAAAGACATTGGTGTATTAATTGAAACACCACCGCTTTATGAAAATTTAACGGCAAGAGAAAATCTAAAGGTTCGAACGATTGCCCTCGGATTGCCACAGTCACGTATTGATGAAGTATTAAGAATTGTTGACTTAACCAATACAGGAAAAAAACGAGCAGGACAGTTTTCGTTAGGAATGAAACAACGCCTAGGAATAGCTATTGCGTTATTAAACTATCCAAAGCTTTTAATACTTGATGAGCCAACGAATGGCCTCGATCCAATCGGCATTCAAGAGCTTCGGAAACTGATTCGCTCTTTTCCAGAGCAAGGGATTACTGTCATTTTATCTAGCCATATCCTGTCAGAGGTAGAGCAGGTCGTTGATGAAATTGGCATTATAGCGGGAGGAAAATTAGGTTATCAGGGAGTTGCGCCACAAGGACAGGAATTAGAATCATTATTTATGCAAGTAGTGTCTACCAATAGAAAGGCAGGCATGTAACATGATATCAATTATGAAGGCTGAAAGATTAAAATGGAAAAAGACTTTTATTGTTAAATTAGTTTGGCTAGCACCCATAGTGGGGATAGTACTAACTGCATTATTAATGGGAGGAAGCTATTTTCAAAAGGGTGCTTATAATTGGTGGTATACAATGCTCTTACCAGGTGCTCTGACGATATGTTGTGCAATAGTGGTGGAAAAAGATGCTAAATTGAAATATCATAGTATTCTCGCAATGCCGATTGATCTGAAGAAGATTTGGTTTGGCAAAATACTTGCATGTAGTGCCTGGTTGTTATTAATTTCACTTATTTTCTTTGCAGGAATTACTGCTGGTGGAATACTTTTTGGTAATAGCTTTTCTTTCATAAATAGTCTTACAGGTAGTTTGTTAATTTTCGTAACGTTTTTATGGCAAATTCCACTTTGTTTATTCCTTACGGCAAAATTAGGAACTTATATGGCTATTTTTATAAATTTAGTCGGCAATCTTGCTGGTATGATTGCATTTGCTATTGGGGATTTTTGGTATAGTGTTCCTTACGCCATTACAGCAAGACTAATATGTCCAACATTAGAGATTTTACCAAATGGTCTGCCAGTGCCTGAGGGTAGCCCTTTATTAAGCATGTCGGTTATAGTTCCAGGTATATTAATTGCTTTAGCATGGTTTGCATTACTTAGCTTCTTTACTGCACGTTGGTTTCAAAAAAGGGAGGCGAAATAGTGTATGGTAATGTTAAGATTACTTAGAGCAGAGTTTCTTAAAACAAAAAGAACGCCATTTTTGCTCACACATCTAATTGTACCTATTATTATTTCAGGGATATTTTTAGCATACTATACTTACTCACCATGGGGTTTTACTGATAGGGTAACGGCTTATCTTCAAGGAGTTGCATGCGGGTTTCCAATTATTATTGGATTAGTTTGTGCAATGGTAGCTGAGCAAGAAGCAACTGCAGGACATTTTCAGGAGATGCTAACAGCTACTAAAACAAAAATAGTTGCCTATTTAAGCAAGTTACTATTGTTATTATTATATAGTTTTGGAGCAATATTACTGTCTGTCGGTATTTTTAGTGTTGGTTTTATTGACCTTTTGCATGAAGATACTTTTGGTTATCAATTTTATTTTATAGCTGGATGTATTCTATTTGTAAGCTTTGCATTTTTATATATTTTACATTTTTTTGTTAGTCTTCATTTTGGTAAAGGCGCCTCAATCGGGTTAGGGATTGTGGAATCACTTTTAGTAGCCTTACTGCTTACTGGACTAGGTGATGGTATTTGGTCATTTATACCTTATGGTTGGGGTGGTCACTTTGTTACATTATGGACAATGAAGGCGTCAGGGCTTGACCTATCAACGGTGGAAGTAGGACTACGGGAAGGTATTATTGCTTCAGTTTGTGGAACATTGCTAGTGTTAGTCCTATCTTGTTTATGGTTTTGGAAATGGGAAGGAAGAAAAACAGAAGGTTAGGGAAAATGATGAGGGTAGAAATATGGCAAAAGTATTAGCAGTAGATGATGAAAAAGGTATTTTAGTATTGATAAAAAATGCATTACTAAAAGACGAGCATTTAGTAACGGCAGTCTCTGATGCAACAGAAGTAAGTAAAATGAATCTTGGTGCCTTTGATTTAATTTTATTGGATGTGATGATGCCCGAAATTGATGGATTTACTTTATGTGGCCAAATACGTCATGCTGTAGATTGTCCTATCCTTTTTTTAACGGCTAAATCGTTGGAGGAGGATCTAATGTATGGACTAGGTCTTGGCGCAGATGATTATATTATCAAGCCGTTTGGAATCGGAGAGCTACGTGCGAGAGTGAATGCACATTTGAGACGCGAAAAAAGAGAGAGACGTAGTATTCTTTTTGTAGATAATGTTCACTTCAATCTATCGGGCAAAGAGCTGTTTGTAAATGAAGAGAAGGTAATGCTGACAAAAAGTGAATACGAAATATGCGAATATCTAGCTCGAAATAGAGGACAGGTGTTTTCTAAAGAAAAGATTTATGAAACTATTTTTGGATTTGATGGGAAAAGTGACAGTACTGCTATTACTGAGCATATTAAAAATATTCGTTCAAAGCTACATACTTTTAATGTTGACGCCATTGACACTGTTTGGGGGATCGGATATAAATGGAGACAATGAGGCCCAATAAAGGAACACGTTTACATACTTTTTTTCTTCGTTATCTCTTTTTCCTAAGTTTAGGCGTCATTCTGTTAGTAGTACTACTGATCGGTTTAACGTTGTTTGCCCTTTCTACCAACATCGTATTACCAGCAAATTATGCAGAAACTCAAATTTCATTATCAAGGGATCGTATTGCGTCTAGTAGTTCAGTTACAGCTGATATGATCCCAGACCTTGTTGATTACGCAGTCTTCTCTAAAGAAGGTGAACTTCTTGAAGGAAATCTTTCAGAGAAGGAAGCTTTTAAAGCTTGGGATGCAATGAAAAAAGAACAATCTCAAAGTATCGCCCAATTTTACTCGTTTATAGAGCGAGAAAATGAGATTTGTATATTACGGTATGATTTAGTGCCACAGTATCGTTCGGCTATTATGAGGAAGTATTTACCTAATCCACAACTGTTAGATATTCTATTGTTTATTATAGGGGTTATAACTATAGCAACTGGCCTTGCGATCCATTTCGGAAGAAAGCTTAAGAAAAAAATGTTTGGTTTGCAGGAAGCGATTGAAAAAATACAAAATCAAAATTTGGATTTTACGATAAGCCCTTCTGGAATACGTGAAATAGATGAAATATCCATTTCTCTTGAGCAAATGAGAGAGGCTCTAAACATCTCCTTAAAACAACAATGGGAATCAGAACAGGCACGTAGAGAACAAATTTCTGCTCTTGCTCATGATCTAAAAACACCGCTCACAATTATTCGGGGGAATGCAGAGCTTTTGCAGGATACGGTTCAAGATGATATACAAAGGGAATATAATGACTATATTTTGAAAAATACAATGGAAATAGAAAGATTCACGAAAGAGCTAATTGATATATCGAAAATGGAGAAAAATATCGTTCGGGAAAAAACGAATGTTAAAACGGATGCATTGATGACAGAAGTAGAAGATCAAATGAGAGCTCTTTCGTTGGAAAAAAGGCTTCAAGTGGATGTCCAAAAGGAAATGCTTCCTGCACTTATATTGCTTGATGAAGAGCGGTTCTATCGTGCGATTTTAAATGTCATTGCCAATGCTGTAGAGCACACACCTGAAAACTCTAAGGTGACATTAACTGTTCAAAGCGCTTCTGACTTTATTCAGTTTACCGTTACCGATAGCGGCCGTGGATTTTCTCCGAGAGATTTAAATGAGGCTACCAAACAATTTTATCGCGGAGATCCAAGCAGAAATGCAGGAGATCACCATGGGATGGGACTTTATATTGCCCAGTCCATTGTTCAGAGTCATGGTGGAAAACTGCTAATTTCCAATGATTCATCAGCTGGTGGGGGTAAAGTGACCATAACAATCCCAATCAATTTCTCCCTGACGTAATTGCCTTTCCTGTCACTTTGTTTTCGGAAGATAAACAAAATTATTCAAAATGCGGTTAATTATTTACCGATAGAAGGATTTTTTGCTTATGCCTATTTTGGTGCGCAACAAAAATTAGAGAGTCTTCTAATAGAGTGTTTATTAATATGATATTAGATAAAATGTATACCGTGTATATAAGTTGATTGGAGTGGAGGCTGGGCGACTCCTTGGGGATTAGCGTCACAGATGAGACCCTGGAGCGAGCAACGCGAGTGAAGCGGCTCATCGGATGCCCCCAGGAAGCTTTGCTCTGTGCGAAAGCGTAGTGCTAACGTAGCGGCAGCAACAAAGCGCCCAGCCGGAACGGAAATCAACCTCACGTTATGATGGCGAGCCTTAAATTAATAAATACCTTGAGAAAAGAATGATTTTGGCAAATTTGCTAATATCATTCTTTTTTGTTTTTGTTGGAAAGGGAAAAAATGGGGAGCGTGTTTGGGCAATAGTATTGTAAAAAATGCTACAATAAAAGAAAAAAAGAAGAGGCGATGCACGTGGATAACGTCATTGATTTTATTGCAAAGAAAAAAGAACGCGAAGAAAGACAACGTGCCCAGGATTTAGAAAGGTATGTTGCGACACAATGTGATTTTCATCAACCAGAAAATATTGATGCACTTGTTGATGGAAAAATGATTGAGGTCAAGGACCATACGTTGTTTTTAGGTTTTCTCTCGATATTAAAAGATGAAAAAATTGATCCACTTGATATTTTTCAGGATGTTTTTACATTAGAACCTGCCCGCTTCGAAATGTCCTACAATATGAAATGGTGGTCAGTTGTACAGCTTGCTTTTACATTTTTAACAATTTTAAAGGAAAACGAGCCGCATACATATGCAGATTTTCTTGGTTTACAAAATTAATCTAGAGTATGTGCACGTCCTGGAACGCTACATAAACGTGCGCATACAGAACTAGATTCCTACTTACTCCTCTAAAACTTTTACAATCTCCCCTTCAATTAATAATTCCTTAATAATTTTTACTGAATATTTTAACGTCCTCCATACTTGCTTAATGTTTGTTTCCTAACATAAATGTTGTAAGGCAAATGAAAACAAACATAAACAAATGGAGGTTCCAACTCATGGCAATTCAAAAGTTGTGGAAGAAAGGTCTAATCGGAGCATTAGCAATTTCAATGTTGGCAGCTTGTTCTGACAGTTCATCTAGTTCGAATGAAGTGAAAAGTGATTTGACACTTGAAGAGATGACGAAAAAAGCACAAGAAGAAGGCACTGTAAATTCGGTCGGTATGCCAGATACTTGGGCTAACTGGGTAGAGACTTGGGATGATCTTGGTACTGAATATAGCCTTAAGCATAAGGATACAGACATGTCGAGTGCTGAGGAGCTAGCGAAGTTTGAGGCGGAAAAGGATGATGCCACTGCGGATATTGGTGACGTCGGAATTGCCTTTGGACCGATTGCTAAGGACAAAGGTTTAACATTACCGTACAAAACATCTTATTGGGATGAAATACCTGACTGGGCAAAGGACAATGAAGGCCATTGGATCGTGGGTTACACTGGAACCATTTCATTTTTAACTGATAAAAACAACGTCAAAAATGCCCCGAAATCTTGGGAGGACATTAAAAACGGAGATTACACTGTCAGCATTGGTGATGCTTTAACAGCGAATCAAGCACAGTTTGCTATTTTAGCAGCTTCAATGGCATTTGGTGGCGATGAATCGAATATTCAACCTGGAATAGACTTTTTTACAGACTTAGCAAAACAAGGGCGTTTAAAAGGAGATCCGACTGTAGCGAATTTAGAAAAAGGCGAAATTGACGTAGCCATCTTATGGGATTTTAATGCACTTGGCTATCGACACCAAATTGATGAGAAACGTTTTGATGTCGTTATTCCATCAGAAGGTTCTGTAACATCAGGCTATGCAACGATCATTAATAAATACGCTAAAAATCCTTATGCAGCAATGTTAGCTCGTGAATACATTTTATCCGATGCAGGACAAGAAAATTTAGCAAAGGGTTATGCTCGTCCAATTCGTGACAAAGTTCAATTGTCTCAAGATGTTCAGAAGCTATTATTACCTGCGGACATGTACAAAAATGCACAGCCAGTAAAAGACCAAAAGAAATGGGAAGAAACAACAAAGCAAATTCCACAACTATATCAAGAGCAGGTATTAATCCATGGAAAATAATAAAGTTGTTTTAATTGTCGTAGATGCACTTCGCTTTGATACAGCCTGTACCCATATGGGATTTATGCACCATTTAGTTGAACGTAAAATTGCGGCACGCTACAAGGTTTGCTCAGAGGTCCCATCACTATCAAGGCCTTTATATGAAACGATTTTAACGGGGACACCACCCATTGTACATGGAGTAACGAGCAATATGACAGTGCGTTTATCCACGCAAAATAGTTTATTTCATTTAGCGAAAGAAAACGGTCTGTCTACAGCAGCAGCTGCCTATTATTGGGTAAGTGAGCTATATAATCGTTCACCATTTGTGCATATGGAGGACAGGCTACAATTAGATACACATTTGCCGATTGAGAATGGACTGTTCTACTTTGAGGATCACTATCCAGACAGTCATTTATTTGCGGAAGCTGCTTGGCTAATGGATCAAAAGCAACCAGATTTCTTATATATTCATCCGATGAATGTAGATGATGACGGTCATAAATTTACGGCTGACTCTGCGCAATATCGAAATCGTGTTTTAGCAGTGGATGCTTTATTATCTTTATTTATCCCAAAATGTCTTGCACAAGGCTATGAAGTGATCGTGACAGCAGATCATGGGATGACGAGTGATGGTAACCATGGAGGCACAACAGGTGAGGATCGTCATGTACCGATGTTTGTTATTTCGAATTATGTTAAAGCGGGCGTTAAGGATGAGGTTGTATCACAGTTACAAATTGCTCCGCTATGCTGTCATTTATTGAATATCGAACCATCTGATGAAATGGTTCCGCTGTTAATAGAGGGGATGCATTCTTTAAAAAAGGCTTAATTATCATTATTTATTCAAGTGTGTAATTGATTCATTATCGAAGTTTGGTAATGACATTTTTAAAACATATGCCTTGTATTAGTTGATTGGAGTGGAGACTGGGCGACTCCTTGGGGATCAGCGTCACAGATGAGACCCTGCAGCGAAGCGGCTCATCGGACGCCCCCAGGAAAGCGCCCAGTCGGAACGGAAATCAACCCCACGCTATGGTGATAATTCTTCTAAATGAAGTGATTAAATCAACATTAATCTAAATGGCCGCTATTAAATAAAGAAAGAAGTGATTGTTTTGATTTCGAAGCGGCAAACAGTTGCCTGGCTTTCTCCTTTTCTAGTACTTGTCTTGTTATTTTTCTTAGTACCGTTACTGTATATGCTCATCACAAGCTTTCAAAATAGTGATGGTTTTACACTCGCACAATATCAATCTGTACTAACGAATGATTACATTTTACAAGGCTTTAAAAATAGTATTACACTGTCCGTTATTTCGGCAGTCATTGCCTTAATTGTTACCCTATTTGCTGTTTATGCGATTATGAGATTTTCTGAGCCAGTGCGCGAGAAAATTTTAATACTGACAAACTTAACATCAAATTTTTCAGGTATTCCGTTAGCTTTTGCGTTTATCGTATTACTTGGTAATAGTGGGCTTTTTACATTGCTATTCGATAAATGGGGTATCGGCACATTATCATCATTTTCTCTTTATAGCTGGGGTGGCTTGTTACTGATTTATATTTATTTTCAGCTACCATTAGCTTTAATGCTTTTATACCCAATCTATGATGGAATTCAGCAACAATGGAAGGACGCAGCAGCATTACTGGGAGCTTCTACTTGGCAGTTTTGGATGAAGATTGGGATCCCTGTTATGCTTCCAGGGATTGTTGGAACATATAGCGTATTGTTTGCCAATGCAATGGGTGCGTATGCCTCAGCCTATGCGCTAACTAGCAGTAATTACAATTTAGTAGCCATTCGTATTGGCTCTCTTATTAAGGGAGATATTTTTGCTCAACCAGAGCTGGCAAGTGCTATTGCTGTAATACTAGCAGTAACGATGGTGACGGCGATGCTGTTAAGTGAATGGAGCATTTCAAAAACAAGGAGGAAGTTATAGTGAAAAAAAGAGGCTTTGCTGATTTATTTTTCCTCCTGTTAGTGGTGTATTTAGTGTTGCCAGTTGCTGCAACAATGCTTTACGCCTTTGCGACAAAATGGAATAAGACCATTTTGCCAGAAGGATTAACATTTAAATGGCTTGCTACATTATTTCAGGATGCAGAATTTATACAGGCGTTTGGACGTTCTGTTTTATTGTCGAGTGGGGCTGTAGTGGTTGCATTGCTCGTTATCGTACCAGCTATTTTTGTGATCGTGTTGTATTTTCCAAAATACGAAAAATGGATTCAGATGGCTGTTGTGATGGTGTATTCATTTCCTGGAATTATTTTAGCAGTTGGGCTCATTCGTGTTTACAGCAAATTTGGTGTGCCGATGATTCTCGTAGTTTTAGGGGCATATGTTATCGGTATCCTACCTTACATTTATCAGGGGACACGCAATAGTTTACGGAATGTAGATGCACGGCAGCTTTTAGATGCAGCACAATTACTGGGAGCATCGAAAGTGCAGGCATTTACTAAAATATTATTACCTACTGTTTACCCAGGCTTATTTGCAGGTGCATTATTATCGTTTTCCGTACTTTTTGGAGAATTTGTACTGATTAATCTTGTTGTCGGTTCTCGCTTTGAAACAGTACAAATTTATTTAATGAAGAAGCTTAGTACAAGTGGACATATTGCTAGTGCAGTTGTCTTTATTTATATCGTTCTTATGGGCTTATTAACATTCGCTATTGCAACATTAACGAAACGATCGAAAGGTGCTACAAATCTATGAGTTATATTGTGATTGAAGGACTTCATAAAAAATATGGATCAACGACGGTTTTATCAAATATAAATATGAAGATTGAAAAAGGTGAATTTATAACTCTTTTAGGTCCGAGTGGCTGTGGTAAGAGTACAATCCTACGTATATTAGCAGGCTTAACAGATGCATCTGCGGGAAAAATTATCATAGAAGACAAGGATATGAATGGTGTTCAATCAAAGGATCGCCAAGTTGGTATGGTGTTTCAATCATATGCGCTATTTCCAAATATGACAGTGAAAGAAAATGTAGCCTTCGGTTTACGCATGCAAAAAGTAAATACTGCTGAAGTGGATCAACGTGTTCAAGAAATGCTTGAAATCGTGCATTTAAGTGAAAAAGCGAATGCATATCCGAAAGAATTATCTGGAGGTCAGCAACAGCGTGTTGCCCTTGCTCGAGCGCTAATTGTACGTCCAAAAGTATTGCTGTTAGATGAGCCGCTCAGTGCGTTAGATGCCCAAATTCGTAAGAAACTTCAAGCAGACTTACGAGCGATTCAACAAAAGCTAGGTATAACGATGATTTTAGTGACGCATGACCAAGAGGAAGCAATGGCTGTTTCTGACAGAATATTTGTGATGAATAATGGGATGATTGCACAAAGTGGAACACCTACTGCGATTTATACAAGCCCTGAAAGTGAATTTATCGCTAATTTTATCGGACATTACAATGTTTTTACGCGTCAAGCCCTTGAGAAAATGATTGGCGAGACATTGCCAAAAGAATACTCAAAATTTGCGATTCGACCAGAAGCCATACATCTCAATCAGAGGCAGGGGGATGTTTGTATGACTGGAGAGGCGAAGCAGTCATTAATGAGCGGCAATGTTATTCGGACAACGTTAGAGGGTGAAAGTCTCTTTACGATGGAACAGCTACACCAACGAGGGCATTCGTTTGAACTTGGTAAGCAATATGTGTGCTATGTGGCGAGGGAAGATGTGATTGCATTATCATGACATATGCAAAAATTGAACGTTTTGAATTTATTTTAAAACAATTAGAGGCTGATGAAAAAATTATTGTTGCCAATATTGCAGAAGAATTACAAGTGGCACCAGAAACGATTCGTAGGGATTTTGATGAACTAGAGCAACAGCATTTATTAACGAGAGTACACGGAGGAGCTGTAAAGTATACGAACGTTAGAAATGAACCAGCATTTTTGCGCAAGCTTCAAATGCAAAAAGAGGCAAAGCGCGATATAGCTCGTTTAGCAGCTAGTCGTATATGTGATGGGGATACTATCGCGGTGGATACAGGGACAACGACTGTGCATATTGCAGATTTTTTATTGGCAGTCAACGATATAACTGTCGTAACCAATTCAATCGCTGCAGCTGTACAATTTAATTTGGCTATAGAAGAGCGGCGGATGACGGGGAAAGTTATATTACTTGGAGGAACGACCAATCCAAGGCAATCCTCAGTAACAGGAGCTATGACATTAGAATTATTAGGAAATATGAATTTTGATAAAGCATTTATATCGTGTGGTGGTATAAGTGATGGTATCGTGTACGATTATGATTTGGATGAATCGTTAATTTCTAAAAAAATGCTTGACCGTAGCAAGATGAACTTATTATTAGCGGATGCATCTAAAATAAATGGTAAGTCCTTTTATCAAATTTGTCACATTGAAGAGTACTCAGAAATTCTTTGTGATATATCTTGCCCATTAGAGTGGCAAATGTATGAGGGAAAGTGGACTGTATGCAATGGAGGGAAATCGGATGATTGATTATCATGTACATTTAGAGGAGGGGCCATATTCATTTCGATGGCTGGAGCGTACTTCTCAGGCAATTAGATTTTTTAATGAAGATGAAGGAGCAACAAAAGGTTCTAAAGCATTTATAGAGCTACAAATGCAGCAGTTATCAAAGCGTTTACAGAATGGGTGCTATAGTGAAGAATGGTTAGATTTATATTTACAACAAGCAAAGCAGCTTGGTTTGCGCGAGGTTGGGATTGTCGACCATCTATATCGTTTCAAAGAGACGCGAGCATACTTTGAGCGATATATGCAGTTAGATGACAATGAAGTTGGTAGAATTCAGCGTTACTGGCTTGATCGTGTGATGACGGAAAGCATGGATGATTTTGTGTCAGCTATTAATCGATCAAAGGAAAAGTGGAGTCGCCATGGTATTTCCTTAAAGCTTGGCATCGAGGCAGATTATTTTGTCGATGGTGAGGAAGAATTAGCATCATTATTAGAAGGATATCCGTGGGATTATGTCATCGGATCTGTCCATTTTGTCGATGGCTGGGGCTTTGATAATCCTCAAACACAATATATATTTGAGGACATGGATGTAGCAGCCTTACAGGATAACTTTGCACGATTTTTTGCTACAGTAGAAAAAATGATCATCTCGAATATGTTTGATTTTGTGGCGCATTTAGACAACTTTAAAGTGTTCGACTATCAAGTGAAGGACACGGCTTTTCTTGACTCTTGGTATGAAAGAATTGCAAAGGCACTTGTGACCACACAAACTACCACTGAAATAAATGCCGGTTTATATTATCGCTATCCAGTAAAGGAAATGTGCCCTGGCTCCCGTTTCTTGCAAATTTTAATTGAACACGGTGTAGCCTTTACAGTTTCCTCAGATGCGCATTTCCCGGACGATTTAGGCAAACATACATTTGCCAATGTAGATTTGCTTAAGAGCTTCGGCGTTCAATCGATTGTTGGATTTGATCAACGCGAAAAACAATATATAGAACTATAATAAACGTCGCCGTTGATGAATATCTTCGGTGATTTTTTGTTTTTAGGAAGGGTGGTGGATGGGCTTCGGTGAGGTGATGGATAGGTTGAGCAAAGCGACGGGTATAATCATTAAAGTGAAGGATGGAGCCAGCGAAATGATGGATAGATTGATCAGAGCGACGGAAAGAAAAGGCAGAGCGACAGAAGGAACTGACGAAGTGATGGATAGAAATCAAAGCGACGGAAAGAACCGGCAGAGTGACGGATAGAAAAGGCAAAGCCGTGGATAGAAAGGTCAAAATCGTGGATAGAACTGTCAATTACGTGGATAGAATCATCCAGCGACGGAAAGAACCGGCGAAGTGACGGAAGGAACCGACGAAGCGACGGAAGGAATCGTCCAAGCGACGGAAAGAACTGCCGAAGTGACGGTAAGATATGCCAAAACGACGGAAAGAACTGCCGAAGTGACGGTAAGATATGCCAAAGCGACGGAAAGAACCGGCAGAGCGACGGATAGAAAAGGCAAAGTCGTGGATAGAAAGGTCAAAATCGTGGATAGAATCATCCAGCGACGGAAAGAACCAGCGAAGCGACGGAAAGAACTGCCGAAATGACGGATAGAAATCAAAGCGACGGAAAGAACCGACGAAGCGACGGAAGGAATCATCCAAGCGACGGAAAGAACTGCCGAAATGACGGAAGGAACCGGCGAAGTGACGGAAAGAAAAGGCAAAGTCGTGGATAGAACCGTCAATTACGTGGATAGAATCATCCAGCGACGGAAAGAACTGGCGAAGAGACGGAAGGAATCGTCCAAGCGACGGAAAGAACTGCCGAAATGACGGATAGAAATCAAAGCGACGGAAAGAACCGACGAAGCGACGGAAGTAATCATCCAAGCGACGGAAAGAACTGCCGAAATGACGGATAGAAATCAAAGCGACGGAAAGAACCGACGAAGCGACGGAAGTAATCATCCAAGCGACGGAAAGAACTGCCGAAATGACGGATAGAAATCAAAGCGACGGAAAGAACCGACCAAGTGACGGAAGGAACCTGCGAAGTGACGGAAAGAAAAGGCAAAGTCGTGGATAGAACCGTCAATTACGTGGATAGAATCATCCAGCGACGGAAAGAACTGGCGAAGTGACGGAAGGAATCGTCCAAGCGACGGATAGAAAAGTCAAAATCGTGGATAGAGCCGTCAATAACGTGGATAGAACCGTCAAAATGATGGATAAAATCGACGAGGCAACGGTAGAAACTATAGAAGTGAAGGGTAGCAGTCAAAGCGAAGGAAAGAACCGGGGAAGCGACGGAAAGAACCGGCAGAGCGACGGATAGAAAAGTCAAAATCGTGGATAGAACCATCAAAATGATGGATAGAAGCGCCAAAGTGATGGATAACCCCCGCCCCCGCAAAACTGACGAATCCCCCCTGCAACCTAACAAAAATATTCATCTAGCTAAGCGTAATTAAGTCTAAACCGCGACATTTAGTACGCAAACCTTGTAGGATGTTGCCATTATTCAGTATAATAGTAAAATGGGAATTCAAATGTATGGAATTCGTTTGAAAGGAGTTACCTGATTGCAATGAATGAAGAACAACGCTTAGCAAATCAACAAGTCAATCAACCAAAAAAAGAAGATAAGCCTGAAAAGGATTATAGTAAATATTTTGAAACGGTCTTTACGGCACCTTCATTAAAAGATGCTAAAAAACGTGGGAAAGAAGAAGTTAAGTACCATAAGGACTTTAACATTGCAGAAGAGTTTGCAGGTGTGGGTACGGGGCGTACTTTTTATATTCGTACGTATGGCTGCCAAATGAACGAGCATGATACGGAAGTGATGGCTGGGATTTTTATGCAGCTAGGTTATACGCCTACAGATGTGATTGATGAAGCTGATGTAGTGCTACTGAATACGTGTGCTATCCGTGAAAATGCAGAAAACAAAGTATTTGGAGAACTGGGCTTCCTACTAAAATATAAACGTAAAAATCCAGAAATGCTTATTGGGGTTTGTGGCTGTATGTCACAGGAAGAATCCGTTGTAAATAAAATTTTAAGAAGTTATCCACATGTCGATATGGTGTTTGGTACACATAATATTCACCGTTTACCGAACATTTTAAAAGAAGCATATATGTCTAAGGAAATGGTCATTGAGGTTTGGTCTAAAGAAGGCGATGTTATTGAGAATCTGCCGAAAAAACGTCTTGGTTCCATTAAAGCTTGGGTAAATATTATGTACGGCTGTGATAAATTCTGTACGTATTGTATTGTACCTTATACGCGTGGTAAGGAGCGTAGTCGCCGTCCAGAGGAGATTATTGCTGAAGTTCGTGAATTAGCGGCTGCGGGCTATAAAGAAATTATGCTGCTGGGGCAAAATGTCAACGCTTACGGCAAGGATTTTGAGGATATTGAATATCGACTTGGTGATTTAATGGATGAATTACGAAAAATTGATATTCCACGCATTCGTTTTACAACGAGTCATCCACGTGACTTCGATGATCATTTAATCGAAGTTCTTACAAAACGTGGTAACTTAGTTGAACATATTCATTTACCAGTACAATCTGGTTCAAATGATGTGCTAAAAATTATGGCGCGTAAGTATACACGTGAGCATTTCCTTGGATTAGTAGCGAAAATTAAAGCGGCTATTCCGGAAGTAACACTAACGACTGATATTATCGTAGGCTACCCTAATGAAACAGAGGAGCAATTTGAGGAGACATTATCCTTGTACCGTGAAGTAGGCTTTGAAATGGCCTTTACTTATATTTATTCTCCTCGAGAGGGTACACCTGCTGCCAAAATGGTGGATAATGTACCTGAAGAAGTGAAAAAAGAACGTCTCCACCGTTTAAATGAAGTTGTAGGAGAATACTCTCGCAAAGCATTAGAGGGCTTGAAAGGTGAAGTAGTAGAAGTCTTAGTCGAAGGTACAAGTAAAAAACGCGAGGATGTGTTAGCTGGCTATACGCGTAAAAATCGTCTTGTAAACTTTAAAGCGCCAGCAGATCTAATTGGTCAATTAGTGAAGGTAAAAATAGTTGAGGCTACTTCTTATTCACTAAGTGGTGAGTTCGTAGAAGTAGTAAAAAATGAAAAGGTGGAAGCGTAAATGTCACAAGTATTATATACAAAAGATGATTTAATCAAGAAGTCACACGAAATTGCGCATATGATTGCCAATACGCCAGAAGTTGAATTTTTCAAAAAGGCTGAAGCGCAAATTAATGAAAACCAACAAGTACGTGAGCGTATTGCAGGCCTAAAAAGCCTACAGAAGCAAGCTGTTAACTTCCAACACTTAGGGAAAGAAAAAGCGCTTAAATTAATTGAAGATAAAATCGAAAAAATTGAAGAAGAAATCAACTCAATCCCAGTGGTTCAACAATTTAAAGAATCTCAAGTTGATGTCAATGATTTATTGCAATTAGTTTCGAACACAATTGCTAACAATGTTACAAATGAAATTGTCCGCTCAACTGGTGGGGATTTACTTCGTGGAGAAACTGGCTCATACGTAGCCAATACAACACCAGGCAGCTGCTCATAAACATAATAGAAGTAATAGCTCGAATGCTGCATTCGGGCTATTTTTATGGGTTTAATACTCGTAGAAATTAGCGCAATTCAGACAAAAAAGTATGAAAAAGTCAGTAATTTGATTCTATAAAAATATATGTTCACCCAATAGGCGCTACCTGCATATGATGGAGTGAAAAGAGTCAAAGGAGGAATTGCGCTGAAACGTTTACGACAAATCGTGACGAGAGCAGTAGTTGCCAAAGGGAAGAAGAGAACGGAAGAACGTGTAACATTAAGTCCATCGAATAAACCGACGAGTATACTCGGGTGCTGGGTTATCAATCATACTTGCTCCGCGAAAAAAGTCGGTAAGTTTGTAGAAGTATCAGGGAAGTTTGATGTCAATGTATGGTATGCCTATAGTAGTCATTCGAAAACAGCAGTGTTTTCTGAAACGGTGCACTATAAAGACAAAGTGAAGCTTTCATTTAGAGAAGGCGAAGTGAGTACTGGTGATGATGTTCGTGTACGTGTCGTTCAAGAGCCAAACTGCATAGAGGCAATCATCTCTCCATGTGGTACGAAGTTTGAAATCGTAGTAGAACGTGAAGTTGTAGTAGAGGTAATGGGAGAAACGACGATTTGCATTAGTGTACATCCACTAGATTTCGAAGAGGAATGGAACTTTGATGAGAGCTCATCTTCGTCTTCATCTAGCTCCAGTTCCAGCTCATCGTCTAGCTCGAGTGAAGAAGGTAGGTATGTTTTAGAGTCCTCATCGTTTCCTGATGAACGACCAAGATAATACTGAAGATTTTATACATGCGAAGCGCTAGCATCTTAAAAAAAGGTGAATTAAGCGTTTCGCATGTATCTTTTGTTATAATAAAAATATCTATATGGTTAGAGCGAGGTAAATTTTAAAATGACAACATATACACCAATGATGCAACAGTATTTGCAGGTAAAGGAAGATTACAAGGATGCCTTTTTATTTTTTAGATTAGGCGATTTTTACGAGATGTTTTTTGAGGACGCTATTAATGCCTCTCAGCTTTTAGAAATTACATTAACGAGCCGGGACGCGGGTGCAAAAGAGCGTATTCCAATGTGTGGCGTTCCGCATCATTCGGCAAAAAATTATATTGAAACTCTTGTGCAAAAGGGTTATAAGGTTGCAGTTTGTGAGCAAACAGAAGATCCAAAGCAAGCAAAGGGTGTAGTGAAGCGTGAAGTTGTACAGCTTATTACACCAGGTACGATCATGGAAGGTAAGGCGCTTGATGGTAAAACCAATCATTTTATTGGTGCTGCGGAGCAATTCGACGATATGACATTTGGCTACGCTTATTTAGACTTATCTACAGGTGAAGCAGTAGCCTCCTCGATTGAGGGCGACGGTAAAGCACTTTTATTGCAAATGCAAGCATACGGTATTCGTGAATTAATTGTAACAGAAAGTTTGCAGCTTCTTTTAGCAGAGCATGCAGTAAACGCAGGTATCGTCCTTTCTATTGGAACAGATGAAATGACAATGGATAAAGCCGCGCATTATTTAGATGCGGTGCCAAATGATTTGCAAATTGCGTGTCTTCGTTTGCTCGCTTATATCGATAAAACACAAATGCGTTCTTTATCACATATTCAAGCATTTACTTACAATGAAATGAAAAATTATTTACGTATTGACTCTAGCTCAAAGCGTAATTTAGAGCTTATTCAGTCTATTCGCGGTGGCGATCAAAAGGGCACACTTTTATGGTTGTTAGATGATACAGTGACAGCAATGGGTGGACGTAAGTTAAAACAATGGTTACACCAACCTCTTGCTTCACGTGCTGCCATTGAAGAAAGACTAGCAAACGTCACTGATTTATTAGAGGAATACTTTGTAAGAACAGAGCTTCAGGCCTCTTTAAAACAAGTATATGATTTAGAGCGTTTAGCTGGGCGTGTAGCTTTTGGTAATGTTGGTGGACGAGATTTAGCGCAGCTACGTGATTCATTGCGTCAAGTACCTGCTATTCAGCAGCAATTACTTGGTACTGATAAAGAAACATTGCAAAAGCTAGGTGCAGCGCTTGATATGTGTGCAGATGTAGAGGCACTATTAGCTCGTGCTATTACAGACAATCCACCAATTACAATTAAAGAGGGTGACGTCATTCGCGATGGCTATGATGCGCGCTTAGATGAACTACGTTATGCGTCTCGTAATGGGAAAGATTGGATTGCACAGCTAGAGCAAGAGGAACGGGCGAAAACTGGCATTAAAAACTTGAAAATCGGCTACAATCGAATTTTCGGTTATTATATTGAAATTACGAAATCTAATATCCATTTAGCAGATTTAACACGTTATGAACGTAAGCAAACGTTGGCAAATGCCGAGCGTTATATTACACAAGAGCTTAAAGAAAAAGAAGCGTTAATTTTAAATGCTGAGGAAGAAAGTTTAACGTTAGAGTATAACTTATTTGTGGCAATACGTGATGAATTAAAGGTATTTATTCCACGTGTCCAAGCATTAGCGTCAAGCATTAGTGAGCTAGATGTACTATTAAGCTTTGCGAGTGTTTCAGAGAAATACCGTTTTACGAAGCCGGAGTTTCATGGCGGACGTTCGCTAGAAATTATTGAAGGGCGCCATCCGGTTGTTGAGAAAATGCTTAATAAGCAAATGTATGTACCAAATGATTGTGTACTTGAGGAAAACAACAATATGATGCTTATTACAGGTCCGAATATGTCCGGTAAAAGTACGTATATGCGTCAAGTTGCACTAATTGTTGTCATGGCGCAAATGGGCTGTTATGTGCCTGCTGAAAAAGCTAGATTACCAATTACAGATCAAATCTTTACACGCATCGGTGCAGCAGATGATTTAGCTGCGGGACAATCAACATTTATGGTGGAGATGTTAGAATCTCAGCACGCCATTACGCATGCTACAAAAAATAGTTTAATGTTGTTTGATGAAATTGGTCGTGGGACATCTACTTATGATGGTATGAGTCTTGCTCAATCCATGATGGAATACATCCATGACAAAATTGGAGCAAACACGCTATTTTCAACTCACTATCATGAATTAACGGCACTCGAAAAGGAGCTTTCTCGACTGCAAAATGTACACGTATCGGCTACTGAAAAAAACGGCACGGTTGTCTTTTTGCATAAGGTGAAAAAGGGCGCTGCTGATAAATCTTACGGAATTCATGTAGCACAGCTTGCACAATTGCCAGAGGAAATTTTAGCAAGAGCACAAGTGCTGCTTGAAAACTTCGAGGCCGGAAACGAAGCTGGAAACGAAGCTGGAAACGAAGTAGCCGTCTTACAGGAAGTTGATGAAAAGCCAGTTGTTGAACAGCCAAAGCAAATGTCACTATTTACGGAGGAAGAAGTAATCTCTCCAGCAGAGACAGAGGTGCTTAAAAACCTAGAAAAAGTAAATATTCTGGGCACTTCACCGATGCAAGCGATGAATATTTTATACGAATTACAGCAGCAACTAGTAAACGCAAAAAAGTAAAGGAGTGATGCGCTATGGGAAAAATACAAATTATGGACGAGTGGCTGTCCAATAAAATTGCGGCAGGGGAAGTAGTTGAAAGACCAGCCTCTGTAGTAAAAGAGCTTGTTGAAAATGCCATTGATGCAGGAAGTACGTCCATTGATGTTTTTTTACTAGAAGCGGGCCTCACTTCAATTCAAATAATTGATAATGGTAGTGGTATGGATGAAGAGGATGCATTAATATCATTCTCTCGCCATGCGACAAGTAAAATTCATCAAGAACACGATTTATTTCGTATTCGTACCCTTGGCTTCCGTGGTGAGGCCTTAGCTTCCATTGCATCGGTGTCAAAAATGACACTAATTACATCTAATGGTGAATCAGGAACGTATTTAGAGCTTGAGGGTGGGCATATTGCTACACATAAACCTGGCCCTTTGCGCAAGGGAACAGATATTACAGTGGCACAGCTATTTTTCAATACACCTGCTCGATTAAAATATATGAAAACAATACAGACCGAGCTTGGACATACAATTGATCTGATGAACCGTCTTGCACTCGGAAATCCACAAATTGCGTTTAGATTATTGCATAATGGCCAGCAATTGTTACAAACAAATGGACGAGGAGACGTACAGCAAGTATTAGCTGCCATTTACGGTGTGCATAATGCTAAAAAAATGGTGGCATTCAATGGAGAGTCACATGATTATAAAATTTCCGGTTTCGTATCATTACCAGAGGTGACTCGTGCTTCGAAAAACTATATGTCGTTGTTTGTGAATGGTCGCTGGGTGAAGCATTATTTGGTACAAAAAGCGATTGTAGACGCTTATCATACGTATTTGCCTATTGAACGTTTTCCAATTGTAGCGCTCTATATAGAGGGGGATCCTTATTTAACAGATGTCAATGTTCATCCTGCCAAACATCAAATTCGTTTAAGTAAGGAGCCTGAGCTTCTTAAGTTAATTGAAGAAACAATACGAGAGAAAATCCGCAACGTTATTCGAGTACCGCTAATGGAAAAGAAGGAGAAAGTGGTAAAGCCTGCGACGGAGCAGTTAAATATTTGGAAACCAGCACCAAAGCTTAATGTGGAGAAAATGAATGCCATTGTAGAAAAACTTTATGATGTGCAAACAGTGCAGGAATCGAACACATTAGACCCTATAGTGCCACAACCTGAAGCCGTCCCTACTACCATTGAAGATAGCTGGCAACCGACACCAGTGATGGAAGTGAATTTTCCTGAAGAAGTGAATCTTGTGAATCCTCCTGAAGAATTGAAGCTAGAGGAGCCAGTGGAAATTCTAGAGGATGAGCCAGCTAAAGAACCATTTCCTGCGCTTGAAGTGGTAGGGCAAATTCACGGCACGTATATTGTTGCACAAATGGAGGATGGCTTTTATTTAATTGATCAGCACGCTGCTCAGGAGCGTATTAAATATGAATTTTTCCGTGAAAAGGTCGGTCAGGTGAACCCAAATGAGCGTCAGGCTTTATTGCTTCCATTGACCTTCCATTATGCTGCTGACGAGGCTCTTATATTAAGAGAAAATAGACAGGAGTTAGAAGCTGTTGGCGTATTTTTAGAGGAATTTGGACAGGCTTCATTTGTAGTGAGAGAGCATCCTAGCTGGTTCCCTAAGGGAGAAGAACAAGAAATTATTGAGGACTTAATTGAACAGGTATTGACAACTAAAAAGGCGGACGTCAAAAAATTACGTGAGGCAGCAGCAATTATGATGAGCTGTAAAAAGTCGATAAAGGCCAATCATTATTTAACGAAAGAGCAAATGGATACGTTACTGCAAGATTTACGCAACGCCGACAATCCATTTACTTGCCCACACGGACGTCCAGTGCTGATACATTTTACAACGTATGAAGTGGAAAAAATGTTTAAACGGGTAATGTAGTTGTAACTCCTAGAACAACAGTTCAAGAACAACATGAACAGTCCATGCGCATAAAAGGAATTTTATAGGTAAAGCATAATACAAATGACTCATCACCAAAAGTTGTGGATGCCATTTGTTAAAACGTATGCCATAAGTTGATTGGAGTGGAGACTGGGCGACTCCTTGGGGATTAGCGATATAGAGGAATGAAGGCTAAAAGCATCACGTCCTGTGATAACGCCTTCGTGACCAACATCCTGTTGGCCCGAGACCCTGCAGCGAAGCGAAGCGGCTCATCGGATGCCCCCAGGAAGCTCTGCTCTGCGCGAAAGCGAAGCGTCAGCGGCAAATGTTTTATCTATGCGAAAGCGAAGCGACAGCAACAATTGGTTTCTGTAGCGAAAGCAAAGCGGCAGCTACAAAGCGCCCAGTCGGAACGGAAATCAACCACACGTTATGGTGATGAACTATACAAATGACATTAGAATTTCTATGCTTAAAGTTATTGCTAGTTATACAGGCTGTCATACGCAATAGAGGTTACACATATTTTCAAATTATAGCTAATGGGGGAAAAAAGTTATGTTTTCATTTGAACATCGTCCTAAAATTATGCATTTTTTAGAGCAATATAGCTTTGATGTTTTAGTCATTGGTGGCGGCATTACTGGTGCTGGCATTGCGCTTGATGCAGCATCTAGAGGGCTATCGGTCGCTTTGATTGAGAAGCAGGATTTTTCTGCTGGCACATCAAGCCGTTCAACAAAGCTTATTCATGGTGGGCTTCGTTATTTAAAGCAACTTGAAGTTGGTGTAGTAGCCGAGGTTGGGCGTGAGCGTGAAATTGTTTATGACAATGCTGTTCACGTGACAACTCCTGAAAAAATGCTACTACCATTATATAAGAAGGGCTCACTTGGACCATTTACAACATCAATGGCACTGAAGGTATATGATCGATTAGCAGGTGTTAAAAAGCATGAACGTAGAACAATGTTAAACGCTCAGGAAACGGCAGCGCTAGAGCCTTTACTCAATCAAGATGAACTTATTGGTGGTGGCTATTACGTTGAATATCGTACGGATGATGCCCGTCTGACAATTGAAGTGCTGAAAAAAGCTGTAGAATATGGGGCGCTTTGTTTAAATTATGCGGAGATGACAGAATTTTTATATGAGAAGAAAAAGCTTGTTGGGGTACAAGTGAAGGATCATGTTACAGGGAAAACGATTGAAGTACATGCTGCGCAAATCGTTAATGCAACTGGACCTTGGGTGGACGAGGTTCGCCAAAAGGATAAAGTAGCAGACAAAAAGCAATTACGTCTCACGAAAGGAGTTCATATTGTCTTTGATCAAAAGGATTTTCCATTACGACAAGCAGTGTACTTTGATATAGTAGATGGGCGTATGGCCTTTGCAATTCCACGTGATGGTAAAGCCTATGTAGGGACAACAGATACAGTTTACGAGGGAGACCCTGTACATCCTGTCGCTACCCAAGAAGATGTTGACTATTTAATTGCTGCTGCAAAAACTGTCTTTCCAACGGCAAATATTTCAAGAGATACAATAGAATCGTCGTGGGCAGGTGTGCGTCCACTTATTTTTGAAAAAGGAAAGGATCCATCCGAAATTTCACGCAAAGATGAGATATGGACGGCTCCGAGTGGACTAATGACGATTGCGGGTGGCAAACTAACGGGCTACCGTCAAATGGCAGAAACAATCGTTGATAAAATTGTGAAAACCCATAAATATAAGCACGCAAGTCCATGTGTAACACGTGAATTATCACTTTCTGGTGCAAAAGGCATTAATGCCATTAATTTCACTGATTATAGTACGTATAAAGCTAAAGAGGGCGTTCAGTATGGTCTAAATTATGATGAAGCAAAACAGCTTGTACAAAAATATGGCACGAATGTCGATGCATTATATAACCAGGTGAAATATTTGCATGAACATGGAAGTTCGATGCCCCTGGCCCTACATGCAATGCTACTTTATGGCATAGAAGCGGAAATGGTGTACACACCAAGTGATTTCTTTATCCGTCGAACAGGCTTATTATACTTCGATATTGATGCGGTAAAATGTTATAAACAGCAGGTCATTCAAGTTATGCAACAACATTTTAACTATACAGAGTCACAAAGAAATACTTATGTCGCTCAACTAGAGCAAGCTCTTGTAGATGCAACAAATTTTGCGGAGGAAGGAGTGTAGGCAATGCGTTATATTGAAATGTCAGATGGCCATTTTCTGTTTACTCGCACATTAAAGCCATCGAAGCCATGTATTGGCCATATTCATATTTTACATGGTATGGCGGAGCATAGTGGACGTTATGTTAAATTTGCCAATAGCCTAAATGAAGCTGGCTATGCAGTGACAATGCATGATCATCGAGGGCATGGAGAAACAGCAGCTTATAATGGCACACTAGGTTTTTTTGCTGAAGAAAATGGGTTTGATCGCGTCGTAGAGGATGCACATGAAGTAGTTACAATATTGCATGAACAATTTACAGATGTACCTTTGATTTTATTTGGTCATAGTATGGGATCGTTCATTACTAGAAGATATATTCAATTGTACAGCGATCAAGTGGATAATGTGATTCTTTGTGGAACAGGAAGCGTTACAACATTGCATACGATGGGGAATCTAGTAGCAAAAGTAATGGCCAAACAGCTTGGTAAAGATACGGAGAGCAAGTTATTAAATAAGCTGAGCTTTGGTAGCTTTAATAAACAGTTCCCAAATTCGAAGACTGCGTATGACTGGATATGTTCAGCAGAAGATGAGGTGCAAAAATATATCGATGATCCGTATTGCGGCTTTATTCCAACAAATCAATTTTTTGTCGATTTAACAACAGGATTTATGTCGTTAAATCGTAAAAAAGAGATAGCCAAAACAAAAAAAGACTTACCTATATTATTGATAAGTGGTAGTAAGGATCCAGTCGGAGAACAAGGCCAAGGTGTATACGCTGTAGCACAACAATTGGCGGAAGCGGGCATACAGGATGTAACGGTTTACTTATTTGAGGATAAGCGCCATGAAATCCTAAACGAAGACAATCAAGAGGCTGTCTATCAAGTTTTATTACGGTGGTTAGAAAAATATGATACAAGATAAATTACAGCAGGCAGAGGTCGTAGCAATCGTAGGGCCTACTGCTTCTGGGAAAACAGCACTAAGCATTGAGTTAGCAAAAAAATATAATGGCGAAATCATCAACGGTGACTCCATGCAAATCTATCAAGGCTTAGATATTGGTACAGCGAAAATTACTGAGGAAGAGATGGAGGGTGTACCCCATCATTTACTAAGCTTCAAAGAGCCGACAGAGTCCTTTTCAGTAGCAGACTATCAAAAATTAGTGCGAGCTAAAATTGCAGAAATTCAAGCGAGTGGTAAGCTACCGATTATTGTAGGAGGCTCAGGTTTATATGTGCAGGCAGTACTCTTTGATTTTCAATTTACAGAGGAGCAGGTAGATGAAGAGGCACGAAAAGCCTATTATGCAGAACTGGAGAAATTAGGTCCAGAGGCAATGCATGCTAAGCTTAAAAAACTTGATCCACAAACAGCTGAGACAATTCATCCAAATAATACTCGCCGTGTTATACGTGCGTTAGAGATGATTGAGCTTAGTGGCGTTTCAAAGGCATCCGAAGCCCAAAATCGTGGAGAAGTTCCACTTTACAATCATGTGATTATAGGGCTTGGGCAAAATATGTCACGTGAAGTGCTCTATGATCGTATTAACCGTCGTGTCGATATAATGATGGAAAAAGGGCTTTTAGAAGAAGTAAAAGGCTTATGGCAGCAAAATATACGAGGTGTACAGTCAATACAAGCAATCGGCTACAAGGAATTATATGATTACCTAGATGGAAAATGTTCTTTAGATGAAGCTATTGACAGCTTAAAGCAAAATTCTCGCCGCTATGCGAAAAGACAACTAACTTACTTCCGAAACAAAATGGATGTATATTTTGTTAATAATGACGAAAAACTTTAACTAATTCTTAAAAATCACTAATTGCTAAATTGGTAGAATGTGCTAATATAGGAATGAAGAGGTAGAAAGAGAGCATAGGGAGGCATATTTGATGAAATCAATTAACTTGCAAGATACATTCTTAAACCATCTACGTAAAAACAATGTTTTTGTCACTGTGTTTTTGTTAAACGGATTTCAGTTAAAAGGAACTGTGAAATCCTATGATAATTTTACAATTTTATTACTAGATGCTGAAAGCAAGCAACATCTTATTTACAAACACGCTATTTCTACATTTGTTCCAGCAAAGCAAGTAGATTTTTTAGAAACTGAAGAATAGAAACATTAGAAGTAAAACAGTTAGTGTTCATGACACTAGCTGTTTTTTTGCCTTCAGGCTATAATGTAAGAGGAAATCGACATATTGGAGGACTACACAGATGAAAACTATGGATACAACAGAAATATTAGAACTATTAGATGCGAACGAAGACCTATACATTATTGATGTTCGTGAAGATGATGAGGTAGCACAAGGCATGATCCCTGGTGCGCAACACATTGCTCTTGGGACAATCCCTGAGCGCTTAAATGAATTAGATGCTTCTAAGCCATACATTATCGTTTGTAAGGCAGGCGGTCGTTCAGCAAATGCTTGTGCATACCTAGAAGCTCAAGGCTTTGACGTAACAAACCTTGAAGGCGGCATGCTTGCTTATGATGGAGAGTTAGAATTTAAATAATTGTCGTTTAAAACCCTCGTTTAGGCGAGGGTTTTTCTTATACATTCGAGTTGATATAAGATTGAAGCAATTCATTATCGTTTGGTAAAATGTGTTATAATTGCAACATGTAAGGAGGGATTAGTATGTATCGAACAATAGCACCCCCAACAATGTCTTTACAGTAGAATCTGCTGTTTAGGCATTCAATAAAAGCTTGCTAATTCTCAATAGATTCTACTGTATATGAAGACTATATACATGTAGAAAGTAGGAATTAGAAATGAGCGGGAAACTATCTTTTATTTTATCAATGATTATTTTTGGAGCTGTCGGTGTTTTTGCAAAATATATTAAGTTACCTTCAAGTGAAATAGCCTTTTGAATGAGTCTCATTGGCTCTTGTTTTTTACTTTTGATTTTCCTATCAAAAAAAGAAAGATTTACGAAAACAACTATTTTGCAAAATAAATGGCCATTGGTACTTTCGAGCTTTGCCTTATGCGGAAATTGGATTTTCCTTTTCCAAGCGTACAAGGAAACAACTATCGCAAATGCAGCTCTAAGCTACTATTTTGCGCCAGTACTAGTGATTTGTTTGTCACCTATAGTTTTGAAAGAGAAAATAATATTAAGAAAAATTTTTTATGTTTGTGTTGCGCTTGTAGGTCTGTATTTTATCGTTCAAAGCCAAACTACCGAAACGAGCGAACATTATATCGGTATTGTATATGGGCTTATTGCAGCTTGTTTCTATACAATAGTTACATTCACCAATAAGTATATTCATGGATTAAAAGAGCCCGATAATACGATTATTCAACTTGCTTTAGCAGCGTTATTCCTTGCTCTTTACCTTTTTGGGACTAATGGGTTCCAAATAATGAAAATCGATATAAAATCAATTAGTTTACTTATAGCGTTGGGCATTGTCCATGCTGGAATAGGCTTCTATCTGTTCTTTTTGGGAATGCGTCATCTAAAAGGGCAAAGTATAGCTATTTTAAGCTATATTGATCCACTGACATCATTAGTAATTTCGACGATGATTATAGGAGAGAAAATGGCGACCCTACAAATACTAGGCGCTATCCTTTTACTCGGCGCAACATTTCTGAGTGAAATAGATAAAACAAAGTTGATATCACAGCAATAAACGGACAGAAAGCTCCCAAAAGCCTATTTGGCATTAGGGAGCTTTTTCTAGCATAGGGAATAGAATTATGAAGAATAAAGAAGTGAACTACTCGCCACTTAGCAAAGCTTGATGTTGTAGCTTCTCAGTTCCACGACGTTAGCAACCTTGATCTTTTTCTGTAATAGAAGCACTTTGAATATATTCTGCATAATTTATTAATTTTCTTTAATATTGTGCCAAGCACCATTCTTTAGTTTCTTGGTCGGCAAAGGATGCTTCTACACTATTTATATAAATTTGTCGATAATCTTCTTCGCTTAGATTAAATTCATTGTTAACTAAATGGATTTCTTTTGCCATTGTAGTATCAGATACTGTTCTGTTATCCGTATTAAATGTCACTTTTATTCCATCTTTATGAAACTTATAAATCGGATGTTCAGAATAATGATGAACAGCTTTCGTTTGGACATTACTTGTTGGACACATTTCAAGCACTACCTGTCTTTCTTTCACAATCTTATATGCCTCGGCACAATCTTTAATAAATACTCCGTGTCCTATTCTTTCAGCACCCAACAGTTCAACAGCCTCTAGAACATTTTTACCAATTCCTGTTTCACCGGCATGAATAGTGACTCTGTAGCCATATTCTTTGGCTAAAGCAATTGGATCTACGAATTTTTCACAAAAGCCTTCTTCTTCGGATGCACATAGGTCAATTGCCACCACACCTTTTCCAAGGAACTTTTTCCCCTTTTCAACCACCTCAAATGCGCTTTCTACAGACATAGTCCTCATGCAAGACAGGATTATATTTCCCTTTATTTCGTAGCAGCTTTCGGCGTCTCTCATCCCATCTATAACAGCTTGAATAACTTCTTCAACACCAAGACCTTGTAATGTGTGAAGTAACGGGGCAAATCTGACTTCTAAATATTTCACATTTTCCCTTGTTGCATTCTCAAATAGCTCAAAAGTAATTCTTCTTAAGTTCTCCTTAGACTGCATTACTAAATTAGGAAGAGAAAATCTTTTTAAATATTCGTCAAGGGATTCACATTCTAACGGAGCAATCAGCTCCTTTTGCAGTACATCCTTATCAAAAGAGGGTAACTGAATGCCTTCCTTCTGTGCAATATCGATAATAGTTTCAGCCCTAAGGCTTCCATCCAAATGACAGTGTAGTTCAATTTTGGGCAATGCTAAAAAGTTCATTTTTGACCTCCTGAAATAAATTTTTAGATTAAAATACAAAAAATTCCTGACTACAAAGAAAATACAAGTTTTGTACTTTCTTCGTAATCAGGAATTTCGGTTCCTGGTAGAGACCCCCAAACCATATTATTGGGGTTATACGAAATATATTGTTATACGAAATATATTATTGAATTCATTTGTGATTTTCAATATGATAATAGAAAAATTTCGGATTGTCAACATGGTCCATACCTTTTTCAACAAAACTGCTTCGTTCGTTTAAGTACATTTCTTCAAATAGTTATTTGTTGTTATTAAGAGGAAAAGGCTCTTTTGATTTACATTTCGGAGTACCGAATGCCAACATTCATTATTATCTCTTACACCTAATGATCCTTATATCGATAGACCACTCGCCCAAATCCCTTTAAAACCGACTTCCTCTACAACTTTTGCGGAAAGACCGTTATGGGATTCCATTAAAAATTCAAGTTTGTCTGAATATATTTTTTAAAAAAAATTCGTCCTTTTTTTCAATATCTCCCATCTCCCCATACTCGACATGTCTATATGACTAAAAGTAAAGATTAGCAGGGCAAATATATTAGAAGCTAATGATTTTGAAATCAATAAAATGGATGCATTGAGAACAATCATAATGCTACTTTTCTAGTGTAGAAAATTTATTATGACTCTAACAGAAAAATAGGAGATATTAGTCGCGTTACCAAGTCTCACTCACCCATGCAAGATAAATCTATTTACATACAATACAGTAACCTCCATAAGTGGGGAGGACTACACTATTAATACAAAAGAAATAAAAATATCTAACTAAATGAGGTGAGTTTATTGAAAAATGGACTTGGAAAATGGGAACAATTCTTACTTTTAAAACAAAATCCTTTAACAACTGACTGCATTCCAGAAACAACACTTTACAGTCTAGAAAATCTAATCTATTTATTAAATAGGTATGAGTATGTTTATGTGAAACATAATAGCGCTGGACAAGGAAGAGCAATTTATAAAGTCTGCAAAAGAAAAGATGGACACTATTGTTTTAACGGATTTACCATGCAAGGTGAAGAAATAAGTAAATGTGTGGCAGCAATTGAGGATTTCCACCAAGTTCTACATCCATATGAGAAACACGGTAGATTAAGCGGAATTTATATTATACAGGAGGGGGTTAAAAGTCTAACCCCTGATGGGGATTCAATATCCATTCGTGTTCATGTTCAAAATCTAAAGGGAAAATGGATAATTGGTGGAATTTACGGAAGGCTTGCAACTGAGGATCATGGGATTGTCAATTCAAATCGGGGTTCTCAAGCAATATCGATTGAAGAATTATTATCAGGTTATTTGATGATGGATAATACAAAGAAAGATCAAACAATAGACTCTCTAAAAGAAGATTCAATTTTAGCATCTGAAGTAATAGCATCCCACTTTCCTTGTAGAGAATATGGCATTGATTTTGGAATAAATCTTGAAGGAAAACCTATATTATTTGAAGTAAATACAACGCCAAGCATACGTAGTTTTGCCAAAGTTGATAGGGCGATCTGGAAGAATATTGTTGAGATTAGGAAAATGCAAAATGAAGGCTAAGTTTGAAATGTAGTTATTTTTCATGTTAGTCATCAGCATATTTCTATTCAATAGACTTACATCAAAAAATTACTTTCCCTACTATAATTTTAGGAAAGAAGAAACTTAATTGCATCCGTTACTTGTGAACGATTAGGGATTTACCTAGAAAAAATGGATTATGGTTGGGTAGGCGCGATATGAATCAATTTTCGAAGGAATGCCTGGAACAATTTTCCGTTTAATCAAATATATTGACACAAAAACCACTTTGACGTAGATTTAAAGTAATTGCATAAAAGCATTAGGTGCCCATTGCGGGAGAATAGGGAATAAAGTGAAAAGCTTTAGCGGTCCCACCACTGTAAAAGGGAGTTTCATAGAGAATGCCACTAGCGTCTTGCTGGGAAGGTTCTATGAAATGTTGAAATTGAGCCAGGAGACCTGCCTATCTGCTTCGGTTATATAGACGATGGAAAAGTCTGTAGTTTATTTGTTATGGAATAAACTACAGGCTTTTTATTTTTTTCTCTAAATCATTCTTCGAGTAACAAGGGCAAAAAAGAAAGGGGAAATTTTCATGCAATTATTACAACAGACGATTCAAAACATTCAAAGTGCTGACCACAAAATGATGGAGAAGGCAAGGGAACGCATAGATGCACTTTGCAAGCCTCCTGGAAGCTTGGGGAAACTGGAGGCTCTTGCTGTACAACTATCTGGAATTACAGGAGACCTATTTCCTGCGATTGATAAAAAGGCGATAATTGTCTGTGCAGCAGACCATGGTGTTTGTGATGAAGGGGTAACACCTAATCCACAAAATGTGACGGTCTTTCAAACATTAAATTTTCCTAGAGGAGGAACAGGTGTCTGTGCTATCGCAAAAATCACAGATGCAAAAATTGTTACAGTAGACGTTGGTGTAAAAGAGGATATTCCACATGATGCTGGTGTTATCATGAAAAAAATTAAATATGGCACGGACAATATGGCAAAAGGTCCTGCTATGTCAAGGGAAGAAGCCATTCAATCCATTGAAGTAGGAATTGAGGTAGCAACGGAAGAAATTAAAAAAGGAATCAATGTACTCGGGACAGGCGAAATGGGGATCGGTAATACGACTCCAAGTGCTGCAATATTATCGGTTCTTCACGAATGTCATCCAAATGAAGTGACAGGCTTTGGTGCAGGAGTAGGACCAGGGGGGATAGCACATAAAGTAGAAGTCATTCACAATGCTATTGCATTAAATAAACCAAATCGCGATGATGCTATTGATATTCTTGCAAAGGTCGGTGGATTAGAAATAGGCGCTATGGCTGGAGTAATACTTGCCGCAGCTGCACATCGTAAACCAGTTGTTATTGATGGCTTTATTTCTACTATTGCTTCACTTATTGCATACGAACTCGAACCAAACGTAAAAGACTATATCATTCCATCTCATGCCTCTGAAGAACCAGGTGCAAAAATTGCTGCTGAAATGCTCGGAGTTGAACCGATGTTGCAGATGAATATGCGATTGGGTGAGGGCTCTGGTGCAGCTTTAGCCTTTCCTATTTTAGACGCAGCATGCTCTATGATGAAAAATATGGCTACTTTAGAAGAAGCTATGTTGCTGTTGAAAGATTAACTTTAGTCGCTGCTGAGGATGTACGGAGTTTGTGATAAATAAGGAATTTATAAATTCAAAAAAGCCCAAATCTGATATTTGGGCTTTTTAATTATGCAACAGTATAACTATGCTCGATTCAACCTCCGTAACGGTAAACGCCATTTCTTCATGTATGAAAGTATTCTTAGTACTGTGATCACTCCAAATAATACATATAAAAAGATATCCCCTGAAAATAGTTGAAGTCCGATGATAAGCCCGGCTAGCGCTGCCCAAACACCATAGATTTCATCACGAAGAACTAACGGTTTACGTCTAGCTAATAAATCGCGAACAATTCCACCACCTGACCCTGTTAAGACAGCAGCTACAATAACGGCACTAATAGGCATGTCGAGCTTCACAGCATAAAGGGCACCTTGAATCGCAAATGCCGATAATCCGATAGCATCAGTGAAATTGCCCCAGCGATGCCAATGCTGAATGAGACGATGTGGAAATAAGAAAAAAATTGTGATGGCTGCAATGGCGATTTGAAACATCATATCTTGACCCCACAATGTTGTTACAGGTAAACCTATGAGTAGATTTCGTATAGCTCCACCGCCGAAAGCAGTTACGATACCGAGTATATAGACACCGAATAAATCGTATTCTTCCTCCATTGCAATTATTGCCCCGGAAATTGCGAAGGCAATTGTTCCAATGATACTAAAAACCTCCCAAGCCAACCCTTTCACCCCTTATGTGAATAAATCATTTCATGTTGTTGTAGATTAGTTACTAGAAAATATTAAAGTTACCTTTTTTTGTATCTAGAAGTTTTTGCAAAGAAAAGCATCGACTTTTGATTCGGAATTATCAGATATCAAATACCTTATTATAACAGAATTAAATAGATTTAGTTGGTCATTTAGCTTAGTGCCTAATGAAATTAGCAAGCTTTGCAGGCAAGCTCACAAATTGATAAGATAAGATTTGAACAAATGTGAAATGGAGAAGAACATAATGACTTTTACAACCAATTTATCAGAAGAAACACTAGCATTAGCTGCTAAAATAGAAGAAAAGGTACGCCCTTTTCATGCAAAGGTAGAAGACATGGCATTCTTCAATCAACAAAAAGTGCTTGCTGCGTTCCGAAAGCATCAAGTTAGTGATTATCATCTGCACCCGTCTAATGGTTATGGCTATGATGATGAGGGGCGTGACAATCTAGAACGAGTTTATGCAGAGGTCTTTGGAGCGGAGGCTGCCATTGTACGTCCGCAAATTATTTCTGGTACACATGCAATTACACTTAGCTTATTCGGAGTACTACGTCCAGGTGATGAATTACTTTATATTTCGGGTCAGCCGTATGATACATTGCAATCAATAGTTGATGGTGGCGATAAGGATACTGGCTCGTTAAAAGATTATAAAATCGGTTATAGCCATGTGGATTTAATCGATAATCAAGAGATCGATTGGGAAGGTGTTGCAGCTGCAATTACAGCAAACACAAAAATGATTGCTATCCAACGTTCGAAAGGCTATGCAACACGCCCATCCTTTACCATTTCGCAAATTACAGAAATGTGTGCAAAAATCCGTGAATTAGCACCAAATGCGGTTATTTTCGTTGATAATTGCTACGGTGAATTTGTTGAGGCACAGGAACCGACCGAGGTTGGGGCTGATTTAATAGCAGGCTCGCTCATTAAAAATCCTGGCGGAGGCTTAGCGAAAATTGGTGGTTACATTGCGGGGCGTGCAGATTTAGTAGAAAAATGTGCTTATCGAATGACATCACCAGGTATTGGTGCTGAAGCAGGAGCAACATTAAATACGCTTGGTGACTTCTATCAAGGATTTTTCCTTGCACCACATGTAGTATCTCAAGCATTAAAAGGTGCCATTTTCACAGCTGCTATGCTAGGGGAAATTGGCATGAATACATCACCAAGCTATGATGCTAATCGTACAGATTTAATTCAATCGGTTTCTTTCCAAACCGCGGAACAAATGATTGCTTTTTGCCGTGAAATTCAAGCGAACTCACCAATTAATGCGCATTATGCACCAGAACCGGCGTATATGCCTGGCTATGAGGATGATGTCATCATGGCAGCTGGAACATTCATTCAAGGTTCAAGTATTGAGCTGACAGCAGACGGTCCTATTCGTCCGCCATTTACAGCATTTATTCAAGGTGGGTTAACATACGAGCACGTAAAATTTGCAATTTGTAGTGCTGTTCAAAAAATCCAAAAATAGGTAACGAAAAACTATTCAAAACTTCCATTTTGAATAGTTTTTTTATTGATGGACGAAAAGTTGAAGGTGACCTTTGTTAAAACGTATATTAGCAGAAATCACTCCTACGTTAGGATCATAAACTTAGTTTTTTACAATTTTTCGTCAGTTCAAAAAAATTATTTTATCTCATGTTAGGAAACCTTACATGAGTGGTTGACAGTGTAAATTTTTCGTTATATTATTAGCAGGTATTGGAGGGGACTTAAATGAGTCGTGAAATTAGACGAACTATGCCGTTATTATCTATGAATATCGTAATGCAATTGACAGAGCTTTCGGCACGTCAGATTCGTTATTATGAAGAACACCATTTAATTGAGCCGCACCGAACAGAAGGCAACCGTCGAATGTTTTCATTAAATGACGTCGATACACTGCTGGAAATTAAAGATTATTTGGATCAGGGTATGAACATGGCGAAAATTAAAAAGCTGTTCGCTAAAAAGAATGAACCTGTTTCAACAGATGAACGTGATTTAAGTGACTCAGAATTACGTCACATCATGCGTGAAGAAGTGCGTCAAGCGCAGCGCATGCAAAAATCATCCATCCGACGTGGGGATTTATCTCGATTCTATTAATAAAAAGCAACATCATTCATTTCTTTATTAATAGAGTAGGGTAATAATAAAAAGCTAGACAATTTATAGGAGTGTGGAAAACTGTGGGTAAATACACTAAAGAGGACATTAAACGTCTAATCGAAGAAAAAAACGTAAGCTTTATACGTCTACAATTTACAGATATTCTTGGCACAATCAAAAACGTTGAGATTCCTGTAAGCCAACTAGACAAAGCACTAGAAAACAAAATGATGTTTGATGGCTCATCCATTGAAGGCTTCGTACGTATCGAAGAATCAGATATGTATTTATATCCTGATCTAGATTCTTTCGTAGTGTTCCCTTGGACTTCTGAAAAAGGGAAAGTAGCACGTTTCATCTGTGATGTATACACTGCTAAAGGCGAGCCATTTGCTGGTGACCCACGAAACAACTTAAAACGTATCCTTAAGAAAATGGAAGATATGGGATTCTCAAGCTTCAATTTAGGACCTGAGCCAGAATTCTTCTTATTTAAATTAGATGCAAAAGGTGAACCGACATTAGAAGTGAACGACCACGGTGGTTACTTCGACTTAGCACCAACTGATCTTGGCGAAAACTGCCGTCGTGATATCGTATTAGAGCTAGAAGAAATGGGCTTTGAAATTGAAGCGTCTCACCATGAGGTAGCTCCTGGACAACATGAAATCGACTTCAAATATGCAAACGCAATCACAGCTTGTGACAATATTCAAACGTTCAAATTAGTTGTTAAAACAATTGCACGTAAACACGGTCTACATGCTACATTCATGCCGAAGCCATTATTCGGTGAAGCGGGTTCTGGTATGCACTTTAATGTTTCGTTATTTAAAGGTAAAGAGAATGCATTCTACGATGAATCTACTGAATTAGGCCTTTCTGAAACAGCAATGCAATTCATGGCAGGTGTGCTTGGCCACGTTCAAGGCTTCACAGCTGTGACAAATCCAACAGTTAACTCTTATAAACGTCTTGTACCAGGTTATGAAGCGCCATGTTATGTAGCATGGTCAGCTCAAAACCGTTCACCACTTATCCGTATCCCATCAGCACGTGGTCTTTCAACTCGTGTAGAAGTACGCTCTGTGGACCCATCTGCTAATCCGTATTTAGCGATGGCTGTTATTTTAGAAGCTGGTCTTGAAGGGATCCGTCGAAACTTAACACCACCAGCTGCTATTAATCGAAACATCTACGTGATGTCTGATGAAGAGCGTAAAGCGAATGGTATCGCAAACTTACCACCAGCACTTGATGATGCTTTAGCATTACTTGCTAAAGATGAAGTAGCTCAAGCAGCTTTAGGTGAGCATATTTATGCAAACTTTAAAGAAGCAAAAGAAATCGAGTTTGACATGTATCGTACAACAGTACACCAATGGGAACGCGATCAATATTTAAAAATGTACTAAAAATATTAACCGAGTGCCTAGTATAGGTGCTCGGTTTTTCTTATGAAATTAAGAGATCGATAGTAAAGATAGAAATAGGTATTTTCATAGGAGTATGCTATAAAAAAATGAAGCGATGAGGTATTACTAACCTCATCGCATATTTTTTAATAGCCCATATGATGATGACCCATATGATGATCCATAGGATGGCACATATGATGACCCATATGATGATGGCCCATGTGATGGTGCCCCATATGATGATGTCCCATATGATGATGTGGCATATGGCAAGGCTCAGGTGGCATCTCGCAAAGTGTGTGTGTTTCGCAACATTCTTCCACTACACATTCAGTGCAAGGGAAATGATATTGATGATCAATTATATGTTTGTTAACTGTTGTAATATGTGCTGGTTGTACATGAGGTACGACCGTATGGATGTAATTAGTGCGTACATATTCCTCTGGTGGACAACAATGTGGTTGTTCAAATTGAGTTGGGCAATGCTGCGGTGGACAACAATGTGGACCTGCGTGATGATGATGATGATGATGCATACGTCTATGCATGGTAAAACCTCCTGTTTTGATAAGTTGTGGTTCATAATTAACATATGAGATGAAAGACAGTATGGTCTATTTGTATGCCTATTAAGGGCTAGTTAAATCTCTTAGGCAATCAAAATAGGTATGATTAATGGAGAGTTTCACCAAGCTTTAACTTCTCTCAGCGGATGTTTGGACACCTGCTGAGAGAAGTTAAAGCCTCCGGATGCAATTATGCAAGGCTTAATTGATCTTTGTCGAAAGATAATGATACTAAGAAGAAGTGTGGATAATTAAAAGAGAATTATAACAATAACAAATTTTTATGGATTGAATAAAAATGCATTTTGTTGTAGAATTAACCGATGTATTGTTGGCTTATGATATTTTATAGCTATGACTTAAAGAATAGAGATTTTGCATTGCGGATGTTAATTATAAAAAAGTATGTTTGGACATTCCTTTATTACTTTTTAGAGGGATGTTTTTTTATTTTATCCGTATTCTATCTTTATCTCGCATTAACGACAGTAATTGATCTGTATCAAAAGCGAAGCGTCAGGTACAAGAATCCCGCATCGAAATTCAGCGAAAGTAAAGAATATAGGTGGGAGATTAACGGCTCGTAAATGCCTGAGAGGTAAAGACTAATGTTCAGTGAGGAATAAGAAATTCCCGCTGATTAAAGTATAGATATACATTTCTTGGCGGATGTCACGGAATCGGAAAGGAGTTCACATAGGATGTTAGCCTAAGATCATCGCATCCATGCGATAACGGCTAACTGACCTGTGTCACGCAGGCCTAAGCACAAAGCCGATTCCGGACGCAATTATGCCGAGGCATAATTGATCAGTCCATAACTAACAAGCTTGATGTATAAAACTTTGAAAAAACCTAGAGAAATGAGGCTTTAAATGATGAAAAAATATCCTTTTTCTACATACTTTTTCTTCATAATTCCGTCTCTTATTGGTGTCCTGTTATTTATGACACCAGTCTTAACGGAAGATGGATGGAAAGTTCCAATTGCTATTTTAGCAAATTTACTAGCAGGTTTTGTTGCTCCGGTTATTAGTTATTTTACTATAATTATATTCGCGATTTCGGCAATTGGTTCACTTATTGCCAAATTTATTCCACGAAATAATTCAAAAGAGCCTAGTATTTTAGAGACATTATTTTATGTAAATTGGTTTTGGACAATTATAAGAGTCATTGGTTTAGTATTTGCTTCAATGGTTGTCTTTGATTTTGGACCATCGGCGATTAATAATGAAAATACTGGTGGATTATTAATGAACCCAGACGATGGTTTAGTAACATTTTTATTCACGATTTTCTTATTTGCAGGCATTCTATTACCGTTTTTAACAAACTTCGGCCTGCTTGAATTTTTCGGAACGATGATGGTAAAAATCATGCGTCCTCTCTTTAAAAGCCCTGGTCGCTCATCGGTTGATGCACTTACATCGTGGGTTGGAGATGGAACAATTGGTGTTCTTATGACGAGTAAGCAATATGAAATGGGGAACTACACGAAAAAAGAGTCTGCCATTATTGCAACGAGCTTCTCGGTAGTATCCATCACATTCTGTATCGTAGTGTTAGATACAGTGCATTTGTCACGCTATTTTATTCCATATTACTTAACGGTTGTCCTTTGTGGTCTTGTGTTAGCGATAGTAATGCCACGAATTTTCCCACTTTCTAACAAAGAAGACACTTATATCGACGGTACACCAGTAGATCCATCGCGTGAGGAATTACCAGAAGGCTATAATTCTGTGTCACATGGCTTAGAAAATGCTTTAGCCGTTGCGCATGCAAATCGTGACCCACGTCAATTTTTGAAAGATGGAATTAGAAATGTTTTGGATTTATGGGTTGGTGTAGCACCGGTTGTTATGGCTTTTGGTACGGTTGCTTTAATGCTTGCTGAATTTACGAATGTTTTTGCATTTTTAGGAAAGCCGTTTGAACCTATTTTAACAGTGCTTGGTTTACCAGAAGCAGCTGAGGCAGCACAAACGATGGTTGTTGGCTTTGCTGACATGTTCCTACCTTCAATTTTAGGGGCAGGGATTGAAGCTGACACTACACGATTTGTAATTGCTGTCGTTTCTGTGACACAGCTTATTTATATGTCTGAAGTCGGTGGACTTATTTTAGGTACAAAGATTCCACTTAAATTTTTAGATCTAATTGTAATTTTCTTAATACGTACGATTATTTCACTACCAATCGCAGCATTAGTTGCGCATATACTCTTTTAGACTAAAAAGGCAATTGTTCGAATTTACTAACGCGAACAATTGCTTTTTTCTTATCTAAATGCGTGTTAAAAGAATAAATTGAACAGAATACAACTTGACACATAATTTCATTGAGTTGGGAAAAACTACACTTAAAGTGATACTGAGGTGATAAAATGGACAGAATTTTTTCTCTCTGCTTAAGTTCCTGTTATTTATTATTTTCTCAACCAAGTGATGCCTATATCAATGATTCGCTCAGTTCTTATGAAGAAATTTATCCTGAAATAGGCTATAAAACGGTTGAAGCAGCTGCCTCCGATTTTGAACGGCACTATCATCAAGGGCTAAAGCTACCACTTCGAGTACCTTCTATTAGTTTTACACATCATTTTGGTCGTTTTAATGATCTTGATGGTGACATGAACGATTTTTTTGAAGCGACATTTATTAATCATCAACTTCCTGAGCATCATTATAAAATAACGGTTCGACCTATTCAGTTTAAGTATCCATCTAAAAAAGAAAATATAGTAAAGACATACAAGTTGAAAAACGGAACGACTTCAAATTATATGGAAATTTCAGGTTTCAATGTACTTGCATTTAAAAGAGAAGATTGGCAATATATGCTGTGGATTGATAAAAGGGTTTCAAATAAGGTAACACCTGAAGTTTTAGTAGACATAGCCAATTCTATTGACTACACAACGCAAGAGGATGAACAGGGTTAATATAAAAATGCCAAGTCCTTTACTTCAAGATGTGATTTTACTCAATAAACTTAAAAACATCGAAAAAGCATTGGGTATTGATTTCCCAATGCTTTTTATTTGGTGATACAGATTATATAAAATTAGGCGATACTTTTTAATGGTATTTGACAAAAACATCTAGCAATAAGGCCTTCTCCTACCTGTTAAGTCAAATGCTCATACTTTTTATATACCATACACTTTTTCATCTATAATTTGATAATCATAGCCTTTGAGAGGTATTTTTGAATTAATATGAATGATTACTCCAAATATTAGGGAGATTAACCCCCATATCAAACAAATAAAGTGTACGTATACACTTGGGATGGAATAGATGAACGCCATACTGAGGCACACACCCACCATCACCATAATGAAATATAGATACTCTAGATGAACCCAACAAAGAATGATTAAATGTGTGGCGTTAATAATGCAAAGGATTGGCAATATCTTTGTCGAATCTAATTGATTAACTAATAACAGTACTGGAAAACAACAAACAGTTATCGCTGAAGCAAATCCGACCAATGATGTATACTGGCTTGGATTTGCTTTCATTTTCAACAATTTATAAAATAGGCTTCCTATTATCGGGACTAATAAACCACCCCATATGTAAACCTTGGTTAATAAAGTTTCATCAAGAACGTAAGTTAATGCAAATGCCAACAGCCAATATATAGAACCAGCTATGAGCATAAAACCACCGCCGCGATATTGCTGTATAAAATCGAACCTATCCCTATGAACCATAACATTATTAGGTACAAATGGTATCCTCATATTAATGTCTCCTTCTTAAAGTAATATAAATTCTCATAGTATAACAGCTTATAGTTATCGTAATAAACAGGATTCCGAAATGCTTCTAGAATTATGCTGCTGGATTGACCGAAGCATTTCGGATTGCCATTGTTATGATTGAGTAAAGTAATATACTAAAAATTAATAAACTACTTAATAAAGTAAAGGTAGATATATTTGATAGTAGGTCAAACAAAGAAGAATACCACTTGAAGATAATTGTAACAATGGGAATTAAGACTAGTAACCCGATAAAACTGTAACCACCAACAGTTCCTAAGCGATAAAAGACAACATTCAATAAAAGACCAGCTGTTAGGAAGAAGAGCAGTAAAACAGTATCCAATGCCATCGTTTGTAAAAATGATGGGGAATTATTAAAAAATAAAATAGGATGAATAATGAATATGTTAGAAACGAAAGTAATTATTTTTTGTGTACAACCAATTATGAAGGCACCTACTAAGCTCCAACAGATGAAAAAGAACCCCACATTGAACATAAATTGCATGCGACATAAACCAAGCCTTAAAAAATAAGACAAGGTTTTATTTAGTAACTTTGCTGCCATGACACTGGAAAAGATATAAACAGGTATAGAAATCATGATGGAAAAAGAATAATTATGAAGTTCAAAAAAAGTATCTATGAAAAGCGAAAATAGGACGATTGAAAATAAAATGCACCAAAAAGTTATAATTTGTTTTTTATAGCTTTGAAATAATACATACAAACTACCCTTTACTGTATTCATTTAATAGCCCTCGCTTTCTGCTGTTTACTTAAATACACCAACATATCCTGTAATGAAACACGTTCAAGCATAATATTCTGTCCTTCAATGGATTGACCATCAGCGAATACAATTGCAGTTAGCTCCTGCATAAATGTATGTTTGTAAATAACTTCTAGACCACGTATTGCTTGCTCGACATCAGAAGCACTACCTTTTACTGCAACAATATGCTCATGCCATTGTTCCGATGTTTTCTGAAGCAGTAATTGTCCTTCGTGTAAAATAAGTATTTCTTCAAATAGCCCACTTGCCTCATCAATTAAATGTGTAGACAAAATAAAAAGTCTTGGATTTTCGGTTTGTTGTTCAATCAATAAATCATAAAAAGTATTTCGAGCAGCAACATCAAGTTCGATATAAGGCTCATCGAAGATCGTAATACCTGCATTACTCGCAAAACCTGTAATAATGCCTAACGCAGACACCATTCCTTTTGATAAGCTGCGAACCTTATCTTTTGGATTTAGAGCAAAAACTTCTAGTAGCTCCATTGCAAGATTCCCATCCCATTTTGGATAAAAGAAGCTATTCGCCTTTAACGTTTGTGCAATGGTCATTTCCTCTTGAAAGTTTTCACTCTCTGCAACAAAACAAATATCACGTAGAGTTAAAGGTACATTAAATACATTTTCTCCATTGACAGTGATGTTCCCGTTAGTTGTAGCAATAAGTCCTGATAATAAATTTAAGAATGTAGTTTTGCCAGCGCCATTATGGCCCAAAAACCCAATGATTTTAGGTCCTTCAATTGTAAAAGAGATATTTTTTAAAGCTTCCTTATGTCTATATGATTTACTAACATTTCTCACTTCAATTTTCATACGTTAACCCCTTTGTAACATATTTTGTAATTCTACATCTGAAATACCTAATCTTATTGCTTCTTTCTTCAATGGCTCTATATGTTGATTAAAAAAATTTTCTCTACGCTCCGCAATTAATATTTCGCGAGCGTCAGCACTAACAAACATGCCGACACCTCGTTTTTTATAAATTACGCCTTTGTCCACTAATTCGTTCACGCCCTTTCCAGCTGTTGCGGGATTAATTTGATATTCCTTTGCAAACTCATTTGTAGATGGAATGCGATCTTCTGGTTGTAGGTGGCCATCTAAAATCCCATCCTCTATTCGTTCGCGTATTTGCTGGAAAATGGGCTTTTCGCTATTTAAAGAGTGAATTACAATCCACCTCCTTATGTTAACTGGTTAATTACTTATGTAACTAACCATATAACGATAGGATATTTTTGTCAATGCTAAATTATGAAAAATTTAGTTGACGGAATGCATTCATTAAGTTAATATTACTAGCGAATAAGAAAGAGGTTCATAGCGCATACCCTCTATAAAAAACTATGGATGACGTCATTTACGCCATATCCCAAAAATGCGGATATGGCGTTTTTTTTATTAGATTTAATGCGTAATGGACTTCTCACAACTTGAGGAGGCATTTTTATGGCAGGAAGAAATGAAGAACAAGGATTACAGGATTTAACCCTACTAGGTAACCAAAACACAAAGTATTTATTTGAATACTCTCCGGAGATACTTGAGGCAGTTGACAATTTACATACGAAAAACGATTTTTTTGTGAAATTTAATTGTCCGGAATTCACGAGTCTATGTCCAATGACAGGGCAGCCTGACTTTGCGACAATGTATATATCTTTTATTCCAGATAAAAAGCTAGTAGAGAGTAAATCTTTAAAGCTCTATTTATTTAGCTTCCGTAATCACGGGGATTTCCATGAGGATTGTGTTAACATCATCATGAATGATTTAATTAAGCTGATCGAGCCACGCTATATTGAAGTATGGGGCAAGTTTACGCCACGTGGTGGCCTATCCATTGATCCATGGTGTAACTATGGTCGCCCGGGCACAAAATATGAAAAAATGGCGGAGCATCGTTTGATGAACCACGATCTGTATCCTGAAAAGGTGGATAATCGTTGATGCTTTACTATTTAAACGGATTGTTTGTAGGGTTTTTAATTTTAGCAAATGTTTTAGCTGTTAAAGTGTTTAGTATAGGCGAATGGATAATGCTTCCGGCAGCAGCGATTTTAATTATTTTTACGTATCCTCTTATTGATGTAATTTGTGAAGTATATGGCAAAGAAGCGGGCGGTCGCACGGTAAGAACAGGGCTTATGGCACAGGTGTTTGCGGCATGCTTTATCGCGATAGCCATTGCACTACCACCTGCAGAAGCCTTTGGTCATCAACAGGAGTTTGAGACAATTCTCGGCGGCAGTATGCGCGTCATTATTGCAAGTCTTGTAGCCTATACGGTCAGTGTTAATTTGGATGTAGTGATATTTAATAAATTTAAGGAAAAGCATGGAAGCGGTAAGCTTTGGCTTCGAAACAATGCTTCTACGATGCTAAGCCAACTCATCGATACGGCATTATTTATTACGATAGCCTTTTATGGAATAATGCCAATTAAAGTGTTACTGACATTATTTATAACACAGTATTTGTTTAAATTTTTTGCGTCCATTGTAGCAACTCCACTTGTTTATGGGCTAGTTTTCGTTGCGCGAAGATTTGATAAACGTAAAGGCTTTGAACCATCTCATTATTGAGATGATTCAAAGTGATGAAAAACAAAAATGGGGATATAAGAAGTGTTGTGTCGCTTACCTTCGTAACTCTCTGCTTTAGCAATAACAACGCCCAATCGGAACTGAAATTAACCCCTAGTTTGCCGAAGAGCTATACTTAATTTCATTAACATAATAGATTTTCAACAACTAGAAGCCATCTCATACCTGAGATGGCTTTTTAGTGTGTGCTTTGCGAAAACTAGCGTTGCAAATTTGTACTTCATAATATTTGTGGTATAAAAATCCCTCTTACTCTACGTTTATAGCTCCATTTTTGCATATGTGCAGTAATGCGGCGGAGCATATACTGTGTATGAGAAGGGAGGAGGTGAGTATATATGAGAATTAACTGGATGATCCGTTTTCAGCATAAACCATTTTTACTTGCGCTATTTTCGTTGATTTTATTACTCGCACAACAAGTAGCAGCTATTTTTGGCTACGATTTAACGAGTGCAATGAGTGATCAGGCAATGACCATCTTAAATATCGTATTATCAATTTTCGTTTTATTAGGAGTTGTTGTAGATCCAACAACGCGGGGAACCAGTGATAGTCAACGTGCTTTAATGTATCGAAGACCTAGATAAACAGGGGAGTAAAAATAAATCAAAAGTGTAATTTTACAATAAGGATAAATATGTTATAATGTTAAAAAATTGATAATGCAGGGAGGATGATTGAATGTCGCTTGAAATGGAGCGGAGAGTTGCCATGCTCGAGCAGGAAATGATGGATCTACGGCAGGAATTAGAGGGCTTAAAGCGTCAGCAATCTGTTGCTAAAACAAGTACATTGGACGCCAGAAAATCCATTATTGAACAATCTACGCCAAAACTAGCACAAAACCTAAAGCCAAATTCAAACTTGGAACCAAAGCCAAAAACAATGCCAGCTCCAGAAAAAAAGATGGAGCCACAGCGAACGTTGGAAGAGCGTATTATGTGGGCACTTCCAAAAGTATTTATGGTAATTTTAGTGATGGGGGTGCTTTGGGGTCTTAAGCTTGTGAGTGATTATGGCTATTTATCGAATGAGGTTAAAATCATCCTCGCCTACGCATTATCGCTTGCTTTAGCAGCAACAGCTTATGTGTTGGAGCATAAAAAAATAGGATCCTCAGCCATCACGATTTCTTTGTACGGCGGAGCGTTTATTGTTGGAATATTAACAACAGCGGCTAGTGCGATATTGTATGAAATCATCGGTTTAACGATGGCACTTGTTATTGCCGTTGTTTATATCGGCTACGGTATTGCTATTAGCTATTTAAAGAAAAATGAAGTACTAACAATATTTGTAGCGTTTACTTCATTATTACTACCTTATTTACTAGAATATATGGATTTTAGTCCAATAATTATTTTAATCTATGTGGTTGTCCTATTTACGATGCTGCAATTTGTCATTCATCAACACAAGCAGAAATTGGCGCTCTATATAGCAACCTTTTTCTCAGTGCTAGCGGTCAGCATTATAGCGTTTATGAATCATGACAATCGAGCTGTTTTTGCAATAGGTTTCCTTGTTGTTTTATCTATTTTTTACACGAGTTGGTGCCGTTTATATAATGCAGAGTCTAAATTGAAATATATTCACGTTGGACTTCAATTTAGCCTAGGAGCCTTTAGTTTATTGCTCTTGAACTTTATCATTAGTCCTATTGAATATAGTGAAGCACTATTACTCATATTAGTTTTCTTGTTTGCAGCTTTAGCGGGTTATGGCTATAAGCAAAAATGGCAGGAGGCATTTGATAGTGCCGTAACACTCGCATTTATTACACTATGTAATACGTTACTAGTTATGAATTTCCCGGAGAAAGTGGATCATTTGCTCATCCCATTCATTACCTTTGCGGGCGTAATGATGAGTTTACGTTTACGAGCTAGTATGATGAAGGTTGTCAGCTCATTTTTATTTATGATTACACTCGCTTTAAGCTTTATAATTCATGAGCCAACACCATTTTTCAGCATAGACCATGTTAGCTTGATCATGCCAGGAATATATCTCCTGATTATTTATGTATATGCAAGACGTCCAAAAGAGACACAGACTGCATTTGAAAAGGCAATGAAGGAACTATATGTGATTGATTTTTTAGCAGTAATAACGACTGGTTATTTCTTAGCTTATATCGGAAAGCTAGATGGAACGTACTTTGCAGGTGCTGGTAATATTCCGCATCTAATGTGTATAATCCTCGCTTTACTTTTCGTGGGATCACTTTTAGTACCAACAAAATACAAAGGGCGCGCATTAACGCCAGTCCTCAGTGTATTTTTCATTCTCTTCACAATAATGCTTGAAATAATTCCGTACAATATGCAAGGTGTTGAGTGGTTAAATATAGTAACAAGAATCGTATATATTGCTGTTATCGTAGCAATTATGATCGATTTACTGATGAAAGGGCGCATTTATCAAAGCTATCAAGAGCAAATAGAGAAACTTCTTGATCCAATTGTAAGTGCAGGTGTGGTGCTTACGATGATATCTGTTTGGGGTCTCATATCCCAACTTTCCTACAACAGTTTGCTTGATTGGAAGCTAAGCATCGCCTTCTCAACGATTACATTATTCCTGACAGCAAGTATCTCGCTTTGGCTTAGCAACGTGCGCAACTTACGAACATTACGCATAACAGGTTTTATCATCTTAGTTATTGCGTTTATTAAGCTTATATTCTTTGATTTGTCCGCTCTAGACTTACTAATACGAGCAGTCCTGTTTATTACAATTGGTGGGATTGGGTTGCTGTTGTCGGGTAGGTTGTTGAGGAAATGAATAAATTATTTAGACACTAAGTATGTTTTCACAAAAAACGTTTACCTTAATTTGGGGTAAACGTTTTTTTACATCGTATTGCTTTTTATTGTAATTTAAACGTAGTTCGCTTTACATATTATTGGGAATGGAAAATTTTGAAAATATATATATTCATATGAAGAAGTGGTCTTGTAAATATTGTTTATATATGGAATAGTGTAATTATCATAAAATAGTATTTAATTAAATAACTAGGAAACTTTATTTACTGTAAGCACTGTTATTATAGTGTTTAAGACTAATAGACTTTTATTGATATCTTATATCAATAAAAGTATTATCGGCAGAAGGAGGGCGGAAATGAAGCGTAAAAATAGAGAATTATTTAACAGTCAAGGGGGATTCACTTTAATTGAGGTTATTGCTTCTTTAGTTATAATAACTATCATCTTATTATCCTTTTTTGGCTTACTCATTCAATCGAATAAAACAGGAAAAAGCTCTGAACAAATTATTGATGCAACCTATTTAGCGCAAAAGGAAATGGAGAAAATGTATAACTACTTCAAATCCACCAAAATCGAAACTTGGGAATCTGATTTTCCATACGAAAAGGATGAAGAGAAATCGAGCGGTAATACAACTCAGTATAAAGTAACACCCGTAAATGCTAAAAATAAGGAAATCATAATAGTGAAAGCTGAAGATATGTCGCCGGAAAAAACAGTTAGGATTACTATCGAAGTCTATGATTCAAGAGGGAAGATATTAAAAGCAAAAGTGCAAAATATCTTTAGCTTATAAGGAAAGAGGTGGTGCGTATGTCTAAATTTCATAATGAGAGAGGCGTGACCTTACTAGAAGTTTTGGCTGTTACCATAATAGTTACGCTCGTTTCTATTGTTCTAATGTCGATCTTAACGAATGGGATGAATACTAGCGATAAACAAATGAAATCGAGTGTACAATTATCTGATGCAACCTATATTTTGAAAGTTGTCACTAAAGATACTCGTAAGTCTACAGAAATTATTACGAAAGACTTTGATGATTGTACAGAATATATATTAACGAATAATCAAAATAATCAAAAATATAACTACGTATTTCATCGAAATAATCAGACAATTGCAAGGGATGATGAAATAATTGCAGTGAATGTACTTGATTTTAAAATTAAAGATAAACGGAGTCATATAATTATTGATATTACAACGCCAAATAATAAGCCCTTTTCATCAACTATATATTTCAGAGGAGGTAGCTAGATGTTTAAATATCTAAAACAAGAAAATGGGTATTCGTTACTTTTAGCAATTTTGGCAATTGCTTTACTATCAGTTCTTGGAATTATGCTTTTAACACTTACTGCAAATTCATTAAAGATTTCTACTAGTGAGCGAGATGACCAATCTGTATTTTTCATTGCAGAAGGTGGTTTAAACAGTACAAAAAGCAAAGTAGAACAATTAGCTAAAATTACATATGATCAAAATAGAAAGGATTTCAATAAGCTACCTCTTGATAAAAGAAAGCCGGAAAAATTTAAGTTAGATTTTATAGATGCATTTGAAAGTAGCTTAAAAAAAATCTTTGAAGAGAATACTCAATCATCATATACTGCTACAGTCACCTTTGATGAACAATTTAAAGAAAAGCCTATTGCGAATGTAACAATTGTTCAAGAAAATACAGAACCTTTGCAATATAAAATAACATCTGTTGGTTATATTGGAAAGAAAACAAGAACCGTAGTGCAAACAATTACATTTAATTTAGGAAGTGGAACGGAAACTGGCCCTACTTTTTCAAATGCCGCTGCTATCCACGCTATTGAAAACATCGAACTTGGGGGCGGTAAGTTTAAAGGGGATGTTGTATCTGAAAGTGGGAATATTGATATTACACAAGATGAAACAAAAATTAATGGAAAAATTGGAACAACTTCAGATAAGTTTTCAAAACCAGACTGGATCAATATTACAAATGAGATTATAGGGAATGTTGCATTTCCTGAAGATATATTACCACCTTTCCCAGATAATCAATTTACTAATTTAAGCACAAGACCCTATACGAATTCAATACAAGTTACAATCGATGGGGAGCAAAGACAACTCTCATTAGATAAAAATTCAATTAAGATTGATGGGGATAGAAAGATAAATGGTACTCCAAATTTCAGTGGTATTCTTCCGATTTCTCAGGATATGTACGTAAAGACGCTTATGGTTGCTTCGAATAATACATTAACGATTGATGTCGGTAATTCAGACAAAAATTTATTTATAGATAACTTTGACTTCTCTCAAGGTCATTTAAATATTATAGGAAGTGGTAAATTAACTTTGTACATAAAGAATGCTTTTGATTTAGAGGGGGATTCAAGTATGAATAATACAGGGGACATAGGCCAATTAAGTATATATTATGCAGGCACTTCGTCGATGAATTTTACTGGTAATACAAGAACAAAAGCCTCTATATATGCTAAATCAGCCAATATAGAAATTGATGGTTCTGGTAGTGTACAAGGAAATATATATGCAGGTGGAACAAATATCACTATTGAAGGAGGGTCTTATAATCACAACTTATATATATATGCCCCTAACGCAAGAGTCTTATTGGGGGGATCAGGAACAGTTATAGGCGGAATAATGGCTCATACAGTAAAGACTAGTGGAGATCCAGCTGTTACTTACAAACAGAAAACGATTGAAGATACAATATCAAATGGTGGCTTAATTTTTGAAGAAAATAACAATTTAACAATTTCTAATGGTATGCTTGAAGTAGACTAAATATCACGTATAAATAAACGCGCATTAAGCCTAACTGTATAGCTTTTAAAAAACCTATACTCTTCGATTTGTCAGGACTGTTCTTGAGGAAATATTGGAAAAGGGTTGTTTAAAATGACTGTGTGAAATCAGACTTTCTAAACAACCCTTATTTTAATAACGATTAATTGTCTCGGGTTCGTTCAATTCAGTAATAAATTCTTCTTCTTCATCACGTTTAAAGGATGTGTATTGAGCTATTAAATTTTCGTCATAGGTTATTTTCAATCTGGAATTCCTTTTAGGTACTTCAACACCATTTGTAATAACGGTTTCTTTTTGGTTTTTAGAGCTTTCATAAGTATAGTTTTGACTATTACCACGTACTGCAGTTAGAATTGTTCGTCTTGCTGAAATTCCTCCATACAAGTTAATATTCGAGCCAACGCCATACATAATCATATTTTGTTTTGAATAGAAAAAGCCTTTAAGCATACTAGGCGTAGCACTATCAACAGAAATATTACTAATTGAAATGTCCCCTGTTGCGAAAATAAAGAGGGTGCTATTTGAATTTATTCCATTTAAAGTACTATCCTTAATATCAACGTTACCATTTACATATAGCATGGCATCGCTACGTAAATTAGTATTGTTTACAATGAAATCTCCATTAATAAAATAGGTGCCCGACAAATTTAAGGTTTTTCCACTTCCATTAATATTAAAATTTCCTCTATCGAGGGTTTTCTTGCATCCAAATAAACCCCAAGTATTACATTCTTCTTTTTCTCCATGTATGAAAATGATATTGTCTCTATTAAATTTAGATGTTTCGTGATTTGTGTTCGAGACACTTAAGCCAGTAGGATAGTTTTTATTATAATTTTTATTTGTATACAAAGGTATAACTTTCTCTGTTATTTCAAGATTATCTCCGGGTAGGCTTTTTGTTACAAGGGATACATTTTTCGTTAAAAACAAACGATTCTGTAATTCGCTTTTTGTAGCAGGATTTGAAGGGGTGAATTTTATATATTTAGAACCGTTTAAATAGTTTGTGTTGCCAGATATGTGTGAAGGATAATCAACAGTATTATTTACATAATATATATTTTTTTCTGATTCCCTCATAATTATTTTTGGGGTAACACTTTTAGAGTCTGGAATTATTCTGGGAAAAACGCTATCTGGCCATTGTGCAATATTATTTTTTAGCCAATGGGCTTTTTCAGAGATAATTAAATGACCATCTGTTTTGATATCTCCCTGAATTTCAACACCACCATGTAAATAAAGATTCCCCTCGTCATTCGTTGAAACAGCGTAGCGTAATTGATCTGGAATTGCATCTGTACCGATAATAATCTGTGAATATGTAATATGCTCTTTACTATTTACTTTTCCCGTACTTTTAAATGTTACTAGGCGTTTATAACGATCCTTCTCTTCATTTGAAATTAGTTCTACTTTCTCGATGCAGACGTTTGTTTGATTAGCATTTTCTGCAGGGATGTTAATGCCTTGCGAGCAACTTAGCTTTGTAGCAGTCAAGGTAGTAACGAGGAAGGTTTCGAATGCAGTCTTTCCCATTGGTTTATCTTTAATTTCTTTTTTTAGAACAGCTTGAATATCATTAACGGCATAGTCTATCCCTTTATCTGATAAATCTTGAGCTTGTACTACTTCCTCTCGAGTGTTGTTTTTTGTAATACCGCTTGACGTTAAAGTGATAAGACTCAAACCGAGTATAGTGAAGATGATGATGACTGCAAATGTTATTAACAATGAATAGCCATTTTCATTTTGCCGGAAAATTTTCATATGACAATCTCCTTTATTTAAACTATTTTGAGCTTACAATAGGTTGAATCTGATTTTTAAATTCCATAGTTTTTGTTTGGTCATTACCTGAACGTTTTTTTATAATCTCAAGCTTTAAATTGATTGTGTAAATGGATTCAACTGTAGGGTTTCCTGTTATTTCTGAATTTTTAGAAATTTCAATGTTGCTGTTTTGAACTTTATATTTCTCCTTTTTAAAATAGATATAGGTAGTGCTATTTTCAGTTTTAAATCCTATAGGCTCAAGAGTCTTTTCGCATTCGCTAGTAATAGTCCATTTACCATCATCGTTTTTTTTACATTTAGACAGATCATTGGTTACTTCAATATATTGATTACTGATATTCCTTACAATATGACTTTGGTTTGTTGTATAGAGGGTTTTAATAAATTTACTTATGATTATATCTGCTTCATCTCTAAGCATAGTTTCTTGTTGAATATTTTGATTAGTTTCTAAAGTTTTCACAAGGATTGAAAAGATAAGGGTGGAGACGATTGCTAGAATAACAATCGTTGCGAGTAATTCAATTAGTGTTAAACCATTTTGATTCTTAATATATTTATTCAATTGAAACATATCCTTCCGACGAGCCTTTTGTTTTTCCATTTTGAGAAGTTACTGTTACAACTACTTTTATTAGATTTAAATCTTTTTCTGTGAAATCTGAATTTACATATTTATTAGAATTTTGACTAGGGGTATATGTAATTGTATATGTTTTTCCGTTTAAATCTATCTCGAGAGGTGGGTTTTTCTTTTTGGCATCTGGTGGTTCACCGGTATCTTTAAAATAATCATTTAAGTCTTTTGTAGCTATTTTGGTAAGGGGGTCAGATTTTAATTTAGCTAATACAGCATCGGCTAAATTTACAGTGACTAATTTTTCGGTATTTACTGTGGCTGTTTTATTCGTAGATATAAATATTTGGGCAAAGGATAAGAGAATAATGGATATTAATACAAGTGATGCAACTACTTCGATTAAAGAAAATCCTCTCTGTGATTTTATCAACATAAAAAACTCGCCTCCGATCTAATAGTTTTTTTATCTAGAAAAGTTGATTAAATAAGCTTGATTCGGAATTGTGTAGGTAAATATAACCTCATTATATAGGGTGTTTACCTTATTGACAATGTGTTGTTAATGATTTTAATTACACATTAATAATTTTTAGTTCATAAAATTTTAACTTTTTTTAGTTAAAAAGACTCATTAAATAATATCTAGTATGCTGTATGGTAAAAATATGAATAAAAAGTAACGGAGAGACGTGAGTAATTAGACATTTTATTTTTGGATATATTTGTAAAGGCGGTAAGACTATGAAATTACATTTGAAGATAGGTTCAATAGTAGCTGTTCTAATCATTTTATTAACAGTCTGGGTACCAAATTTAATTATTGAAAGAGCATTAGCTAAAGGTGATGAATCTACAATCGGTGGAATATCAGTTAAGGACTTAGAAGATGATGCTATTGAAAATACTTTACGAGAGGCCATAAATACTTGGCAAGAGGCTCCTATCGATGTAGAAGGTGCTAAGGTTACGATTTCACTCGACCCTAAACTGTTTGTATTTGATGTAGAGAGTACGATGACTGAATATCATAGTTTAACTGACAGGTCTTGGCTTGCTTTCTGGAAGCAAAGACAAGTAGTACATATACCCTTACATGTGGTAGTTGATGATCAAGTGAAGAAACAGCTTGAGGCTACTGGTGTATGGGAAGTTGAAAAGACTTTAAATACGATTATCACCGAAGCTTCCAATTTAAAAAGTCACGAAGTCGCTGCAACAGTGGCAGATACTAATTTAATAGAATCGGAGCGTTTAGCTCTATCAATTGAGGAAATCCCTACAAATGCAATGGGTGTTGATAAATTAGCGAATTTGTTAAATGATTCTATTGTTTTACCGAATGAACCGTTTTCTTTTTTAAGAATGATAGAAGAAAAATATGAAGAATCAGATAGTGAAGCGATTAATTTCGTAGCCTCTATGCTTTATCATGTTGCTCTTCAAATCGATTATGAGATTTCAGAGAGACATTCCCAAGGAGAGAAGCCAAAATATTTACAGCAAGGTTTGGATGCGAGGGTAAATCGAGCGTTAGATAAAGATTTGCAATTTATAAACCATTCGGATCAACCGAATAAATTAAAACTCACAGTAGAAGGCGAATCTTTAAAAGTGGAATTACTAGCTCAAAAGAAAGAAAAAGAAATCTCAGTTCGTGTTAGTAAAGATAAAATCATACAACCGCGAGTCATTACTCGCTATTCTAAAGATTTACCAATAGGTAGAGAAGAAGTTATTCAAAAAGGTCAAGAAGGCGTACGAGTAGAAGTTTATCGCTCGATTTCAGAAAATGGTAGCACTATGGATGAACTTGTTAGCCGTGACTATTATCCACCAGTTAATAAAATTATTGTGAAATCTTCAAGACAGCCCGTTGTTACTGAAAATAGTAGCGGAAACTCAGACTCGAGTGATCCCGACTTACAAATGGATTTAGACGGAGATGGATTACCAGATACACAATCTGAAAATAAAAAATCCGGTAATAATGCTACAAAAACGAATAAAGATACATCTGCAAATACGAACACTTCAAAAGACCCGAATGACCCTGAACTTGTATACGGTTACTACGATAAAGGTGGGAATTTTATACAAACAAGCCCGTAAAGAGAGGAGCAAACGCGAATGGTCGTAAAAACTGGACGAAAACGATTAGGTGATTTACTTGTCGAATCTGGTGTTATTACAAATGTGCAATTAGAATTTGCTCTTACAAACAAAACAAAAGACGAGAAATTAGGCGATTTTCTTATAAAAGAAAATATTCTAACCGAGCAACAGTTAATCGAAGTACTCGAGTTTCAGTTAGGAATCCCACATATTCATTTGAATCAATATTCAATCAGCCCAGATTTACTTCAACTTGTTCCGGCTGAACTCGCTAAACGAACAAATATTATTCCGATTCGTCGTGAAAAAAATAAACTGTTCATAGCGATGGCTGACCCGATGGATTATTTTGCAATTGAAGAAGTACGTATGGCGACGGGCTGCCAAATCGAAACAAGTATTGCAGCTAAGGATGATTTATATCGTACGCTAACGAAATACTATGATTTGCAAGAATCTATGGAAGCTGCATTGCTCGATATAGGTGCGACAGTTGCTGAAACTCAGGAGGAAATTGAACGAGAGGATTCTCCAATTGTTCGCCTAGTTAACCAGATCATCGCAAACGGAGTTGCCCAACGTGCGAGCGATATCCACTTTGACCCACAGGAGACGGAGTTAAGGGTTCGTTATCGAGTGGATGGCGTTTTGAGAACAGAGCGCTCGTTACCGAAACATATGCAAAATATAGTGTTAGCACGTATTAAAATTATGGGGAATTTAAATATTACGGAAAATCGAATTCCTCAAGATGGACGTATTAAAACGAATGTTAATTTCAGGCCAGTAGATATTCGACTTTCGACACTTCCAACTGTTTATGGAGAAAAAGTGGTAATGCGTATTTTAGACTTAAGTAGTGTTGCCAATTCTATTGATAAGCTTGGTTTTACAGAGCAAAACGAGGCCCTTTTCCGAAACATGATTGCCAATCCGAATGGGATTCTGCTCATTACCGGCCCTACAGGATCAGGGAAATCATCAACATTATATGCTGCTTTAACTAACTTGAATGAAGAGGGTGTCAACATTATTACAGTTGAGGATCCGGTTGAATATCAGCTTGATGGGATAAACCAAATTCAAGTGAAAGAAGAAGTAGGCTTAACTTTTGCCACTGGATTGCGTTCAATTTTGCGTCAGGATCCAGATATTGTAATGATAGGTGAAGTTAGGGATTTCGAAACGGCGCAAATAGCAGTACGTGCCTCGTTAACAGGGCATTTAGTCTTAAGTACTTTACATACAAATAGTGCAGTCGAGTCGATTTCTCGACTTCAGGATATGGGGGTAGAGCCATTTTTATTATCCTCCTCACTTGTAGGAATTATGGCACAGCGCTTAGTACGACGAATTTGTCGAGATTGTGGAGAAGACTATACTTTTACCAACCACGAATTGGAAATAATGCGTAACAACGGCATTGAAGGTGTAACACGTGGTAGACGTGGAAGAGGCTGCCCTTCGTGTAATCAAACAGGGTATCGTGGACGGATGGCTATTCATGAAATTTTACCAATCGACCGCAATATTAAAGAAATGATTTTAAGCCGAAGTAGCGATAGTGTGATCCGCAATTATATGAAACAAGAAGGCTATTACACATTACTAGTAGATGGGTTGTTAAAAGTAGTAGAAGGACAAACAACTACTTCAGAAGTATTGCGTGTAGCAAATGTAGATTAGGATGTGAATCGTTCATGACAACATGTAGAAATATTGATGAGCTATTAACGCGCGCATTTGAAGAAAAAGCGTCTGACCTTCATTTAACAAAAGGGATCCCGCCTGTTTATCGTATCCATGGACAACTTGAACATTATGGGAGTGAATTACTAACTTCCGAAGAATTACAGACAATGGTGAAAACTATTTTACCAGAACATAAATTACAAGAATTTCACGATAAAGGGGAAACTGATTTTAACTATTCATTGCCCGGGAAATGTCGTTTTCGTGTAAATGCATATCATCAACGCAATGAAGTGACAATAGCTGCCCGTTTAATAGAAGCAGAAATCCCTTCCATTGAATCGTTAAATATGCCACAGGTACTGTATCAATTAGCAGAAAAACCACAGGGACTTATTTTAGTGACTGGTCCAACAGGTTCGGGTAAATCTACAACACTTGCTGCAATGATTGATCATATTAATGAAACAAAATCAAAGCATATTATCACACTTGAGGACCCGATTGAATATTTACATGCACATAAAAAATCAATTATCAATCAACGTGAAGTAGGGGTTGATACTCAGAGCTTTTCCAATGGTTTGCGTGCTGCTCTTCGTCAGGACCCCGACATTATTTTAGTAGGTGAGATGCGGGACTATGAAACGATTTCAACAGCCATTACAGCGGCAGAAACGGGCCATTTAGTGATGGCGACATTACATACAAGTAGTGCTCCGACTACGATTGATCGTATTATAGATGTTTTTCCACCACATCAGCAAGGACAAATTCGTGTACAACTAGCGAATGTTTTGGTGGGCATTGTTTCACAACGATTATTTGTACGTAAGGATGCCAAGGGACGTATTGCTGCAACTGAAATATTAGTACAAGCACCATCTATTTCAAATTTAATTCGAAATGAAAAAGTTCACCAAATTCCTACTGTTATGCAGACGAGTAAAGCTTTAGGTATGCATACTTTAGAATCCTCTATGCAGCAGCTAATAGCAATGGGGAAAATCTCTTTGGAAGAAGCAAGGCCATATATGAATGCGGGGGATTATAATTGACCGTTTTTCGATATAGTGGACGCACAAAAACTGGTTCACACAAAAAAGGAATCATTGACGCGATTAACAAAAAAGTAGCACTTGAAAAATTAAGAGCACAAGGCATTAATGCCCGTGAGCTGGAAGAGTCTAAAAGCATTTTACACAAAGACTTAAATATTGGCGGTAAAGTAAAGCACCAGGATTTTGTTATTTACTGTCGTCAATATGCAACACTAATCCGTGCCGGCGTTTCAATTGTAGAAGCGACACATATTTTAAGTGCTCAAACGAAAAGTAAAGCATTGAAAAAAGCATTAGAACAAGTGGAAGAGGATATACGCGGGGGAACAGCGTTTTCTGAAGCAGCGGCCAAACACCCAAAGGTTTTTCCTGTAATGTTTGTTAATATGATGCGCTCAGGTGAGGCAACAGGGAATATTGATGTGACTTTAGAGCGTTTAGCAGGGACACTGGAAAAACAATTTAAAATTAAGAAGAAAGTACAATCGGCATTGGCATATCCGGCTATTTTATCTGTGCTGACAATCGCAGTAGGTATGTTTCTAATGGTATTTATCGTTCCAACGTTTATGGCTACTTTTAAAGAAATGGACATAGAAATGCCAATCTTAACTGTCATTGTTGTTAGTATTTCGGATTGGTTAATAGCATACTGGTATTTTGCAATTGGGATTCTCTTACTATCCATTATTCTATTTAGATTTTTCTATAAAAATAATAAGCAATTTCATTACAATGTAAATTATGCATTATTAAGAATACCTGTATTTGGTATTTTGATGCAAAAAAATGTAATTGCTCGTATGACTAGAACCTTATCTTCTTTGTTCAGTAGTTCAGTACCAATTCTACAGGCACTTACAATTGTAGAAAAGATTGTAGGCAATCCAGTAGTAGGACAGGTTGTACTGGAGGCAAGAGATAACCTAGAAAAAGGCGGTACCTTATCTGAGCCATTAGAAAAAAGTTGGATATTTCCTCCGTTAGTAACCCAAATGACATCAATCGGGGAAAAAACAGGTTCTCTTGATTATATGCTCGAGAAGATAGCCGATTTCTATGAGGATGAGGTAGATCGCTCAGTGGATACATTAAAATCGCTCGTAGAACCATTGATGATATTAATTTTAGCAGCGGTTGTAGGTGTGATTGTCGCAGCAATTTTCCTACCAATGTTCGCATTATACGAAAATATGTAAGCGTACTAACTTTAAAGGGGGTGGTATAGAAAAGACTGCAGTAGTAATAGGTGTACATGTTTTCGGACTAATCATAACAATTTATAAGGAGGAACACTGATGTTCAAAAAAATCTTAAACAAAAAACTATTAAAAAATCAAAAAGGTTTAACGCTAATCGAGCTATTAGCTGTAATCGTCATTCTAGCGATTATTGCTGCTATAGCAATTCCTGCAATCGGGAATATTATTAATAATTCTCGAGACAAAGCAATAATTTCAGAGGGATTAAATATTATCTCAGGAGCAAAAATTGCTAAAATGGATGGCGTTTGTGATGGTGATACGAAGCCTTGTAGTGACAAAACAATAGGAGACTATGTAGAGGGGATTACTGGAAGTCCAACATATACTGTTACTTTAAAGGGAAATGTTTGGACGTTAACTGAATTCTCTAAATACGGTGATTTTAAGGGAACAAAATATACATTAGGTAAAGATGATTATACAGAAGAAAAAATGAAAGCAATACTAGATGGTAATTAACCCTCCCAACCCACTCAGAGGCGTAGTTTATCTGCGCTTCTGGTTGGGAAATGGATGGTTAATTATTAGAGCTTAAGTTCAAAAGGAGGCATCTTTTCATATGTTTACAAAAAAGAAAAAATCGCATGTGTCTATTGAAATAAAAGATTATATATTGCGTGCGATTGTGGCAAAAGGTGCTGATCCGTCGCAATGGAAAGGCTATGAAATGCCGTTAGCACAGGGAATTGTTGAAGGATCTGTTATTCATGATGAAATGGAATTGTTTGATGTAATGAAAAATGATGTGGCAAAATGGGCTGGTAAAAAGCAAAATGCGCGTATTTTTGTACCGGATACTTCCGTTTTGTTGAAGAGCTTTGAGCATCCTGATGATATAGAGTGGAATGAATTAAAAGGTTATGTAGAGATGGAACTTGGTCATTCCATTCATCTTCCATTTCAAGAGCCTCTTATTGATGTGTATGACCCAAATCCTAGTGATGGACAGGCCATGCTATTTGCAGCACCTTCAGAAGAAGTTTCTAAAATGATTGGGCTTTTACTCGATGCTACATTAGAACCACAAGCAGCTGATATTCGAGCATTGTGTAATATTCGTCTGTTAGAGTATTTGCAGTTAATAAAGGACAATCGAACTTATTTAATAGCGGATTGGTCAATCAATGAATTGTCGATAAGTATTTTTTCATTTGGTCAACTGGAGTTTTTACGATACCAATCATTTGATACAGATTTATCGAAATGGAAGCCTGAAGAGATTGAAGAGTATCGTTTTTCTTATCGTTTAGAAGTCGAAGATGAGTATCGTATGATTCTTACTGATCAAATGCTTGAAATCGATCGTATTATGAATTTTTTTAAGTTTTCCTTACATAAAGGTGAGAAAAGTGTAGATGAGATTATCATTTTAGGAGATAATCCACTACTTTCAACCGTTAAAGAGTTTTTAGAAAATAATTTTTCGACACCAATTATTATGTTAAATGATTCAGTTATTCAAAAATCTTTCCCTCAATTTTCGGAGAAATTTGCAAGCTTAATTGGACTTGCATTAAAGGAGGTTAACTGATGGTACCAGAAATTAACCTCTTGCCGAATTTGGAGAAGAAGCATTCAACACCTACTTTAATATATGTAGTATTTATTATTCTTATTGGTATGATAGTAGGATATATGATTTTCTTGTTTTTCCAAGCAAAAAGTGATTTTACAAAATTAAATGCACAGGAAGTGGAGCTTTCATCGCAACGCGAACAACTTCAAATGGAGTTAGATGGTAAGCGAAATGCGAACCAAGGCTCATTGGAGCAATCCGTACAATTTGTGGAAAACGTATCCTATCCTGTGACACCTTTAATGGATGAAACACAAGTATTGTTACCAGAGCAAACGTATTTAAGGAACTATGTATTTGGTGAGAAAAATGTTGAAATTACAGCTGATTTTGAAACGATGTCAGCTATATCATCTTATTTAGAAAAGCTAACTGCAAGCCACTATTTCAATGATATACAGGTTGATACTATTTCTAATTTTGATGTTGTTATTGGAAACCAAGAGGAAAAAAGTGCAAAGAACAAGTTTAAGGAAATACCACGTTATTCTGCAACTATTACATTAGGAATTGATTTTAAATTTCTCGCTGGAGGTAGAGAATCATGACAAGTAGTAAAAATTCAACGATTCTTATCTTAACAGCATTCATTGCAGCCATTTTATTTGCGCTATATTACTATATAGTAACACCTAAATTAGAAGAAGTAGATGCGAAAGAAAGCTCGAATATCGCCCTTCAACAAGAAATATCTACTATTCAGGAGCAGATTGCTTTAATTGAAAAGAATGGCAAATCAAATGGTGCAAGTAATTTAACATTGCGTAAAAAAGTACCTCAAACTCGAGCTATTGATGAGGTAATTCGAAATATTGAAGAGATAGAAGTGGTGACAGGGACACGGGTAGAAGCTATGGACTTTAATAATTATGATTCCCTCGTAGCGGATTCTACTATTACAGATCCCAACTCGACAAATTCTGATGAACAGGCTGATACACAGCAATCCGCAACTGAAGCGGATGAACAAGCTGTTGCTAAGAATGATGAAACTCCTGAAGTGAAAGATAAAATGCCAACTGCTACTTTTACTAAAGAATCCTTACCAACGGAATTAAAACTAGTAACATTTGATATTGATGTTGTCGCAATGGATAATAAAGCAATGGTTGAGTTTATAAAAGAGATTGAAAAAATTGATCGTGTGATGAAAATTGATGCGATCGATTTCACATTAACTGGTGAAGAAGCGAAATTCAAGGAGGACGCTGATTCAACCTTAAAAGCAACCATACAAGTAACGACGTTCTATTATGAAGGACAACAATAATCTAAATGGCGCGCATACTTAAATGTATGGGCGTCTATTAGTATAGGAGGACATAAAATGGAAATTGCTTATACAATTACAGTTTTAATATTTGGGCTTGTTCTTGGCTCATTTTTTAATGTGGTTGGCTTACGGGTGCCTTTGAAAGAGTCCATTGTGCGTCCACCCTCGCATTGCACTTCTTGTAAGAGACAGTTGACGGCGCTTGATTTGGTGCCTGTTTTGTCTTATTTATTTTTAGGTGGAAAATGCCGTAGCTGTAGGCAAAAAATTTCTTGGATTTATCCACTGATGGAACTTATAACAGGCCTATTATTTGCTTTTGCTTATTGGAAATTAGGCTTTAGTGCAGAATTTTTTGTAGCGCTATTATTGATTTCATTATTAGTCATTATTGTTGTATCGGATTTTGCGTATATGCTAATTCCCGATAAGGTGCTATTATTCTTTTTACCATTGCTAGTTTTTGGACGCGTGATATCTCCTTTGTCACCGTGGTGGGACAGTATAGTTGGTGCTGTCGTAGGTTTTGGCATATTATATTGTATAGCTGTTCTATCAAGAGGTGGAATGGGTGGTGGTGATATTAAATTATTCTTTTTACTTGGTCTCGTACTCGGGACAATACATACAATTCTGACGTTATTTGTAGCGGCAGTAATTGGCATGATTGTTGGCATCGTTGTATTAAAGGTACGCGGACAGGGAAGAAAAACGCCTATACCATTCGGACCTTCTATTGCTCTGGCAGCTATTATCATCTATTTCTATGGGGATGCGTTGATGAATTGGTATCTTGGATTTTGGTAATTAATCAGTGATGGATTCCTTCAATGATTAATATCTTCACCAATTTGGCTTTTACAGGCAATTATTGCAAGATAAAGATCATGGAGGGGATAGGATGAAACCAATTATCGGAATAACGGCTTTTGCGGAGGATGATTTGTCCTCAAGATTAAATGCTGCATATAGCAAAAGTATAATTGAAGCAGGGGGAGTTCCACTTATAATTCCACTTGGCGTTGAAGAGGATGTAGCACAAATTTTATCATTGACGGACGGATTATTACTTTCGGGTGGCTATGATGTACATCCATTCCTCTTTGACGCAGAACCTACACCGAAATTAGGGAAGGTTCATCCTGAACGAGATTCAGTGGAGCTTGCTTTAATTAATGCAGCCAATATTCGGAAAATGCCGATTCTCGGAATCTGTCGAGGGCTTCAAATACTAAATGTTGCCTTTGGAGGCACAGTCTATCAGGATATTGAAAGTGAGTATCATAGTAAAAAATTAATAAAGCATGTGCAACAAGCAGCGCGAGGTGTTGCAACACATTATGTAAATTTAACACCGGATACATTATTAAAAACGATTATTGAGGAAGAAAAAATTGCTGTGAATTCATTTCATCATCAGGCAATAAATGTAGTAGCAGAAAAGTTGAAAGTGGTAGCAAAATCAAGTGATGGTATCATTGAAGCGGTAGAGCATGTTGATTTACCATTTTGTCTAGCAGTACAATGGCATCCTGAAGAGCTAGCCATTGCAGGAGATGGAGTATCAAAGAAACTATTTGCTGCATTTGTAAAGGCAAGTTTAAAGTTTAAAGTAGAGGCATAAAACTTTATAAGCATTATTTTTTTATCCAAGGCTAAGATAACCTTCGTGATAAACATGAATACATTGCTAGGTGTAAAGAATCCATTGTAAAGTGGGTTCTTTTTTAGTGTATAAAATAGCACTCAAAACATAAGAAAAAGAGGTATATGCCCATTTGTGAACATAATATCCTCTTTTTATATTTTAAAATTGAGATACTTTTAATGTACACGACGATATAGACCTACAACATGTCCCAAAATAGAAACTTGATCTACGATAATTGGCTCCATTGTTGAGTTTTCAGGCTGTAAACGAAAATGACTTTTTTCCTTAAAGAAACGCTTTACAGTTGCTTCATTCTCTTCAGTCATTGCTACGACAATATCACCATTATCAGCTGTTGATTTTTGTTTAACAATTACTAAATCTCCGTCTAAAATGCCAGCTTCAATCATTGATTCACCCATAATTTCTAGCATAAATAATTGATCTTCACTTGTCCCATAAATATCTGGTAGTGGGAAATATTCATCGATATTTTCAACAGCAGTTATCGGAGAACCTGCAGTAACCTTCCCGACTAATGGGACATGAATAACATGTTGCTTTTGAATAGAATCCTCTGGCTCTAAAATTTCAATAGCACGTGGTTTAGTTGGATCGCGTCGAATCAAGCCTTTTTGTTCTAAACGAGCTAAATGCCCATGAACTGTTGAGCTTGAAGCAAGTCCAACTGCCTCACCAATCTCACGTACAGATGGTGGATACCCCTTTGCTCGTACTTCTTCTTTAATGAAATCTAATATGGCCTCTTGTCTTTTCGAAACTTTTTTCATAATTGCTCACCTCTTTTTTTAATCATTCTACTTATTAATAGTATAGCAGAATGCGAACACTTAAGCAAACATAGGTTCGAAAAGTGTTTGACAAAAACGTTTGTTCGTATTAATATGAGAACATATATTCCGAACAAACATTCTAGAAAAGGGGTTTTAAACATGAACTGGTTAAAGAAAAATCCACATATTACAACTTTATTAGGAGCTTGTCTACTTTTTGCAGCATACCTTTTTATAACAGACCCAGGCGATGTAACGTACACAGAAATTGAAATCGCACATGGTGATAGCTTATGGTCGTTAGCCGATCAATACCGTGGTAAAATGAAAACGGATGAATGGATTAAGCTTGTGAAAACAGAAAATGAATTATCGAACATACAAATTATTGCAGGCAAATCCCTAGTGATTCCAGTAGTGGGTGACCAATCCTATCCTATAAATTCAATTGAAATTGCGAGAAACGAAAAATGATGATGAATCAACAATCGGCTGTTGTCTATTGCCGTGTGAGTACAGAAAAAGAGACACAAAGTTCCTCGTTGGAGCGTCAGCAAGAGGAGTTGATGCGCTATGCTAAAGAACAGGGCTACGAAGTCATGCGTGTTTTTAAGGACAAGCATAGCGGTTATGATGTGGAACGTGAAGGTTTACTAGAAATGCTCGATTTCATTAAAGAAAAAGAGATAGAAGCTTTATTTGTGCAGGATGAAACACGCTTAGGACGTGGGAATGCTCGAATGGCAGTATTGCATTTATTGCAGAAAACTGAAACTGATGTTTTTTCTATGCGAGACGAGGGGCCAATACAATTAAATGAAATGGATACGATGCTCCTAGAAATTTTAGCAATCGTAGAGGAGTACCAGCGCAGAATCCATAATGCTAAAATATGTCGTGGCATGCGTCGTGCCGTTGAAAATGGCTATCGCCCAGAAAACAATTTATCTAACCGTGGAAATCCAAATGGTCAAGAACGTAAGGAAGTCCCTGTAGACGAAATTGTCAACCTACGTAATCGAGGCTTCACCTTTGAGGAAATCGCCATGACTCTTAGAGGTCTAGGTTTTGAAGTAAGCAAAGCTACAGTCCATAGGAGATATCGGGAACATCAAGAGGGAAGCGGGCAAAATAAAGTGACGTTTTAATCAGTGGGAGTTTTATCGTCCCGCTGTTTTTTTTTTAAGGCACTAGATGTTGGTGAAGGGCCGAGAAGTGATGGATAGAACAGCGAATTGATGGATACAGCAACCGAAGTAAAGGATAGAAGAACCGTAGAGACGGGTTTTACCATCAAAATGATAGGTACAAGGAATAACTAAGTTCCATCTATCCTTAAGTAATAAATTAATACAAACTTTCAATAGTCACATTGTCTGGTAGTTTGAATGGATTTTCTTTATTTATTCTGTCATAAAACATGATCCCATTTAAATGATCTATTTCATGTTGCATTAAGATTGAACCATATCCATTAAATTGAAATATGGCTTCTTGCCCATGTATATCGTATGCTTTGACTTTAATTCTCTCATATCTTGGAACAAATCCACTAACTCTTCTATTAACCGAAAGACATCCTTCCCCCTCAGGTAAATAAATCATGTTTAAAGAGTGACTAATGATTTTTGGATTAATTAACATATATTCATGACTTTTATCTCCATCTTGAAAAAATGCAGCAAACATTCGTTCTTTAGACCAATTTGATTAGCCGATAACCCTGATCCAGGACGCAATTTGTGTTTTTTGGAAAGATCCGGATCTTGGCTATTTCTCAAGTATTGAAGCATGCATAATAAACTATCTTTATCATCTTCTGATACAGGTAACGTAACCTCTTGGGTATTCTTACGTAATATTGCAGCACTCTCTTTAACGAAATCTTTCATTGTTATCATATACGCTGGACGGAACTTACTCATATATAAACACCTCATCTACTTTTCTATTAAGAGCTTTAGCAATTTTAAAGGCTAATTCAAGAGTAGGGTCATACTTATCATTTTCAATACAATTAATGGTTTGTCTTACGACGCTACACTCCCTTGCTAGGGCCTCTTGAGTCATTCTTAATTTTTTTCTTAAAGCTTTAATAATGTTTTTCAGATTTATCCCTCTTTTATCTAAAGTATTGGACACCATTATAAGAAATAAATTCACAAATGTCCAACGTATTGGACATTTTGGGAATGAAAGAAGAGAAGTAGCGAATTCTACCTCTCTTCCTCATGAATTCTCTATAATGTTGAAAAACATTTATATCATCTATTACTATAACTAAGTTTTCATATTAATTAGCTCTATTTCGTTATTCCAGGTACCAATTTTCATCAAAAGGGAGATGGAGGGCTTTACCCACAGTAATGCCAAACTTTATAAAACCTCTACCTCTCGCAGTTATTATGTTGCCGTCTTGTACAACTAGTTCTTCAGAGAAATGATTAAGATCAAAGAAACCTAACTTATCCATACCTTCTGGTGATAATCCTACAGTATATTTTTTGTTCTTTAATACTCCAGCTTTTGCTAAAAGAGTTGGGCTGCTAGAGATGCTTGCAATGATCGCACCTTTGGCATTTGCATTTCCAATAAAATCAATTAATTTTTGCTCGTGTATTAGTAAAGCTATATCCATACACCCAGGTAATATCAGGCTATCGATTTCGTCAAGATTAACTTCACTTATTTGTGTATCGGCTATACAAGATAACCCAGACTCCCCTTTAATTTTTTCGCTGTTTAATCCAACAGTTATAACGGGTTTATCTCCTTGCATTAATATAGATAATACTACGCTCAATTCATATTCACTAAATTGGGGATACAATAATACAGCGGTCTTTTTCATATAAATCTCTCCTCTAGAAATCGAAATAGACATAGTAGTAAGGTAGATTTTATTAATACCTGAAAGGATCTTATGCCCATTCCTCATCTAAGACAGCATAGTAGTATTCATCCCACCACTCATCTCCGTTTGGTATGCATTTTTTAAAATAACCCTCTCGCCTCATGCCGATTTTCTCCATTACTCGATAGGATGGGATGTTTTCTGGTTGGCATGTTGCAATAATTCTATGAAGTTTCTTTTCTTTAAATCCGTAATCCAGTACAGCTTTTGCTGCTTCAGAGGCATATCCATTATTGTAATAGTTCGGATTCAATACCCAGCCAATTTCATATGTATGGTCACCAAAATATTGATGGAAAACAATATGACCAATAACAATATTTTCGCTTACTAAAATAATAGGGAAGTATTTTGCTTTTTCACCTCTATTTTCTGAAACGAACTTTTTAGCTTCTTCCTCATTAAAAACTCCCTCGGGAATATACTTCATCACATTTGGATTCGAAGTATATTCATAGACAGCTTGCCAATCTTGGACCTCAAATTCTCTTATTAATAGTCTTTTTGTTTTGATAAACATTTCATTTTCCCCCAAGTCAAGAAATTTCACATTTGTTTTACTTTCTATTTATTTATCAGCTCATCAATCTTTTTATTCATTTTTTTTACTTCTGATTTGTTATATAGATAAAATAACAGCCAAATTAGAGTAAATAGCAAAACACTAAAGAATAGCATTAACATAGTTATTCCTATAGATGATGTGGGAAGCCAATTTAAAAATAGTGCAACAACAATAAAAGTACCTAAAGAAATTGCAAAATGGATAGCTGTTTGTAGTAAAAACGTTAAACGTTCTACTTGATAAATATATGATGGTAATACACAAGCAAGCCCCACAATAATTGAACCTAGAGATTGTTGTATAAAGTCTGCCGTAATAGCTTCTAAAAAAATATCTCCAAAAATCCAAGAACCAAAAAGATTAATAAAAACAAAAACTGTACAGCCCATACTTACCCCAAACGCTACATTTTTAAAAAAATGCACCTATATTAAACCCCCAAACGGTTTTTAAATTGCTTTCGATAATTACGAGAAATTACTTCTTTAATGCCTAAAACTAACTCAATTTCCATTGTTCCATTAAATGAGGCTTCAATATTTTTAACTTTTGTTAGATTTATAATTGCGGATTTAGAAATCCGTATAAAATCATTCCCTAATTGTCGCTCTAATTCATATAAAGGTTTATTCAATATGAGACGATTATTATCTACATCATATAAAGCTAATTCTCTTCCTTCCGTTCGAATAACAATTATTGAATTTGGATCAATGATATATGTTTTATTATTTGCTATCCCTGTTAAAATTTGTTCTTCTTGCTCTTGTTGTAATAAAGAAATAGCAGCTTGTATCGTAGGAGTAAGTTTTGCTGTACAAATTGTTACATGTGGCTCTTCATACTCTGAATCTATTTTCACCTCTATTTTCAGCTTTATCACCTCTCAAAAAATTATAGCATATACATCGTTTTGGAAAATGCAGGTCATTCTTTGAAAAAGGCATCTTACACAATCATAACAACATGTTACTCCAAACGTATTGTTGGGGTACATTTCGTTCGATATATTGAGTTCAGTTAAAAGGGGGCTATGGATATTATGAATGAATTAACTACTTCAAGTGAAAGAAATAAAACTGGTTGGATATTAGCAAGTATTTCAACTATGCTCACAGCGAGTATAATCCTTTGGTTCTATAATAATCCTGAAGGTTTTATTGAAAATGGAATTGGCTTTAGGACAGATGTATTTTCGAATATATTTATTTGGATTTTTACGCTTTTTATCATAACGGGATACATTGCTTATACACTCATTGCAATACCTTTTGTAAAAGCTCATTTATTGACTATTTCTTGGCTTAAAGTAATTGGAATATGGGCTGCCATTGTGACAGGAATAGTAGAAGAAGTTGTTTTCAGACATTTACTTATGGAATACTTATTAACTCTTGCATTGTCAGACGTGACACAAATACTAATTTCAGGGATGCTTTTTGGAATTGCTCATGGTGTATGGGTACTTTTGAAAGGGGATTGGAAGTTTGCATTACCTGCTATTATAAGTACCACAATATTAGGAAGTCTTCTCGCAACGCTTTATATTATAACTGGACGAAGTACCTTTGCACCAATTGTAGCTCATATTTTAATTAATATGTTTATTGAACCATGGCTAATGTTATCTGCAGTTTCTGGAAAATGGGATGGTAACTAATTGATTATGTATTTATATTTTATAAAAACGTGTAGCCATGACAGCGTGTTAGGCTACCTAGCTTGCTAATTGTCCTTAACCTGTGTTTTTATTTCCTTCCAAGTGAGTTTCGAGTAATGTTTCTAGAAATTCTCTTTATACTACACTAAAGAATAAACTGATACTTGAAAGGTTGGTGTAACTGCATTTCAAGGGAAAACATGCTATACTTTGCATACCATATTCATTAAGATATGTATTGAAAGGTGTGTAACTATGTTATCAAAAGAAAAAATTAACCGAATCAATGAACTTTCTGCTAAGGCTAAAAGTGGTACATTAACAGAGGCAGAAGCTAAGGAACGATCAGCGCTTCGTAAAGAATATCTAGATACATTTAGATCAACTATGCGTGATACAATTGAAAACGTAAAAGTGGTAGATGCTGAAGGAAATGATGTAACGCCAGAAAAAGTTAAACAAGCGAAAAAAAATAAATTTCTAAATTAATGTGTCACATTTCTATAAAGTATGTAATAAAACGTTAATAGTATAACAAAACCATTGTTTTCTGAAGTAATGTTGACTAAACTGTATAAGAACAATATATAGGACGAGAAAGGATGTCACAAAATAATGACTCAACATGCGGATCAACTAGCGATTAATGCTATCCGAACTTTGTCAATCGATGCAATTGAAAAAGCAAACTCAGGTCACCCAGGTTTACCGATGGGGGCAGCGCCAATGGCTTATACGCTTTGGACAAAACAACTTCGCCATAATCCGGCTAATCCAAAATGGTTTAACCGCGATCGTTTTGTACTGTCTGCAGGTCATGGCTCTATGCTTTTATATAGCCTACTTCATCTAGGTGGCTACGGCTTACCAATGGAAGAAATTCAAAACTTCCGTCAATGGGATTCATTAACTCCAGGACATCCTGAATATGGTCATACTGTTGGGGTAGAGGCAACAACAGGTCCTCTAGGTCAGGGTATTGCTATGACAGTTGGTATGGCAATGGCTGAGCGCCATTTAGCAGCTACTTACAATAAACCAGGACATGACATCGTTGATCACTATACATTTGCACTTTGTGGCGATGGCGATTTAATGGAAGGTGTAGCAGCTGAAGCTATCTCTTTAGCAGGTCACTTAAAACTTGAAAAGTTAATCGTTTTATATGATTCAAACGATATTTCTTTAGATGGCGATTTAGAAAAATCATTCTCAGAAAATGTTCAAAAACGTTTTGAATCTTACGGCTGGAACTATTTAAAAGTTGCTGATGGTACAGATGTTGAAGCAATTAACGCAGCTATCGAAGAAGCTAAAAAATCAACTGGCAAGCCAACACTTATCGAAGTGAAAACTGTTATTGGTTTTGGTTCACCAAACAAATCAGGTAAAGCTGCTTCTCACGGTGCACCACTTGGTCAAGATGAGGTCGTTTTAACAAAAGCAGCTTATGAATGGGCACACGAGCCATTCCATATTCCTGCTGAAGCATATGATACATTCGCAGCAGCTGCTGAAGTACAAGGGGCACAACCCGAAGAGGCTTGGAATGCTAAGTTTGAAGCATATAAGCAAGAGTTCCCAGAATTAGCAGCACAATTTGAAAATGCAATGAATGGTCAACTACCAGAGGATTTCGCTTCAGAATTACCAGTTTATGAAGCAGGTAAATCAGTAGCAACTCGTTCATCTTCTGGAGATGCAATCAATGCCATTGCGAAGAAAACTCCATCATTCTTCGGTGGTTCAGCTGACCTTGCTGGCTCAAATAAAACAACGATGAAAGACGCTGGAGATTTCTCTGCTGACGATTATGCTGGCCGTAATATTTGGTTCGGTGTACGTGAGTTTGCAATGGGTGCTGCTATGAATGGTATGGCACTTCACGGTGGTGTTAACGTATTCGGTGGTACATTCTTCGTATTCTCTGATTATGTTCGTCCAGCTGTACGTCTTTCTGCACTAATGGGTCTTCCTGTTACTTATGTATTTACACATGACTCAATTGCTGTAGGGGAAGATGGCCCGACACATGAACCAATCGAACACCTTTCATCTTTACGTGCAATGCCAAATTTATCTGTTGTTCGCCCAGCTGATGCAAATGAATCAGCAGTTGCATGGGAACTAGCAGTAGCATCTGAAAAAACACCAACTGTTTTAGTATTATCTCGTCAAAACTTACCTGTTCTTGACGCATCTATTGATACAGTACGTGACGGTGTTACTAAAGGTGCTTATACAGTGTCTCCTGCTACAAAAGAAGTGGCAGATGCCATTTTAATTGCAACAGGCTCTGAGGTTTCACTTGCAGTTGAAGCACAAAAAGCATTAAAAGCTGATGGTGTAGATGTGGCAGTTGTTTCAATGCCATCTATGGATCGCTTCGAAAAACAAGACGCAGCCTACAAAGAATCTGTTCTTCCAAAAGCTGTAACAAAACGTCTTGCAATCGAAATGGGCTCATCATTCGGCTGGCATAAATACACTGGTTTTGAAGGGGACGTTCTTGCAATTGACAAGTTCGGCGCTTCTGCACCAGGTGAATTAGTAATGGAAAAATACGGATTCACAGTAGAAAATGTTGTAGCGAAGGTAAAAGCTCTATAATTTATAAAATACCGCAATACTCAGTAGGTTAAATCTCCTCTGAGTACTGCGGTATTTTTTCATGTTTAGAGGACTTCACTAAAGAAATCCAAATAGCTGCACAATGAATTAGCAGCATAATGACAAAACAGTAAAAGCCCTTGGTACCTCCTCCAAGGTTTAGCTCATCAGCTATAATGCCACTAAACCAAAGAAGCTGACCTGTGACAATTACTGAGAGGCTTGCAAAAAGTATACAAAACCAAATAGATACTTTTTTTACAATCACAATAATAAGTAGTAAAACAGCAAAAAGTAGGGTAGCTTCAAAAATCGGATCAAGAAGTGAAAACGTATTTTCATTTACGAAATGCTTATAAGTAAATTGAGTATCCACACAACCCCTCCTTAAAATTAATAACGTTTTTGGTAATAAAAGGTTTCTTGAAACTCATCTAGTATTAATTTCCATTTGGTATACAATAATAAATGTAGGCATCGAACTAGAAATGTTGAGAGGTATTTAAATGAATTCACAAGCTATACTTACACAAGTAAAGAAAACTTTCTCGCAATTAGATTGTACAGGTGGCGGAGTTATTATTAATAAGCATGGTCAAACCGTACTAGAAGAATATTTTGTTGTGCAAGGACAACAAAAAGACGCCAAAAGTGTAGGACCACATACTCTTTTTCATCTTGCTTCTGTTCGTAAAACATATGTAGGATTTGCTGTAGCATATGCTCTTTATCATAACTATATTGCTTCAATAGATGATAAACTAAGTGATTATTTAGAGAATGAAAAAATATTTGCTGATGTATCAATTAGACATCTACTCACCCATACTCACGGTTTGCGTAGGCAAAATGAAAAAGTAATGGAGGAATTCAAAGCAGGATATAACTGGGCATACCGAGATATCAATGTAGAACTACTTGCTAAAGTCATTTTTAAAGCAACTGGAAAAACTATTGCAGAAATTGTGGATGAGCAAGTATTTCAGCCATTGTCTATTACTGAAACAAATTGGTTCAGTGAAAAAAACGAACAGCAAATAGAAGTAATACATAATGATAGTCCATTTTGGTATGAAAGCGACGTATGTGATGGCAGCAAAATGAATATGTATAGCACCTTAAGAGAGCTAGCTAAGTGGGGACAAGTGCATCTTGATAAAGGGAGATTACACGGAAAACAAATTATACCTGAAGAAATTATACAGTTATTAACGACAATTCAATCCCCGAATACTAAACCAAAGAACTTGCCAACTAATGGTTTTTTCTGGTTTGTTCAGCCACAACAGAGAGAAGGGATTACAGAGTTAAGCCCAATATTACCACAAGGAAGCTTTCAACTACTTGGTTTCACAAGTGTTGCTCTATTGGTAATTCCTAAAGAAAATATTGTGGCAGTTCGTGGATTTAATAGCTTTGGTTCACCTGAAGGGTTTGATTACATCAAGGATATTCATGATTTTGGTTCTAGCGTATATCAATCAATTCAATAAAGGGATAATAAAAAAAGGAGCTAGTAATGAAAAAGTATAGCGTAGTGTTATTTGATTTAGACGGTACAATATCTGATCCTAAAATAGGGATAACGAAATCTGTTCAATATGCTTTGGAAAAAATCGGTATAGTTGAAGAAGACCTAGATCATCTTGAAACGTTCATTGGGCCACCGCTGCAAGTATCATTTAGAGAAATATATGGAATGGATGATGTTCAAATACAGCAAGCGATTGCTTATTACCGTGAACGTTTTATCCAAACCGGCATATATGAGAATAAATTGTATCAAAATATATCATCTTTATTAGAATATTTACAAAAGGAGGGTTATCAATTAGCAATAGCCACATCTAAGCCAACTGTATTTGCAGAACGAATTATACAATATTTCAACCTTGAACGTTTTTTTGACTTTGTCGCTGGTAGTAATTTAGATGGTACACGATCAGCTAAAGGAGAAGTTATCGCATTTGCACGTGAACATTATAACGAGGTTAATATTGATCAATTAATTATGATTGGAGATCGTAAATACGATATTGTTGGGGCACATGAAAATCAAATTGATTCTATCGGTGTTACTTATGGTTATGGCTCACTCGAAGAATTAACGGATGCACAAGCAACATACATAGTGAACAGTGTAAACGAGCTACAAGAACTTTTTAATAGATTAGGTTAAAAAAATGAAACTGCATTGGAAAAATGCAGTTTCGTATTTTTTTGGAAAACAGATAGAATCGCTGATAAAAGCGCGAAAATCGCTGATAGCCCAGGTAGAATCGCTGATAAAAGTGCAAAAATCGCTGATAAACCCAACAATATCGCTGATAAACCAAACGACTCAAGAAAAACTACTTCGCAAGTCCGTTTTGAAAAGCGTAGACAACGGCTTGTGTGCGATCTTGAACATCGAGCTTCGCTAAAATATTGCTGACATGTGTTTTTACGGTTTTTAATGCAATGTATAAATCGTCGGCAATTTCCTGATTTGCTTTGCCTTTAGCCATTAGCAATAATACTTCCATTTCACGTTCGGTAAGTTGCTCATACAGTGGTGTACTATTGCCGTGGCGCATGCGATGCATCATTTTTGATGTTACTTCTGGCTCTAAAACAGTTTCACCGCCCATTGTTTTACGAATGGCATCAGCGATTTGCTTCGCATTTGATGTTTTTAAAATATAGCTGACTGCACCAGCCTCTAATGCAGGGTAAACTTTATCATCATCTAAAAAACTTGTTACCATCATAATTTTTGCTTCTGGCCATGCTGCTAAAATTTCAGCTGTCGCTTCAGCTCCTGTCATGACTGGCATTACATTGTCCATTAAAATAATGTCAGGACGCAGCTCAAGAGCACGTTCCACTGCCTCTTTACCATTTTCAGCTTCACCTACAACAGTGATATCTGGTTGTGCTGATAGATAGGCAGAAACACCAATCCGCACCATTTCGTGGTCATCCACTATTAACACTTGAATCATTCACTTCAACCTCCTTTTGTAGAGGAACTTTAACCTCTACAATTGTACCTTCTCCAGGCACTGATACAATTTTGTACGTACAGCCAATCTCTACAGCACGTTCAGCAATGTTTTGAAGTCCGTAAGAAGTAGATTTATCGGCTTCGACATCAAAGCCGAGGCCATTGTCCTGGATACGTAAAATGGCTAAATCATCGCGGGCAACGAGCAGTAATTCAACTTCGCTCGCTTTGGCATGGCGTAGCGTATTCGATAACGCCTCCTGTGCAATACGGAATAAATGATCCTCCTCCGCTTTGGATAATGCCATTTCCTCAAGCTCATATTCAATATGAAAGAATACTTTTTGTTGTAGCTCAATAATGAGCTCCTCAAGACCTTGTGCTAGCGTTTTATTGTGCAGAGCTACTGGACGTAAATGTAATAATAGTGCGCGCATTTCAAGCTGTGCCTGTTGCACAACTTTTTCAACCTGCTTTAAGCTTGTAGCATTTTCATCGGTTTCGGTTAATGCGGACAGTAACATCGAAGCGGCAAATAATTGCTGTGATACAGAATCATGGAGCTCACGAGCAAGGCGTTGACGTTCAGCAATAATGCGCTCTTGAATAATTTTATCGTTAGCTTCTGCACGTTCATTGGATAAGCGCTGTAGGCTTTTTCGTTGAGTATCAATTAGCTCGCTTGTTTGAACTAAAGCTTTTTTCAAAGGCTTTGGTAAAGGCTGTTTTTTTGGTAATACAAAATCAGGTTCAACTAGCTGTTTCACGATGCGGGTTGCCTGAGCTTCTCTTGCACGGGCAGTCATACTAATCCAGCTTGCAACCAGTAAACTAATTGCAAAAAGGGTGACGACAATAAAACCACCGAGTGGAATATTATTATAATTCTGTTGCCATAATGGCTCCCATGTTTTCTCGTTTGGCTCGCCCCAAACAGCGACAAGGAGACCGAATGTAGCACTCATCAACATAAAAAGTAAAGTAAATATTCTTGAGATAAAGGCAATCATTTACGTAGCACCTCCAAGTCCCCGAGCCATGTTGCAACGTGTATGACAAGTGTACGTTTTGCATCCTCAGGGTTCCCATCTGAAAAACTTACACTCTCATTCAGTAAGCGTTGTGGTCCAACATGTAGGCATTTTATTTCACCAAACAATGTCGTATAGTGTAAGCGGAATGGAATTTCATAGGGGATATAAATTTGTACCTTACCAATGCCCTGTCGAATCGTAATGATGCTTGTGCCGGCAGGTAAAATTGTTTGTGTTGTGTCAATCGTAATATCGCCTGCAAGTCGCTGTATTTGGACATCTTGCCATTTATAGGCTTCCACTGGCGAAGGCAATGTACCGAATAATTCGTTTTTCGTAGTGGGAAGCTTTTCGAAAAGCTCCAAACCAACAACTTTGGCTTTATTTTCTCTTTGCAAGTATTGATAGAGCATATATAAGAGAATGATGACGATAAATAAGCGTAAACTCCACATCGTAAAGAGTGCAATGGAGATAAAGAAAATTCCTGTCCATTTAAAGAAACGATTTTTTTTCGAGAAGCTTAAATAAAGAAGTCCTACTCCAATCAATAGACAAAAGGCGCCACCGTTATTAAAAATTGTGAGCTCCACAAAAACGAGTAAAAAGAAGCATAGTACCCCAAATGTGAGCTTATTAGTTGTGAAATTTTGCAAGAGGGTCAACCTTCTTTCTACAAATTGATGAGAGAAGACGAACTTCTCCTAAAATAAAAGTATTTTTAATTATCTTCAAGCATTTTTTTGATTGTGTCATTCATCAACGTTGAATCCAATGTATTTGGATAATGAGCAGAGTGCTCTAAAGTGATAAACTCCTTACCATTTGGTGCATCTATTAACTCATAATATTGCTTTGCTAATTCATAGTTCGTCTGTTTATCATATTTACCTTGTATAAAATAAACAGGTATATCTATACTTTTTACAGAATCAAAAAAATTAGTAAGAATGATTTCTTTTTTTAGCTCTTGGCTTTTTATAAGGCTAAATTGTGGTCCTGAAATAAATGCTTTATACAGATCCTGTAAAGAGTAATCAGGGGAAGTAAAAGCCCCTTTTACCAATTCAAAGATATTTACTTTCTTGATCGTATCATCAAAATAATTCATGCCTTTATATTGATTGATAAGATCGCTAAATTGATCCTCATCTTTTGCTAAATAAGGACCTTTTCCTATATCTTCTAAAATTCGGAGTGTTTTTTTATCTCTATTAGCTCTGGCTTCACTCTGTAACCAATTGTATCCAAGTTCTTGGCCTTTAATAGTACTGGTTAATTGAGAAATTCCTAAGTAGGCATGGAACTTCTCAGGATAATTAGATACTAATTGAGTTCCAATGACTGTACCGAAGGACTGACCAATGACAAATATTTTTTCCTGCTGATAGTGTTCTCTAATATAATCCACTATTATATTAGCATCTTCTGTAAATTGAGAAAGGGTCAGTGTATCATTCGTTATTTTCTTGTTAAAACTTTTTCCGGAACCTCTTTGATCATAATAAACGGCAACGCAATTTTCGGTTATTTCAGGATACAATGTTCGCGCACTCACGCCATAGGGGAATGGTGATCCTGGCCCACCATGTAAGAATAAACAAAATGGTTTCTCCTTATCTTTTCCTTCTACCAATATATATTGTTTATCTCCATTTACATTGATTTCCTTTAACTCGCTAATACCACCATTTTCGATGATTTCAGCACTTTTTTGTTTAATTTGTTGTTGTACAATGAAGCGATAACCTAATAACATGAATATAAGTAATATAAGAATAAAAATTGCAAAAAGACATATTTTAATCATAGGACTAAACCACTTTCTGTTTACTATTATTTTCATTATTACAATTTCCTTTATCTCTTTTTGGTCACCTTCAATAAGTGCAAAGGTTTTTCTTCAAAGAAATGGGATGCTTCAATAATTGAGGCATCCCTTATTTCTTTTATTATAACATGTTATTTTTTTCAATTAGCAGTTATTGTTATTTATTTTCAATTAGCAGTGGTGCGTCTTCTGCGACATTTTTTTCTAGCTGCGCAAGACGAGACTCGAAAGATGTTACTTCATGATCTTTGTCGATTTGGTAAGCAAGCTTATCGATATACGATTCTAAATCTTCAAAGTTGGTTTTGTTGTTTTTAGCAATCATTCCGTCCATTTGATGGTGAGCGCGTGTGACGTTTTCTTTGCCCATAAGCTGTAATTGACGCACTTTCATGTCTTTAATTTTGTGCTTCATCGTTTCAAATTTGCGTTCAAGCTCGAAGTATTCACGTGTACTAGCTTCGATACTAGCTTGTAATGTATTGTTACGTGCTGTGTAAGCAGCAACTTCATCAGAAGCAAAATCGATTAAATCTTGTTCGCCGCTAGTAGTAGCTAATGTTAGTTGAGACTCACGTTTAGCTAGTAATTCTGCATTTTGCTTAAATTCTTGCTCTAGTTTTTCTTTTAACTGACCTTGACGCTCTAATAATTTTCCAGTTTGCTCTGTTTGTTTTTCTGCTTCACGAATGTATTGGTTTAACATCGCAATTGGATTTTTTTGTTCCTTCTTATCAAATAACTGATGTAAATCTGCCTCTATTGTATATTTAAAACGTTGAAATAAGTTCATGTAAATTCGCTCCTTTTATTTTGTTAAGTTAGACCACTCTTTTTCAAAGTTTGTAAATGGATCTTCTTTTTTAGCTTCAATTGTTGGGATTTTTACATCTTCGCCATTCCATTTTTTATAGATAACATAGATGACAGCGATTGCTGCTAAACCAACCATTGCAGGGATATTAGATATTGCTGATAGCACACCAATCAGACCCACTGTAAACCATAAGATTTTACCGAATGTCGATTTACTTGAAGTGTAGAAGTGCATACCGAGTGCTACAAACAATCCAGAAAATAGTAGACCTGCAAGTGGTCCAGTTAAAGCGAGTGCAACACATCCTGCGATAAAGCCTCCGATTAGTAGAAAAAATTTTCTCATATGTTTTAGCTCCTTTCGTTGATACCTTTATATTACCTATTAGAAAGCTTTGCTAAAACGGACTGGAAATTGATTTTACTCTAGGTCTTGAGGCTGAGAATATTCTAAGTACTATAGAAGAAGCTTAAAATTGTAAAAAACTTAATTAGCCATAAAGCATTTGATAGAACGGAAAGTAGAAAGTTTTCGACAAAAATAGAAGATGAATGCCTCCTTCGTTTGACAAATTAAAAAGTTTGGATGAGCTATACTTATGAAAAAGAAATGAGCGAAGGAGGATTTCTAGTGAGAACCTATTCCATATATAAAATAAAAGAAGAGCATTTAACGTTTATTTTCGGCAGAGAGCGTAAGTTATTAGAAATGATGCAGGGCTGTGAAGACGCTAACGAGAAATCCTTAAAAGAGCTTGCATATATATGTGAAACCGTACGCTTCGATGAGATTGCTACGATGCTTGAGGCGCAACTAGATTCTAAGTATGCACATTTAGAGAGAGCTCGTAATGCTTTATTTTTAGAACATCCTATAAAAGGAAAAATGGCTATTTATTTAGTGGAACGCAAAATTTGTGTTTATTGTGAGGGTTCACGAATGCTTGATTTGGATCTATTCCAAATGCTTGCGAAGATGAGCGAGCGCTTTATTGCATTTAATAAACAAGATAATGAGTGTGGGTGGCTAAAGCCAATGAAGTATACAATGCATTAGGAATTTTCACTACAATATATAGTAACACGCTAATATTTGGTGTATAATGGAGCGTGGAGAGTTTTTTTCTCGGTATATATTGTAGTGGAGGAGGTTGGTTGTATGCCTACATGGGGCTGGATTATTATCGTAATTATCGCATTAGCAGCGGGCGCAGCACTTGGTTTCTTTTTAGCTCGTCAAGCTATGATGAAATATTTAAAAGAAAACCCACCAATTAACGAACAAATGATTCGTATGATGATGGCGCAAATGGGTCGTACTCCGTCTGAAAAGCAAGTACGTCAAATGATGTCACAAATGAATAAATTCCAAAAATAATTGGAATTTTTAAAGAACAACTAGTCCAAGCCGGGCTGGTTGTTTTTTTACTTCTTATAGCAATTGTTTACTGTGCGAAAGCGAAGCGACAGCAACAACAATTACGCCAATGTAAAATTGAATTTTATAAATTATTTGAATAATTTATAAAAAGCATATAAATCTATCGGAAAACTCGTTATAATAAAAATATTCTATATAAAGGAGTTGTTTGTATTGCAGAAAGAAAAAACAAATGTTGAAAGTTTTGATTTAGATCATACGAAAGTAAAAGCGCCATATGTACGTTTAGCAGGTGTTAAAACAGGAAAAAAAGGCGATGAAGTGTACAAATATGATATTCGTTTTAAACAGCCAAATAAAGAGCATATGGAAATGCCTGCATTACATTCCCTAGAGCATTTATCGGCAGACATTATTCGCAATTACTCTGATCATATTGTTGATTTCAGTCCAATGGGTTGCCAAACTGGCTTCTATGTATCGCTAATAAATCACAATGATTATGAAGACTTATTAAATATTTTAGAAAAAACATTTATGGATGTAACAAAGGCCACTGCAGTCCCTGCGTGCAATGAAGTACAATGCGGCTGGGCAGCTAGCCATAGTCTAGAAGGTGCACAAGCGTTAGCTAAAGAATTTTTAGCAAAACGTGATGAATGGCATATCGTTTTTGCAGAATAAAAAATTTAAAAACCTTGCGTATCGAGCTGCACCCAATTGTTAACACCATCTAACAATTGGAAGTGTAGTTCAGTATTGCAAGGTTTTTTATGTTATCTGTGAGAGTCGTGCCACTTTGCTTTTCCACAGATACATTTTGAGGAAGAGCCATACTTTATTTAATATGCCACTTTCATTTCATTGAAAAATAAAATGGTCAAGGAAATTTTTATGAATGTTATGGAGCTTAAAATGAGGGTGAATTCAATCCTAGGCTACTCGCTTTCCGTCTTTTATGATGCCGCTGACATGTCAGAAGGTACATGCTATGTGAATTGGTTGATTGGAGTGGAGACTGGGCGACTCCTTGGGAAATAGCGCTAGGGGAACGAAGGCTAAAACCATCACGTCCTGTGATAACGCCTTCGTGACCAACATCGTGTTGGCTTAAGCGACTCATCGGACGCCCCCAGGAAACTTTGCTCTGTGCGAAAGCAACAAATGTTTTCTGTAGCGAAAGCAAAGCGTCAGCGGCAAAGCGCCCAGTCGGAACGGAAATCAACCCCTCGTTTTGCAGAAGAGCTACATTTTATTTAATGTTGACACATTGTTTTCATTTGTCCTAAAAATGAAATGGAATGACATTAGATGAAGAAGAATCACGATTAATTTTTTGATAGATGAAGTTTTCTAAAAAGTCATGGATTAAATCCTCATATTCAGCCATATTTTCATTAAAGGACTGTGCATGAGCACCTTTATCAAAAAGCTTCAGTTTCTTAGGACCACTTTTTTTATTGTATAAATCCAGTGACATGGAAGCTGGGATAAATGTGTCAGGTATACTATGGATAAAAAGCACAGGCTTTTCGATATTTGTCACAGCCTCAGAAGGTGTCACGCTTTTAAACGAATAACCGTCTCGTAAGCGGACAAAAAAATCTGCAAAACGAATTGGAATAATCGAGCCGTATTTAAATTCCGTCTTCGCAATTTGTTTCAGCAGCATTGAAAAATCAGAAAACGCGCAATCAGAAATATAGAAATCTGCACCATCCTCTACAGTTCCTGCATATAGTAGCATTGTTGCGGCACCCATCGATTCACCGTGAATACCAAGAATGGCGTCTTCTCCAATCATTGCCTTTATCGTTTTGACTACTGCGTCAAGGTCATTTTTTTCATAATAGCCGTAGCTAGTCGTTTTTCCACCTGTCTCCCCATGTCTACGATGGTCAAAAATAACGGAATTGTAGCCAAGTCGTTCAAAAAGTCGAGCATATTTGACGGAGTTGATTTTATTTTCTGTTACGCCATGGCAAATAATGATGGTATTATTTGTTTCCAATGGCTGAAACATAATGCCGCGAATCGTATAGCCATTTGGCGAGTCAATATTTAATTCACATTTTAAATTTTTATTGTACCAAGCTTCATCAAAACGTTTAGCAGTGGTTTCACGTTCACGAACAAATTCAGGATCCTTTTGCTTAATGTACATTAATTTATTGGAGAGCGCGAAGCCGAATAGACCAGTTGCTGCTGCGGCAATCGTCGTTGTTATACCTGAAAATAAAAGCATTTTCTTTTTCATTATTAGCACCTCCACGTCCTGTTTCTTTTGTTGTCTTGGCATACAAGCGACATCTTTTGTATGTATGCACTTTTCTTAATTGTAATGTTCCCAACTGAGATTGTTTAAAACACGTCAACATTTTACATTATCTTTAGCAAAACTGCGATTATTTCTATTATCGAAAATCGTCAAAATATTTGTTAAAATAGATATATCTGCTAGTAGCATATGCATGCAGTGTTCATTTTTGAACGGGGAAAAGGGGAGAATGTTTATGACGAAAGAAGTAGTAATAGTAAGTGCTGTACGTACAGCTATTGGTTCATTCCAAGGAACATTAAAGGACGTACCAGCGACAAAATTAGGGAGTATTGTTATTAAAGAAGCATTAGCACGTGCTGGTGTAGCAGGTGAACAAGTTGACGAGGTTATTATGGGGAATGTTTTATCAGCTGGACTTGGACAAAATCCAGCTCGTCAAGCAGCGATTGCAGCAGGCTTGCCACATGAAGTATCTGCATTAACGATTAATAAAGTTTGTGGATCAGGACTAAAATCGGTTCACTTAGCGACACAAGCCATTTTAGCAGGTGATGTGGATATTGTCGTTGCAGGTGGCTTTGAAAATATGAGCCAAGCACCGTATGTATTAAGAAATGCACGAGAAGGCTTCCGCATGGGAGATCAAAAAGTAGTCGATACGATGATTCATGACGGATTATGGTGTGCATTCAATGACTATCATATGGGCGTTACAGCTGAAAATTTATGTGATGCCTATGAGATTTCCCGAGAGGAACAAGATGCTTTTGCAGCACGTTCACAACAGCGTGCAGAAGCGGCAATGGCAGCAGGGAAGTTTAACGAGGAAATCGTTGCGGTGGAAATTCCTCAACGTAAGGGCGATCCTATTATTTTTGATAAAGATGAATTCCCACGTCAAGGCGTTACAGCTGAGTCGCTATCAAAACTACGACCTGCCTTTAAAAAGGATGGCTCTGTAACAGCAGCAAATGCATCAGGCATTAACGATGGTGCAGCGGCTGTCGTTGTCATGTCGAAAGAAAAAGCGGACGAGTTAGGCATTCGACCTCTCGCACTAATTACAGCGAATGCAAGCGCGGGTGTTGACCCAGCTATAATGGGAACTGGCCCTGTAACGGCCGTAAAGAAAGCATTGGCAAAAGCTGATGTAACGTTAGATAATATAGATTTAATTGAAGCAAATGAAGCTTTTGCAGCTCAATCAATCGCTGTAGATCGCGAACTAGGCTTTAATCATGATAAACTAAATGTGAACGGGGGCGCAATTGCCCTTGGCCACCCGATTGGTGCAAGTGGAGCACGTATTTTAGTAACACTTTTACATGAGATGGAAAAGCGTGATGCAAAGACAGGTCTCGCAACACTATGTATCGGTGGTGGACAAGGTGTAGCAACTGTAGTCAAGCGCCCTTGAAGTGAATAAGAAGGTGAATTGCAATGGGAAAGAAACGAAAACAACAGCAACGCGTGGATAGTAGCGTAACAGCTAGTCTACCAAAGCAGGAGGCAGTTACATTAGCCGATCAGCTAGGCGGTGACGTGCTTGCCAAATTAAAAGCGGCCAAGCAAGATTTAACAGCGAAAGAGCAGGCCGCAGAAGAAGAGCGCCAAGCAAAACTAGCCTTTGAGCGCAAACAACGTGAAAAAAACAAATCGTTTGAGGAACTACTAAACGAATACGGCGATAAAGGCTCAAAATTTTAAAGAGAAACAGTGAATCCAAATGTGGATTCACTGTTTTTTATGTTTTATCGGAAAGATTTCGAGATTTATCGGAATGATTTTTGTTTTTATCGGAACAATAGTAGTGAAGAAGAATTTATTTACATTATATTCCTCGAGTGATAGAATTAATCACCTTTAAATACAAGGGTAGAAGAGTGCTATCCTTTATTTAAAAATAAAAAACGGGAGACGCTGCCAATACATATATCTCTTAATAATAGTTTAGTTACAATCTATGATAGGAGAGAAAAAATGATTGAATTAAGCACTAAAAAATTAAGATTAATCCCATTAAATGCAAAGTATTTAGACTTACTAATTCATGAAGAGAAAACATTGGAAATAGAGTTGTCAGTAAATAGTAAAGAAGTTTATCTTGATGAGGAACTAAGACAAGCTTTGAAGTTTAGACTAGCAAAGGTATTAGATGATGAAAAAAATTATTTTTGGCATACAAATTGGTTAATCGTATCGAAAGAAACAAATAGTATTGTTGGTGGCATTATGCTAAAAGGACTACCGAATGAGCAGGGCGATGTCGTAATCGGGTACTATACATTTCCACTATATCAGGGAAAGGGATACATGACGGAAGCTGTTAGGAAGATGAAAGATTGGTTACTACGTCAATCTAACGTTAAGTATGTAATTGCCGATACGGATAAAAATAATATTGCCTCACATAAAGTATTACAAAAAGCAGGGGCAATTTTATATTCAGAATCTGAAGAACTATATTTTTGGAGATTCGAATAAGATTATAAAAAACAAAGGGAACACTTTAAATTTTTTTAAAAAGAGTCAAAGTAATACACTTAATAGATTAGTATCCTATATACAATGTGCAACATTATAATACGATATTTTTAAGCTGAACTAATTTGTTATAGTTCAGCTTTTATTTGTGTTTAAAGACATAGTCTGAAAATATTTAATAAAAATATAGTATATGTAAATTTTTCTATCAGTTATTCAAGTAACTGGGCAGTTTAGTTGAATGAGGAAAAAATTACATATATAAAACAAGGCCATACATTGTTAAGATTTGATAGGTCAAGTATTCCATGGAAAGAAATTAGAGCGAGAGCGTTTCTTCAACAAGTGGAGACGTTTTTTTACTAACCAAGCAGTATACTATTGAAAAATAATATGAGTAAAGAATTAAGAGGGTGTTTTTTATTGAAAAGAAAATTTCAAAGACTTTAAAAGGCATAGAAGAGGATATTAAAAATGATGATTTGGGGAAGGCAAGGGATAGATTACACGGGTTAATATCAACCTTTCCAAATGAATTAGAACTCCGTAAAAAGTTGGGAGACATTTATTTCGAGTTAAAATATCCTGCAATGGCTGGTCGATACTGGTATTTAGAAGAGAATAAGACTCCATTAATGGTACATGCGTGTATTGAATTTGAAAAATCTATGGGAAATGACATTAATAATATAGCAAGAGCTTTAAAGTATAAAGGCGATATTGAACTTTTAAAAGGAATGGAATTAGACCCAGCACTTTTATATAAAGTAAAAGAATTAGTAGAAGAACCAGATGTTCCAATAGAATTTAAAGAAGATAAATTGATTATTTTGGGTTGTCTTTCAATAATAATTTTAATATTTATTTTTGCATTAGTTGGAGTTTATACATTTTTTAAATGGATATTTTAAATTAAAATTATTTTTTCAATAGAGGATAATAGAAAGAAATTTTTTCTAACGAGGTGTAATAGCTGAAAGTAAGGCTGTATTTGACGGATTTTTTAGTAAAAGGATAAGGTAAAAAGAAATTTAAAAGAAAAATATTTCTAATTGTATGGAGGAGTCACGTTGGTTAACGAAGTAATTACAAATGCTAAAGAAATGATTCAAAGGTCTGGAGCATCCACTAGGATAGCGACAGTTGGAGAAATAAATGACCTAAATGAAAAACTAGATATTCAACTTCCTGAATGGTTGATAGAATTAATGACTACGGTAGAAGTGTGTGATAGTAAATTGGTGGTTCCTCTAGATGAAGAAGCTGAATTACGAATAGAATTCTTGAATCCAAAGTGTATTATTCAAGAATGTTTATTAGCTGTTCCTGGATGTGCAGTACATAAAAACGGTTATATTTGTATCGGATTAGAAATAGGTATTGGAAATCCTTACGCAATAAATATACACGAAGGTAATAACCCTCCTGTCTATATATTAAATCATGAATATGGTGAAGAGAATGAGATGATAATTGAAAATAGACTAACTGTGGTAGAAAAATTATCTGACCTTTTCCTAGTTGCGACCATAAAAAAGTAAAATTGTTGAATAGCGCTTTTAAGACTTAATTTGTGAAGAATTACACTTACATTCTCGGGTGCTTTACTAGAAGAATCTTGAATTGTATGTGCAGTTCTTTTTTTCTTTATTGAATGAACAAGGCAGGTTAGTTCAACAGTGTTGTTTAACTTGTGTTCAACGATCGGGCCATATTATTGAATAACATTCTTTTATGAAAGGTAACCCAAACGACGCTTTGGGTGCATTTTAAGAATCCTTATTAAGGTATCATCAAGTTTTAATGAAGAGTAGTATATGAGATAGGAAAACACCTGAAATGTTGATACGATAACTTTTTAAATTATGAGATGACGAGCGAGGATAGGTATGGGGAGATAGGGCAGATTGGTGTAAAAAGGTTTTAAGGAGATAGGTGATAAAATGAAATACAATTATAATATAAAAGACCCTTCAAAAAAATATAATGAAGTGGTAGCGCAAGTTATTTCATTATATGGTTTGTTTTCGAGGAAGAAAAAATTAAGAGCGATAGAGTTTTTTTATAGTAAATTAAATGACGAAGATTTCGAAGTAGAAGAATTAGCTAGTGGATTTATATTCATAGGCATTTTATATCAAGAAATTAAAGATTATGAATCTGCAGCGTTTTTCTTTAATAAAGGCTACAGCTTAGGTAAAGACATCGCATTTCCTTATAACTCTGATTTAAAAAAAGTATTAAAAACTTTTCTAAAAGCAAGTCGAAAAGATCTATATGATTATTGGCGTTCAGATTTTATAAAGCGAAGTCTTTACGACAAAAAATTTAACAAATTGATGAATTCATAACTTCTCTTCTTCAACTAACTGGGTGCGTTAGTTGAACAGTGGAGCTATGAATAACATTAGAATAGAACATAAAATTAGAGAATTACTAACTCTTTTTGGAAGCTTTACTTTTCCTGGTCCTTTATAAAATCCGGAAAATTGAAATTTATTTCTGTATAACACGAAAATTAAAATAAGAATTGAAATACCAACTAACCAACCACCATTGGTATGATCTACATTTATTCCTAAACTCGCATAGATTAATTTCACCAAAGTCCCCATCATAGCACCTAGAATTAATAAAATTCCAGTTATTCGTATTAATTCCAAAAGTAATCTAAACATAATTCAAGTCCCCTTCGATTTTTATATTAAAATTTCTTAATAATAAGGGAATTCCCATCTTTTTGCGTCGGTTAATCCGATACGATGCTACACATGCCGGCTACTTAAACTGGCCTGCATCTTTCGTTCAATAAGAACCGTTAAAACTGTACGCTAAAACCATTAAATTTATGGATTCCAGTACCGAATTTAGTAAGTTTATTTTCATTCAAAAACTTAACTGCAATTTTTACTTCTTTTAAAATTTTTGGTTCAAGCCCTAAAGTATTATGTGAACCGTAAACCATTGAAACGTTTGGTATCTCTGAAATTTTTTTCAATGAATTGACTAAATCAACAGGGTTTGTTGAAGGATAAAAAGCATATATAGGGGTTTCATCATATAGTAAATCCCCTGTAAACAAATAACCGTTTGTTTCATCAAAAACACAAATATGACCAGGAGAATGTCCCGGAGTATGATAGATGACTAATTTTCTATTACCTAACTCAATTACATCACCATCAACTAACAAATCTGTAGGTTCCCCTTGAAATGGTTGATATGTGTCTGGATTAAATGTATTTGGAGTAGGTAATGTTATATCTCTACTAATATCTTTTCTAATTTGCCCTATTGACAAGCCTTTTATTCCATTCACTAACCAATCTTTATCTCCCTCATGAACATAGATTTTTTCAAATTCTCCATGACTTCCAATATGATCAGTGTGGACATGAGTTGTAATGACCTCAATCGGAAAGGTAGTCAATTGATCAGTAATTCTCTTAATATTATCAATTCCAAGACCAGTATCAATTAGTACCGCTTTTTGATTACCCAATAATAAAAATGAATGTACCTTCTCCCAATGTCCATATTCACTAATTGCGTAAGTATTCCAATCAATCTGTTGCACAGTAAACCACGAATCTTTAATCATCCATTACCTCCAAAAAATTATTTTACTTCCTTATTTGTTCTATAGTATAACCCAGTATCCTTTTGCCACTTATTGAACTAACCTGCGTCGATAGTTCAATAAAGAAAAAAGAGCTGCCTATGCAACTCAAGCCCCTGTTAGTTACAATTAACGCCCCCTGTATTTATTTTTTCTTCCTTTTAACTTAGAACGAAATAACATCTATAAGTTATTTATAAATCAATTTCATCTAGCACTTCTTCTGTGGATTTATTAATTAGTTTGATTGTTCCTTCTTCTAGAGCAGTGTCACTTTCAAAGTACCAAATATACAATCCTTTTAATTGATATTCTTCTAAGACTTCAGCAGGTAACATTTCTAAATTTAGTATTGTAGCATTTTTATCATCAAGTTGAAGAAGTCGGTCATCGCCATCTTTAATTACTCCAAATAGTAGATTTTCACCATATCCTTGATAACCGTTTAATTTCTCATAATTTCTTTTATTATCCATAGGGCCCCAAGTAAGGAAGTCTGCTTTCCATCCACAAAGTCCTTTTCGTACATACGTAGCTCCTAGATTATTCTTATTTTTTATGAAAAAGAAAAGAGCATTACTGTTTATTTTATAGGCTGGAATTAACTCTAAATCTTTTTCAACGGCAAATATAGCTTCTTGAGGTTCTGAATAGGAAATAGACTTTTCAGAAAATAACCATATAACAGTCATAAAAATTACGATCACTGCAAATGCGATAACTGTATTTTTGTTTAAAGTGCCTTTTTTCATTTGAACACCCCTATTATTCACCATTATTTTACCATAAAAATCTATGCCTCTATTCAATTAACTTGCCCCTTAGTTGAATAATCGATAGAAAAATTACTACATTTTTATTAAATATTTTAGACTTCTTTAAACACAAATAAAAGCTGAACTAATATCAAAATTAGTTCAGCTATAAATAATAATGTTGCACATTGTATATACCAATCGATCTATTAAGTATATTACTTTAACTCTTTTTAATAATTTTTTAAAACGCCCTTTGTCTTTTAAAAGTTTTCCTCACCAACACGACAATCCCAACAAAAACAATCGCTCCAGCTGTATCCAAAATAACATCCTGTCCGCTCATCATGCGTTCTGGTATAAAGCTTTGACGGATTTCATCAAGCGTTGCTATAAGAGCTGTACCAGCAATAGCGACACCTGCGGCGAATCGACGTTTTCCCCATGCAAAGAAAATACCAAGTGCGATACAGCCGAATCCAACAAAATGTGTTAATTTTCGAATTAAAAATTCTACGAACTTAAAGTAACCACGTTCTTCCACAGAAACAACTGTGTCCCAATAAGGAATTTTTAACACAGATAATTGCTTTTCAAACGGTTTATTTGCTAATACTTGCTCCAACTCAGGAATAATAGACTGTTGTTCATAGGTCATACTAGAGGAGATTGCAAGTACTACTAAAAATGCTATTAAGATAAGCCATTTTTTCATCGGTGCTCCATATATTGGTCGGCTTTTGTTAGCTCTTTTATTGCTTTAAAATCTGTTATTGAATCAATTTTTTCATAGGCAACGAGTGTTTGTGCCAACTGTTCCTGTGAGCTTGCACCAATCACTGTTGAGGCTATAGTTGGTTCCTTTAGATTAAAGGCGATTGCTAGTGCATGTAAATCGTCATAATGTGAAGATAAGCCTGTTAATACTGCTGTTAATTCGTCCGCTGTATATGTGTTAAAGCCGTTGACACGCTGTAAACGTTCTTTCCAGCTATTTGTTAGTAAACCTTTTGCAACAGTCCCGCGTGTTACAACAGAAGCCCCTTCACTTGCGATAAAGTCGAACCATTCTTCTGGTCGACGGTCTAAAGCACTGTATTGCATCATGACACTTTTAGCGGAGCTTGTTGGTAAAAAACGCTTTAGTACATTTGGTCGAATAGAGGAAATGCCATATTCTCGAATCAATCCATCCTTTTTCAACTCTTCAAAAGTGTTGATAATGCCATCCCAATCGTCCTCAATCGTCCCACCATGTAATTGATAAACATCAATATAGTCAGTTCCTAGTCGTTTTAAGCTAGCGTGGAGAGCTTCCTTTATATAAGACGGAGATGCATCCCAATGCCAACCTTCTACACCTTCTGTCCATCGATTCCCAACTTTCGTAGCGACTATAACATCCTGACGACGTTTCCCTAAAATAGCGCCAATAATTTCTTCATTTGCCCCAAAATCATATAAATCGGCTGTGTCGATGTAATTAATGCCAGCATCTAGTGCCATAGCGACGATTTCAGCAGCCTTTTTCTTATCTGTCGAAAGAGACATGCCCCCTAAACTAATTTCTGAAATAAACAATTCACTTGAGCCAAGCTGTCTTTTTTTCATGCCAATGCCCTCCTTCGATTTCTCTACTTGTAATGGTACAATGAACATATCTGAAGAACAAGCGAGGTTATAGTCAATGAAAAAGTTTGAGGAAAAAACGACAAAGACTACACCCATTTATGACGGGAAAATTGTGAAACTACAGGTTGATGATGTCACTTTACCGAATGGTAATGTTGCAAAAAGGGAGATTATAAAGCATCCTGGTGCAGTTGCAGTTATTGCTGTTACCGATGAAGGAAAGTTAGTATTAGTGGAGCAATATCGCAAAGCTTTAGAACGATCAATTATTGAAATACCAGCTGGCAAGCTAGAACCTGGTGAGGAGCCGATTGAGACCGCGCGCCGCGAATTAGAGGAAGAAACAGGTTACGGTGCACAATGCTTAACTTATTTACAAGCGTTTGCAACATCCCCAGGCTTCGCAGATGAGATCATCCATCTATTTGTGGCAAAGGATTTATATAAAATTGAAAACAAAGCAGATCTAGATGAGGATGAATTTGTCGAATTATTAGAAGTTTCGTTGGAAGAAGCGGGGCAAATGGTTGCAGATGAGCGTATATTTGACGCCAAGACAGCATTTGCAGTACTTTGGCTTGCGGCACAATAAGAAAATATCTTTAGCATAATAGAAGCGGACGAGCATAAGCTGTACAAACCTTGATAGAAAAGGAGCATGTTTATGTCTCGTACGGTGTCTATATTTTATCACGCATCCATCATTGCTGTGAGTTTCGTTTGTGGCGTTATCTTATTTCATATTATTGGTGGGCCGAATGCAGAGCCTTTTATTTCATTTATAGAGCCTCGATTAACAAATGGGGACAGGCATTCTCTATTTCGTTTAGTGCTACCTGTTGCTGTTTCAATAGCGCTTGTATTATTGCTTGCAACACATAGTGTCCTGAAGGTTCTAGTACGTGTAACAGTGGCGATACGTGCTACCTTTTTTGGCTTTAGCTCCGTTTTTTTATTACAGAAGCTTGAAGCTTTCTGGGTTTATACGATTTGGTGGTTTCCATTTCAGCTTATCTATTGTATATTGTTGCTAAACCTATGCAATTTACTTGTGCCAGCTTGGTCAAAGAGAAAAATCGGGAAAATGATACATGGTCGGACAATTTTGTTGAATTTTATCGTATTTTTCATCATAATAGTGGCTGAGTTTGTTGTTATTTCTTATGTATTAAATTGATAAGTACAACATGAAAATGGCTCATCACCAAAGGTTGTGGATGGCATTTTGTTAAAACGTATACCTTTTATAAAGTTGATTGGAGTGAAGACTGGACGCCCCCAGGAAAGCGCCCAGTTAGAATGGAAATCAACCACATGTTATGGTGATGAGCTATGAAAATTTAACTTCTTTCAGCAATTTTTTCTGTAGCGAAAGCAAAGCGACAGCTACAATTGTTTTGTGTAACGTAAGTGAAACGGCAGTTACAATTTTTTTCTGTAGCGAAAGCGAAGCGTCAGCTACAAATGTTTACTGCGCGAAAGCGAAGCATCAGCGGCAATTATGCCGAGGCATAATTGATTATCAGGTAAAAACATACAAAAGCATATTCGAAATATACTCACTATCTTGTAATAGGATTTACTCCTTTGGTATAATGGAAAGAGTTTAGGGGGGCGTCACATGGAGAGCCGAATTGATCGTATAAAAAAACAGTTGCATAGTGCTAGTTATAAGCTGACGCCGCAGCGAGAAGCAACAGTTGCTGTACTGCTTGAGCACGAGGAAGACCACCTAAGTGCAGAAGATGTTTACCTTTTAGTAAAAGAAAAGGCACCGGAAATTGGTCTAGCGACTGTCTATAGAACGTTAGAATTACTAACTGAGCTCAAAATTGTCGACAAAATCAACTTTGGCGATGGCGTTTCGCGCTATGATCTACGCCAAGAGGGAGCTGCGCATTTCCACCATCATCTAGTTTGTATCGAATGTGGTGCGGTTGATGAAATTCAGGAAGATTTACTTGAAGATGTGGAAGCCGTTGTTGAAAAACGTTGGAACTTTATCATAAAGGATCACCGACTAACTTTCCACGGCATTTGCTGGCGCTGTCATGATAAAAACGACGAGGTATCAGAAGAAAAGTAAAAAAGATGTCCCAAAAAGTATTATGACTTTTTGAGACATCTTTTTTTATTAGCAAAATTTTGTTGTTTTATTTAATCCGAAATTTTATTTTTAATAACTTTTGAACGGTCTTGGATATCTGTAATACGTAACGTATCATTTGATAATTTCATTGTGTAACGTTTTTCGCGCTGGTATGACCAAGTACCATCTTCAGTTTGATAGAAATCGAAAATTTCTGTTGAATCAAGAATGATTGTGGATGGATCAGTAGCATATATCTTGTCAATCATATTAGATTTGAAATCATAGGAATAGTAACCGAATGTGTTATGGTCGGTTACGAATTTACTGTAATCTTTACGTATTTGTGTACCTTCTAAAAAATAATCCTGAACATAACTAAAATCAGCATTTTCTAAAGCGTACTTGTAGTTATTACGGAAATCATAGAAGAGTGAACGAGCCAAGTCTTCATATTCAGATAAGAATGTTTGCGTTGCTATTTGATTTGCTTTTTTTCTTCTTCAACTTTTTGTTTAGCCTGTACTGAGGTAAATTGAAGGTGATTTTCCGTATTATTCAGTGTAATAATTTCGGATTTTTCTTCTTGTCCATCTTGTCCTTTTTTAGCAGCATATACTTTAACAGAATCATCTAGCTTTGCAGCAAAAAGTTTAACATCTTGTGCTTTCTTTCCTGTACTTTTTCCGTTAATAAATACAATTGCATCTTCAATATCAGATGTAAGATGTATCTGATAATCAGCAAGATCTACGACTATCTTATCAATTGTCATATTTGGGTTTACTGCAATTTTAACTTATTTTAATAAATCTATTTTTGAAAAGTTGAGCTATCAAGTAAAATATGTCCAATATGCTATGTTTTCTGTAGCAATTACATGTATTGGGTTACTTATTAATTTCTTAAACATTTATTTTAGCTTGGATAAAAAGGGTTTAGAATCAGAATTGCCAGAGGGATTAGTTGGAACTGTTTCGATTTTAAGTAGTATTTATATGGGTACTTGGAATTGGATATGTACATTTTTTTCAAAGCTACATCTGAATGTATTAAGTGATGGTTTGTCAGAGAGCGTATCCTACAGCCTTTTTGGGAACGATAAATCTGGTGTATATAATTCTTACTTTTTAAATAGTTTATTTGAAGAAGGTAAATTTTCGGTAGTGCCTTCATTTATATTAGTACTAATCACGATCTTATTGATTGGTGCAGCAGGCTATATATTATATATTGTCCATCGTATGAATTGGAAAGAATGTTTGACTTTTGCCGGTATATTTACAGCGCTACAGTTGATGCTTATTTATTTTGTGAATATTCAGCTCGATTTTGAAGCTACCGGTAAAATAGTTCAGTTTTCATTTGCGTTTGAAATGATTGCAACAGTGTTACTTGTTTTTATCGTCTCATTTGCAAGTTTTGCCGCTGGTGGTTTTTTGCGACAGTATCAATTGAAAAAATAAATAAACTGCCTCCCTTATGTTGAAAGTGAAGGGAGGTTTTTTTTTGTAGAGAAAGCATTTGGTTTATTGAACATGTTAATATGAAAGATAATAGATTGTTAAGGGGGCGCTGTGATGAATGAATTTCAATATGCAATAGAGGATTATATCCACTTTATCCAAGTAGAACGGCAATTATCTGATAATACATTAGCATCCTATCGCCGAGACTTAGAAAATTACGTGAATTTTTTGCGGGAAGTAGAGGGAATGTCTGATTTTCGTAAAGTGGAAAGGACGACCATTTTGCGTCATTTAGAGCAGTTGCGTATGCAAGGAAAGACAAGTCGTACTGTTGCCCGCCATATTTCCTCCATTCGCAGTTTCCACCAATTTTTACTCCGAGAAAAGCGAGCAGAAACAGATCCAACTGTCCATTTAGAAATGCCGAGCATTGAGCAAAAGCTACCAAATGTCCTTTCTATTGAAGAAATAGAAGCTTTATTAGCGACACCAAATCGCAGCAAACCACAAGGCATTCGCGATGTGGCAATGTTAGAGCTATTATATGGGTCAGGGATGCGCATTAGTGAGCTGATTGCATTGGATTTAGCAGATATTCACTTAACAATGGGCTTCGTACGCGTTTTTGGTAAGGGTGGCAAGGAACGTATCATTCCCCTTGGAAAAAGCGCCCTTTCTGCATTAAGTACTTATTTAGATGGCGCACGAAGTCAATTACAAGGGAAATCTCCAAAAACAGAAGCTTTTTTTATCAATCAAAGAGGAAAACGTTTAACAAGGCAAGGTTGTTGGAAATTAATGAAGGAGCACGCTTTAAAAGCAGGCATCCAACATGAATTAACGCCACATACATTACGTCATTCCTTTGCAACACATTTAGTGGAGAATGGTGCGGATTTACGAGCAGTGCAAGAGATGCTTGGACATGCCGATATTTCCACAACACAAATTTATACTCATATTAGTAAATCCCGACTATCAGAGGTTTATAAGCAATTTCATCCACGTGCTTAAGAGAAAAATTTATCGGTCGGAGGTCTGACCTTTATTTTTCGTTGTTTTTTGGTAAAATAGAGACATGAGATTAGGAGGCAAAATTATGAATAAACCATTTAATAAAATCCATGTAGTAGTATTGGACTCAGTTGGAATTGGTGAAGCTCCAGACGCAGCGAATTTTGGAGATGTAGGTTCACATACTCTTGGACACATCGCTGAAAAAATGAATGGGCTTACAATGCCACATATGGAGTCTTTCGGCTTAGCAAACATTGAACCGTTACAAGGTATGCAAGCTACCGACAAACCAAAAGCATATTTTGGAAAAATGCAAGAAGCATCTGTTGGTAAAGATACAATGACAGGGCACTGGGAAATCATGGGTTTGAATATTGATAAACCGTTTAAAGTGTATCCAGAAGGATTCCCTGCGGAACTAATTGCAGAGCTGGAAGAACGTACAGGCCGCAAAGTTCTTTGCAATGAACCAGCAAGCGGAACTCAAGTAATCGAGGACTTCGGCAAGGAGCATATGGAGACAGGAGCGATTATTGTCTATACATCTGCTGACCCTGTTTTGCAAATTGCTGCACATGAAGAAATTATTCCACTAGAGGAATTATATAAAATTTGTGAAATTGCTCGTGAGTTAACATTACAACCAGAATATTTAGTTGGCCGTGTTATTGCTCGTCCATTTGTCGGTACACCAGGAAACTTCGAACGTACGTCTAATCGTCATGACTATGCGTTAAAGCCATTTGGTCGCACAACGATGAATGTCTTAAAGGATGCAGGCTTAGATGTTATAGCAATCGGAAAAATCTCTGATATTTTCAACGGTGAAGGTGTCACTGATGCAGTACGTACGAAAAATAATACGGATGGTATGGATAAGTTTGCAGAAGTAGTACGTCGTGATTTCCATGGTATAAGCTTCTTAAACTTAGTGGATTTTGATGCGAATTTTGGACATCGTCGTGACCCACTAGGTTATGGTAACGCACTACAAGAATTTGATACACGTTTACCAGAAATTACTGAGGCAATGACAGAAGATGATTTACTAATCATTACGGCTGACCACGGTAATGATCCAACATTCCCTGGGACAGACCATACACGTGAATATGTACCGTTAATTGTCTATTCACCACGCTTTAATGGTGGTAGCGAGCTAGCACTTCGTGAAACTTTTGCAGATATTGCAGCAACAGTTGCTGAAAACTTCAAAGTAGGAGCACCAGAGTTTGGTAAAAGCTTCTTAACAAATCTGAAGTAAGGGGGATTTTCGATATGAATATGGCGCAACTATTTGAAAAGAAAAAGCAAGGCAAGGAGCTATCACAAGCTGAAATTCAATATTTTGTAGAGGGTTACACTACTGGTGCAATTCCTGATTATCAAGCAAGCTCCTTACTAATGGCAATCCGTTTATTGGGTATGACATATGATGAAACATTTTATTTAACAAAAGCAATGATAGAATCTGGAGATGTTATTGATTTATCTTCTATCGAAGGTTTTAAAATTGATAAACACTCGACAGGCGGTGTAGGCGATAAAGTTACACTAATTGTTACGCCAATTATTGCTGCACTAGATATTCCAGTGGCGAAATTTAGTGGTAAGGGTCTAGGCATTACAGGTGGTACAATCGATAAATTAGAATCGATTCGTGGCGTTAAAACAGAGCTTTCATCACAAGAATTTATCGACAATGTCAATAAACATAAAATTGCAGTGGCTGGTCAAACAGGTAATCTTGTACCAGCAGACAAAAAATTATATGCATTACGAGATGTGACGGGTACTGTCGATTCCATTCCACTTATTGCCGCGTCTATCATGAGTAAGAAAATCGCAAGTGGTGCAGACGGCATTGTACTTGATGTTAAATGTGGCTCAGGCGCATTTATGAAAACAGAAGAAGAAGCGCAGGTTTTAGCTGATACGATGACTGCAATCGGTGAAAAGCTAGGGCGTAAAGTAGTTGCGCATATTAGTGATATGGATAATCCACTAGGTAAAATGATTGGCAATAAGCTTGAAGTAGTAGAAGCATTTGCTTTATTAAGTGGCCGTATGGACGAAACGCATGAGGATCTGCTTGAGGAATGTATTATTATTTCTTCGCTTATGTACCAAGTTGCAGCAGGTGTAAATGAGACTGAAGCAACAGCTGCTGTTAAACGAGTGTTAGAGGATGGTTCAGCAGCTTCAAAATTTGAAGAATTTATCGTAGCTCAGGGTGGCGATTTAGCAGATATCGTGCAAAAAGACACAGCAAATAAAGTAGCTATCAAAGCAACTACTGAAGGCACTGTAGGGACGATTAATGCTTTATTAATCGGGGAAGCTAGTGTTGGTCTTGGCGCAGGTCGATTAACTAAGGAATCTGAACTTGATTATGATGCTGGTATTCAATTGATTGCCAAAAAAGGCGACCATGTTCGTGCTGGCGAAACGATTGCTTATTTATATTCGAATAGTCAAATCGATGAGGAAACAATCGAAAAAGTACTGAAGGCTTATACAATTGCATAAATAAAACGAAGCGAGAACTCTCTTTGATAAAGGGGGTTCTCGCTTTTTTTTTGTTCTGTGGAAAGGCGGAGAGTCTTTGTGGCGGACTGAAGTGGCGAAAAGGAGCTAAGGCGGCGGATGGATGAGGCGGAGTGACGGAAGGAATAGTCTGAGCGACGGAAGGAAGGTTCGAAGCGACGGAAAGAAGTCAGTGCGACGGAAAGAAGAGCCGAAGAGACGGAAGGAATAGTCTGAGCGACGGAAGGAAGAGTCGGAGTGACGGACGAATAGTCAGAATCGTGGATAGAACCGACAAAGCGACGGAAAGAAGAGCTGGAGCGACGGAAAGAAGAGCTGGAGCGACGGAAAGAAGAGGCAGGGTGGCGGAAGGAAGAGCCTGAGCGACGGAAGTAAGGGTCGAAGCGACGGAAAGAATAGTCGGAGTGACGGAAAGAAGAGCCGGAGCGACGGATAGAGCAGCCAGAGTGACGGATAGAGCAGCCAGAGTGACGGAAAGAAGAGCTGAAGTGACGGAAAGAAGTCAGGGCGACGGAAAAAAGAGCCGAAGAGACGGAAGGAATAGTCAGAGCGACGGAAAGAAGGGCCGAAGTGACGGAAAGAAGCTAGAGCGACGGATAGAAGATTCCAAGTGACGGAAAGAAGACCAGGGTGGCGGAAGGAAGAGCCTGAGCGAGAGAAGAAAGGATCGAAGCGAAGGAAAAAAGTCAGAGCGACGGAAAGAAGAGTCGAAGTGACGGAAAGAAGTCAGGGCGACGGAAGGAATAGTCTGAGCGACGGATAGAAGATTCCAAGTGACGGAAAGAAGAGCCAGGGTGGCGGAAGGAAGAGCCTGAGCGAGGGAAGAAAGGATCGAAGCGAAGGGAAAAAGTCAGAGCGACGGAAAGAAGAGTCGAAGTGACGGAAAGAAGTCAGGGCGACGGAAAGAATAGTCTGAGTGACGGAAGGAATAGTCTGAGCGACGGAAAGAAGTCAGGGCGACGGAAGGAATAGTCTGAGCGACGGATAGAATAGTCGGAGTGACGGAAAGAATAGTCAGAGCGACGGAAGGAAGGTTCGAAGCGACGGAAAGAAGTCAGTGCGACGGAAAGAATAGTCAGAATCGTGGATAGAACCGTCAAAGTCGTGGATAGAAGTGTCAAAATCGTGGATAGAGCCGTCAAAGTCGTGGATAGAAGGATCAAAATCGTGGATAGAACCGGCCAAGCGAAGGATAGAAATCAGAGCGACGGATAGAGCAGCCAAAGTCGTGGATAGAACCGACAGAATGATGGATAGAACAGCTAAAGTCGTGGATAGAACCGACAGAATGATGGATAGAACAGCTAAAGTCGTGGATAGAACCGTCAAAGTCGTGGATAGAACCGTCAAAGTCGTGGATAGAAGTGTCAAAATCGTGGATAGAACCGGCCAAGCGAAGGATAGAAATCAGAGCGATGGATAGAGCAGCCAAAGTCGTGGATAGAATCGACAAAGCGACGGATAGCAAAAAACATCGTGCTGTTGCTGCCGCTACGTTGCACAACGCTTTCGCACAGTCAAAACACGTTGCTGCCGCTTCGCTTTCGCGCAAAAAACATCTGTTGCTGCCGCTTCGCTTTCGCGCAAAAAACATCTGTTGGCCCAAACGGCTCATCGGATGCCCCCAGGAAAGCGCTTAGTCGGAACGGAAATCAACCTCACGTTATTATAAATTAATAATTTTTGTAAAAAGAGTGCCTCACGTTTAAAAAATGTTGATTTATCCCATACTGCATTTAACCAAAAAAGCTATAAGTATGTCGATTTGACACTATTTCGGAAGACTTTGCACTAGTTCTGTCAGCCGCAAGGAATCACCACATTGAATGTGGAATTGCACGAGGAGGAGGCGATGTTCATGCATTTTCAATTAGAGATGGTAACAAGAGAGACAGTAGTTGTACGTTTATTTGGGGAGCTCGATCATCATGCAGTAGAGCAAATTCGAGCTAAAATTTCTACAGCAATTTTTCAAGGGGCTGTAACGACCATTATTTGGAACTTAGAGGGGCTTTCCTTTATGGATAGTTCAGGTGTAGGTTTAGTACTTGGTCGAATGCGTGAGTTAGAGGCAGTCGCAGGACGAACAATTTTATTGAATCCATCGCCGACAATGCGGAAAGTGTTTCAATTTTCAGGTTTAGGGCCGTGGATGATGAATGCAACTGAAGAGGAAGCGATTGATCGAGTTAGGGGGATTGTAAATGGATAACGAAATGACATTAACTTTTTTAGCAATTAGTGAAAATGAAGCCTTAGCGCGTGTAGCGGTAACAGGTTTTATCGCACAATTAGATCCAACAATTGATGAGCTATCCGAATTTAAAACGGTTGTCTCAGAGGCAGTTTCTAATGCCATTATTCACGGTTATGAAGAGAATGGTAAGGGTGTTGTTACAGTTCATGCAAAACGTGAGGATGATATTGTAACAGTGTCTGTTATGGATAAAGGTATGGGTATTGAGGATGTTAGCCAAGCGATGGAGCCGTTATTTACGACGAAAGGTGCGATGGAACGTTCAGGTATGGGCTTTACCATTATGGATAGTTTTTCAGATCAGTTGACAGTAATGTCCAAGTGGCAAGAAGGTACAACTGTCACGTTTACGAAGAAATTTTACTCAGTTCGCACACCGGTAATGTGAGGATGCGATCTTGAAGCCGCTAGAACAGTCGTCCGATAAGCTATTGTCACAGGGAGAAATGCGAGATTTAATTGCACGTGCACAGCAGGGCGATCATGAGGCTCGTAAACGAATGATTGAAGGAAATACGAGGCTTGTGTGGTCTATCGTCCAACGTTTTGCAAGCAGGGGCGTGGAGCTCGAGGATTTATTTCAAATTGGCTGCATAGGGCTCATGAAGTCTGTGGATAAATTCGATCTAACGTATGATGTTAAATTTTCGACATATGCTGTACCAATGATCATCGGAGAAATTCAGCGCTTTTTAAGAGATGATGGTATGGTGAAGGTTAGTCGATCTATTCGTGAGCTTAATTTTAAAATTCGTCATGCAACTGATGAATTCATTAAAAAAAATGAGCATCCACCAACCATTCATGAGTTAGCACAAGCTCTTGGTGTCACCTCTGAGGAAATTGTAACAGCTTCCGATGCATTAAGAGATCCTGCTTCCTTACATGAACAATTGTATGAGAGTGAAGGGGATTCTATTACATTAATGGATCAGATGAAGGACGAAAAATCTGAGCAGCCATTTGACTATATACCACTAAAAGAGGTGCTCACAAGACTTGAGCCTAGAGAGCAATCCATTATTTATTTACGGTATTTTTCAGATTGTACCCAAACTGAAATTGCTAACAGGCTCGGGATATCTCAAGTTCAGGTATCGCGATTAGAGAAAAAGATTCTTGCTCAATTAAAAAATTGGATGGCCACAAGTGCCACAGTTGAAGAGGAAGAAGTAAAAAAAGACATCTAAGAAAATGGTGACAGCATGACAGAAAAAGATAAACTTTTTAACAGCTTAGAAGAAGCCGAAAATTTTCTTAAAGAACAATTTGGTGACGGCGAATCATTTGACGTTAGTATTAAGCATGTATTTGTCAAAGATTTGCCGGTTCTTTGTGCATATATAAGCGGACTTGTGGATGGAATAGTGTTAACACAATTACTCTCTAATTTGTTGCCTGATGAGGACATTGATATTGAGGATGAAAAGGAGTATTTTGAAGCCTATTTCAATTACCAAGGCCGTTCAGAGGAAACTAAGCGTGAAGCCATTTTATTATCAATATTAAGTGGACAAGTTGCCTTTATAACGAAAAGTGGTTATGGCTATGTTGCTGAAATTCGAAGTTACCCAGGACGTACCCCTGCGGAGCCTGACAATGAAAAGGTTATTCGTGGATCTAGGGACGGCTTTATAGAAGGTATTTCACAAAATGTTGCTTTGATTCGTCGGCGAATTCGCAATAGTAATTTACGTTTCGAGCTACATAAAATATCCGAAATCGGTCAAACCGATGTCGCGCTAGCGTTTATAAAGGGTATTGCGAGTGATGAAACGCTCGATAAATTGCGGCAGCGTATTAAAGAAATTAATCATGATGGCTTGACTATGACTGATAAATCATTAGAGGAATGGCTGTTTAAACAGAAGTTTCATCCAGTTCCATTTGTACGTTACACGGAACGACCAGATATTACCGCAGCGCATTTGCTTGAGGGACATATTGCCATTGTTGTCGATACGTCTCCTTCTGTCATTATTGTGCCAGCAACTGCTTTTCATTTACTGCAGCATGCTGAGGAGTACAGGCAGGCACCATCAGTCGGAACCTTCGTCCGTTTTATGCGCTATTTTGGAGCAATTATGGGTTTATTATTATTGCCTTTGTGGTATTTATGTGCAACGCACGGGATACATTTACCGGATGAGTTATCCTTTTTAGCGGCAAAGAAAAAATCACATATCCCACTGTTACTACAAGTACTTATTGGAGATATAGGGATAGAATTTTTGAGGATGGCCGCCATTCATACCCCATCACCTTTATCCACTGCGATGGGGTTAGTTGCCGGTGTAATTATTGGTCAGATTGCTATTGATGTTGGGGTATTCACGCCAGAAGTAGTGTTATATACAGCTGTTTCAGCTATTCTGACATTTATTATTCCGTCATATGAGCTCGGTATCTCCATTAAACTCTTTAGATTAGTGTTGTTAATCATGACTGGAATTTGGGGAGTTAATGGGTTATTTATCGGGATCTTTATATTATTTACGTATTTATGTTCATTACGTCCGATGCAAGCGCCATATTTATGGCCACTTATTCCGTTCTTTCCAACAGCGATGCTTCGCGTACTTGTCCGTTTCCCAATGACAGCAGATGCATTAAGACCTTATGTAGTCGATTCCGAACATCGAAAAAGATCATAGGAGCCGTTGCACTCGCTTTTTTCATGTGATAAAGTTCACATATAGTATTTTGTGATTTTTGCGAAAATTGTCTTCATTCATCAAAAGGTATACCACGACAAGGTGTTGGCATATATGTGATATTTGCCCCCGTGTACTGTTCGAACCCTTGTTGAATGAAGCAATACCTCAATAAGGATAGATTGCCTATATCCTTTCTAAAAAATGAGGAGCGATTTATCACAAGATGGAACGATGTGAAAAGGGAGAGATGCACATGCATTTATATGGAACACAAGCGATTTCTGAAGATGGTCATTTAACGATTGGACAGGTAGATACATTAGAACTTGCAAAAGAGTATGGTACACCTTTATTTGTGTATGATACAGCGCTTATTCGGAAGCGTGCACGCGGCTTTATTGATACGTTTAAAAAACTAGGTGTAAAAGCAGAAGTAGCTTATGCTTCAAAAGCATTTGCATGTGTAGCTGTGTACCAATTAGCGGCAGAAGAAAGTCTATCTTTGGATGTGGTCTCTGGTGGAGAATTATTTACAGCTTTAAAAGCAGGTTTCCCTGCAGAGCGCATTCATTTCCATGGTAATAATAAGAGTATTGCAGAATTAGAATTAGCCTTTGACTCGAAAATCGGTTGTATTGTCGTGGATAATTTCTATGAAATTCAACTTTTACAAGAAATCTCAGAGCGCCGTCAACAAAAAATGCGTATTTTATTACGTGTCACACCAGGTGTTGAGGCACATACGCATGATTTCATTACGACAGGTCAAGCGGATTCTAAATTTGGCTTCGACTTAAATAACGGTCAAGCAGATGAAGCTTTCCAACAAACTTTTAACCATGAATACTTAGAGCTTCTAGGATTACACTGTCATATCGGCTCACAAATTTTTGACACAGCGGGCTTTGGCTTAGCGGGAGAAAAACTAATTGATAAGATTTCTGATTGGAACAAGACTCACGATTTTACATGTACTGTGTTAAACTTAGGAGGGGGCTTCGGAATTCGTTATACTGAGGAAGATGCACCGCTTGAGCCACAAGTATATGTAGAGGATATGATTACAGTTGTAAAGAACAAAGCGACTGTACTTGGTCTAACTATGCCGGAAATTTGGATTGAACCAGGTCGATCACTTGTAGGCGATGCAGGAACATCACTTTATACAATTGGTTCACAAAAAACAGTACCTAATGTTCGTAAATATATTGCTGTCGATGGTGGTATGAGTGATAATATCCGTCCAGCATTATATGATGCGAAGTATGAGGCGGTCATTGCAAGTAAAGCAAATGAATCAAAAAGTGAAACATATACAGTGGCTGGTAAACTTTGTGAATCTGGCGATAAATTAATTATTGATGCTAAGCTTCAGGAAGCAGCTTCTGGTGATGTGCTAGCAATCTTCTGTACTGGTGCGTATGGATATTCGATGGCGAGTAACTATAATCGTGTACCACGACCAGCAGTTGTATTTGTAGAAAATGGAAAGCATCAATTAGCAATTCGACGCGAAAGTTATGAAGATATTGTACAAAACGATCTCCCGCTAACGTTAAAAAAGGGTGAGTAAATATGAGAAAAAACAAATGGGTATTACTAGCGTCCATTTCAACTTTTATTTTGTTGTGGGGCGTTGTCTATTGGGTATTGGCGTCTAAAGGTATTCTCGGACCTGGTTCGTAAGACAGAAATTGACTTGCGGTAAAAGTACAAATCGTGTAGGATAGTCAAAGATTATGTACAGCTAGAAAATGAGGGAATAGACAAATATGTTAATTCGATATAAAAAAGCTTTCGAGAAAATAGCAATGGGGCTACTCTCGTTTATGCCTAACGAAAAAGACATAAAAAAGCTCAAAGAGACAATCCACTCCTATGAAAATGATGATAATTGGGTTTTATATTTATGGAAAAAGAACGATGAGTATGTAGGCATTGTTGGACTTGTAACAGACAGTAATAATATAGCTATGATTCAACATGTTTCCGTTGTCCCTTCTTATAGAGGCGAGGGTGTTGCGAAGGAAATGTTACAGGAAGTAGCAGACCTTGGCCAGTATGAAAGTGTGCGTGCAACAGAGGAAACACGTAATATTGTTCAAAAATGTATAAATTGTATCGATGAAGAAGCAGACGATCATTGACGTCTGCTTTTTCTTTGTTTGCTTTCTTGACGCTCTGCAAGAATATGTGAGCGATCTCGAAGCATATGTTTATGAAGAAGATAGTTAGAGTTACTTGGTGGTAAAATCTGTATGCGAGCGAATACTAATTCCTCTAATATGGCTGAAAGAGGAAGTTGAAATGTTTGAAAGGACTTGCCCTTTTGGGTAGCAGAAAGTGAATCTGTTAGTTGTGTTAGTAGAATTTCGTAGTCGATTTCGTCAAAAAATATGTGGCCCATATTATGTTGAAAATTATGGAGTGCTTTTTCTAATATTCGCGCAGCACCAATAAAATTGTCACGTCGCCAATGATATAAACCTGTTGCGAGCTGTACGTATCCAACGAGAGGGTGCTTTTTATCACCTGGAGCAATATCCTTCCAGTATTCTTCAAGGACTTCATGGCATTCAAAAAAATCTTGATTACCATTGAAAAAAGCACAATAGTCGATAAATAAAGTGTGATGCTGTGGATGCATTTTGGACTCCTTTCTACTATACTAAAAGAACATAGAATCTCAGGGTGGTAAAACAATGTCTTATGAAGTAAAATTAGAAGCCTTTTCAGGGCCTCTTGATTTATTATTGCATTTAATTCACAGATTGGAAATTGATATTTATGATATCCCAATGGCTGAAATTACTCAACAATATATCGACCATATACATGCTATGCAGGTACTTGAGTTAAATGAGGCTAGTGAATATTTAGTGATGGCTGCAACATTATTGGCCATTAAAAGTCGTATGCTCCTGCCAATTCATGAAGGTGAGCTTGAAGATGCCGAATTAGAAGTCGACGGCCCAGACCCTCGTGAAGAACTGGTGCAACGTTTAATAGAGTATAAGAAATATAAAGAAGCAGCAAGTAGCCTGCAAGAGCTTGAAACAGATCGTGCACAGGTATTTACACGGCCTCCAGCTGATTTATCAGAGTTAGCATCAGATGAGCAAATGGCGTTATTTGATTTGAACGTCAACATCTATGACATGCTTGGAGCCTTTCAAAAACTGATGCGTCGAAAAAAATTAAAGAAACCGCTAAAAACAACTGTAGCGAGACAAGAACGCTCAGTGAAAGATCAAATGCGTTCAGTTGTCGATTCATTACGAAATACAGGTGGACGTGCATCATTTTCCGAGCTTTTTCCCTATGAAGATAAGCCAACGCTTATTCTGACGTTTTTATCTATTCTTGAACTGATGAAACGTCAGGTCGTCATCGTAGAGCAAGACGGTAACTTTGAAGAATTAACAGTTACATTACAGAAGGAGGAATGGGATGATGAGGAAAACAATGATGCTGCAGAGTAGAATAGAAGCCTTATTATTTGTTGTTGGAGACGATGGCTTAACCATTAAACAATTGTCACAACTTTTAGGCGAACCGGAAGAGTTAGTTGTACAAACAATGGAAGTATTGAAAGCAACATATGAAGAAGATTTAGCAAGAGGCGTTACTATAAAAGAAATGGCTGGAGTTTATCAGCTTATAACAAAATCTGATTTAGCAGATACCATTCAAAGATTAGTAGAAAATCCAACTGCTCAATCATTATCGCAAGCCTCACTTGAGGTATTGGCTATTGTGGCATACAAACAACCAATTACACGTGTAACAATTGAAGATTTACGTGGTGTGAAATGTGAAAGACCAATTCAAACGCTCGTTTCTAGAGGGTTAATTAAGGAAGTTGGTCGCTCGGAAGGGACAGGACGTGCAATCTTATATGGTACTACAAAAGAATTCTTAAACTACTTTGGATTAAATAGTATGGATGAAATGCCGCCTTTACCTGAAGAAGAGTTAGTTGAACAAGAGCAAGAAACAGATCTATTTATGACGAAATTCCAAGAAACTTTTAGTGGAGTAAAGTAAATGAGAAAGGCATAATTGATTGGTATAATACTTAGCTTGAAACATAAATATAATCTATATTTTCCTATTACTTTTAATAAGGAGTGGCTCGTTGCTTCGGTTAGTACGTTTAATATTGTTCATGATAGTCGTGGTAATGTTAATGCTTCCAGAAACCAGTTTAGCACGGGGGGGGAGCGGATATGCTGTTTTAGATGGTGATACGGGCCGTGTTTTATTTGAATCAAATAGTGATGCACGGTTACCAATTGCTAGCTTAACAAAAATTTGGACAGCACTTGTTGCTATTGAAAATAGCAATCTTCAAGATGAAGTAGTTATTTCACCGAGGGCTGCAACGGCTGAAGGCTCGTCAATTTACTTGCAAGCAGGTGAAAAGGTTACGGTAGAAACACTGTTATATGGTTTGATGCTTCGCTCAGGTAATGACGCAGCAACAGCTTTAGCAGAGCATGCTGGTGGATCGGTAGAAGGGTTTGTCAAGTTAATGAATGAGCGGGCTGTTGTTGCTGGACTCACAAATACAGTATTTATGAATCCGTCCGGTTTACACCATGATGAGCACTTATCGTCAGCGAGAGATACTGCTGAAATGTTAAGGATTGCTCTCCAAAATAAAATTTTCAAGAAGATTGCCTCCACAGTTCTATATCGTGCCAATACTGAAAACGGGATGTTATGGGAAAATAAGCACCGTTTATTACGAGAAGGGTCAGGGGTTGCCATCGAAATAGGCGATGAGACACAACAACCTGTTAATGCATTAAAATCAGCTAAAGGTTCAGCATTTGCTGGAAAAACAGGCTTTACAAAGGTAGCTGGTCGGACCCTTGCAACCGCCTTCCAAAAGGACGGGCAAACATGTATTGTCGTCACTTTGAATGAATCCGATGACTGGAATGTACATCGAGGTTTAGCCAACAAGGTTTGGCAAGATTACAGCCTTGAAACAGTGGTGAAAAAAGGTAAATATAAAGTCAATAAAAACCTCTCCATTCGTTTAGAGGAACCAATTCTTTTACAGTTAAATAAAGAAGAAAAAGAAAGTGTAAGGCAAGTCTTGCATGTTTCTAGAAAACGTAAGGAAGGTGTACTGTCCATCTTTCTAGGTGAAGAGCGTATCTATGCAGTGCCAGTAAAAGTTGAATCAGTGGATCGTTAAAAGCGATTCGCTGTTTTTTTATGGCCCGCATTCAGATAAAGTTTGGGGCGACGTCAGTACCATTCGTGAATAAATTTAGAATTATTTAACAAACGATGAGCAATTTGGTAAAATTAATTAGAATAGTATTTAATTAGATTTTTGGAATATTAATAGAGGGGAGAAATTATTTATGACCACTGAATCAAGCAAGAAGCAATATCAAATAGGGGTAATAATAATTTTATTCTTGTCAAGCTTTATCGCTCCTTTTATTTTTTTATATCTTATTCAAGAATTGTTTTATCGACCAAAAGAATATTACTTTTTTGATCCTTTTTTTACAGCCTATATTGTATTAATGGTAGTATTATTCATGTTAGCAGTCATGTTATTAATCAATTTTTTAGTGACTCCTAAAACAAAAAAAAGGAAGAAAATTCAACGAGGAATCGTGGGGTCATCGTTTGTAATTGCTAGTGCATTGATATTTTTATGTATTAATAACTATCAATATATTGATACAAAAGGAATTCATATGAATCAATTTTTTAGTTTGCAAGAAGATTATACAAGCTGGGAAGATATTGTAAAGATTGAACAGACTATTGTGGAGAAAAATGGTGTCAGTTCACCGGAAAAATTGATTTTCACATTACAAGATGGTTCAATAATTGAACAATCTTTAACCGAAAAGTTATCAAGCACGAAGCAATTTATTAATAAAGAATTAAGTAACTATGGACTTAAAATCGAAAATAAATATAGTGGAAATGAGTAGTAATGAAAGGCTGCCGAAAATGGTGGCTTTTTTTGTTTTATAAGAAATTAAGAGCGCTCGCTATTTGATTAAAAATAATAAGAGGATTTGATTAAAATTGGATCATCACCAAAAGATGGGGATGACATTTGCTACGTAGATAAAGCTTGAAAGGTAGATGTCGATAAAATTCAGAAGTTGGTAGATAAAATTCAAAAGTTGGTGGATAAAATTCAGAAGTTGGTAGATAAAATTCAAAAGTTGGTAGATAAAACTCAAAAGTTAGGTGATAAAACGTAAAAGTGTTCCGATAAAATTCAAAAGTTGGAAGCCATTTTGTTAAAACGTATTCCACGTATATAAATTGATCTTCGTTCCGGTTGGTTGACTCCTTGGGGATTAACGTCGCAGATGAGACACTGCCGCAAAGCGGAGAGAGGAACGAAGACTAAAATAGTCACGTCTTGTGACAACGCCTTCGTGACCAACATGCTGCTGCTGTCGCTTCGCTTTCGCGCAATAAAACCTGCTGCTGCTGTCGCTTCGCTTTCGCGCAATAAAACCTGCTGCTGCTGTCGCTTCGCTTTCGCGCAATAAAACATGCTGCTGCTGTCGCTTCGCTTTCGCGCAATAAAACATGCTGCTGCTGTCGCTTCGCTTTCGCGCAATAAAACCTGCTGCTGCTGTCGCTTCGCTTTCGCGCAATAAAACATGCTGCTGCTGTCACTTCGCTTTCGCGCAATAAAACCTGCTGCTGCTGTCACTTCGCTTTCGCGCAAAAAAACATCCTGCTGCTGTCGCTTCGCTTTCGCGCAATAAAATATCTGTTGCCCCGACGCCCCAAAGAAAGCGTCCAGTCGGAACGGAAATTAACCCCACACTATGGTGATAATCCTTAATATTTAAGTACAAATTATCCAGAAACTAGTTGATAAAAACTATTTCAAATCATTTAATTATTTATGCATAATTAGTTTTTCTTTAATAATGTATAAAAGTATGACATAATTTTCACAGATTAGCGGGAAAAATAACCTTATTCATAATGTGCGAATGAGGTTTAATGCTTGGTGTCAAACCAAGGTGAAAGAAAATTAGAGGTGAAAGAATGGAAAGATTACAAAAGGTCATTGCGTATGCGGGTGTGGCGTCTAGACGTAAGGCAGAACAATTGATTGTAGAAGGTAAAGTTAAAGTGAACGGAGTCGTAGTGCGTGAGTTAGGTACGAAAGTTTCCAACTCAGATACGATTGAAGTAGAAGGCGTGAAGCTTGAGAAAGAGGATAAGGTTTATTATTTACTATATAAACCACGTGGAACGATTTCAGCTGTAACAGACGACAAAGGACGCAAAACTGTCACAGATTTGTTTAAGCATATCCCGCAACGAATTTTCCCAGTTGGCCGTCTCGACTATGATACATCTGGTTTATTGCTATTGACAAATGATGGTGAATTTTCTTATATGCTGACGCATCCAAAGTTTAAAATCGATAAAACATATATTGCCCGTGTTAAAGGTGTTCCAACGATTGAAGGCTTAAAAAAGCTGCAACGAGGAATTAAGTTAGAAGATGGCAAAACAGCTCCTGCAATGGTTAGTATGACTTCATTTGATGAAAAAGCAGGTAAGGCAATCTGTGAAATTACGATCCACGAAGGGCGAAATCGTCAAGTGCGTCGTATGTTCGAGGCGATTGGTACTCCAGTAGTTAAACTAAAACGTGAACGCTTTGCCTTTTTAGATTTATTCGGACTAACTCCAGGGGAATATCGTGAATTAACAAAGCATGAAGTGAAGCAATTGCGTGTGTTAGCGGAGACAGGAAAAATCGGATAAATAAGCATTTTCTATGAGAAAGTGATACTTCTATGTGTAATAGCAATGTATTCACTTTCTTATTAGTGAAATCGTTCATAAATCATTCATAATTATTAGCTAAGCGTTTCTGTTTCATTTTGCTATAATAGGTGAGAATAGCTAACCTAGATTAGTTGCATCTTGATGAAATCGTTTCCACGGTTTGCAAGGTGGTGTTTGACGCACAAGTTCATGATGAATGTAAAATTTGACAAACATGTCAATGCTGTAAATTAGACAGTGTAATCTATACATATGAATGTTTGTATGAAAAGCTTAGCGTCAGTTGTAGTTACTTTAAGCCGTAAATTGATAGGGGGTTTATTAACTTGGAGAAAAAGAAAAAACGTCTCGTCATTCGTACCATTATTTTGGCAGTCTTAGTCTTAGCAATTGGTTACACGGTATACGGAACAGCAACAAAGGATAAAGTAGAGTTAATAGCAGTGGGCTCTAAAGCACCAGACTTCACGTTAGTAGATTTAAACGGTGAGAAACATAAGCTGTCTGATTATAAAGGGCAGGGAGTGTTTTTGAACTTCTGGGGAACTTTTTGTCCGCCGTGTGAGAGGGAAATGCCTGCAATAAACCGTCAGTATCAAGCCTTTAAAGATCAGGGTGTACAAACATTGTCGGTCAATATTGCGGAAACAAATTTTGAAGTACAGAATTTTGTCGATAGACACAAATTAACGTTCCCAGTAGTTATTGACAAAACGAAAAGCGTTAGTATTACCTACAATGTAGGTAATTTACCTGCAACTCTCCTTATTGATCCAGATGGTAAAGTAGTCAAAATTATTACTGGTGAAATAGCGGAGGGAAAAATTGCTTCGTACATGGAATTAGTGAAGCCAAAATAAGGAGTAAATGACTATGGAAAACATTATTTGTGCTTGTGGTCATAGTAACCCATATGGCACGAAGCTTTGTGAGAAATGTGGTCGTCCTTTAACTGAGGAAGGTAAACAAACAAAAGTTGTTGATATGCGCTATGACGGAATGGCGATTCGCTCAAAAACGTATAACGCAACAATCGTTGATAAAATTTGGAATTTCTTCTCGAATGTAAAAGTCGGGATTGCTCTTATTATTATAACGTTAGTCGCAGCGTCAATTGGAACAATACTACCGCAAGAGATGTATGTTAATGCCCCTGAACCTAGTAAAGCGGAGTATTATGAGAAAGTGTATGGTTGGTTGGGCAAATTCTATAATAATTTAGGACTTTCTAATTTGTATAGCACTTGGTGGTTCCAAATTTTAGTGGGTATGCTTGCGATATCTATTATTGTTGCGAGTTTAGACCGTGGTTTACCATTACACAAGTCTCTAAAAAATCAACGCGTTAAACGTCATGAAAGTTTCATGAAGCGTCAACGTATCGTTGCGGAAGGACAAGTGCCAAACCCTGATGAAACGCTAGATAAAGTTGAGCAAAAAATGACTGAATTAAAATATCGTGTTCGTCGTGATGGAAGCGCATTGCTAGCAGAGCGCGGCCGTTTTGCTCGATATGGCCCATACATAAATCATGTCGGTCTCATTATCTTTTTAGCAGGTGTTATGTTGCGCCTAGTACCTGGTTTTTATGTGGATGAGACGATTTGGATCCGTGAAGGTGAGACACGAGCTATACCAGGTATGGACGGCTATTTTATTAAAAATAATAAATTTATTTTGGAAACCCATGACGATAAACCTCAGGATGAGCAATCTAACCAAGGTGTCAATGCTATGGCGAAGAACTATCAAACAGACATCACATTATACAAACAACCTGACGGAGCTCTTCCTGGAGATACAGATAATCTTAAAAAATTGAGAGATTACTCTATTCGTGTCAATCATCCGTTAAAAGAAAACAGTTTTGCACTGTATCAAATGAATTATCGCCTCGACGAATTGAGACAGATGAATTTTAATTTAGTGAATAAAGCAACAGAAGAAGATTCACTAGGTCAAATTGAAATTGATTTAACGAATCCTAAAAAAAAATATGATTTAGGAAATGGTTCCTCAGTAAAGATTCTTGTGTATACACCAGATTTTTCTGGTTTTAAAGATGGTGAACCACAAACAAAAACATCAATACCAAATAACCCAGCATTTATATTTAAAATGATAACACCAGAAACTCCAAAAGGTGAAGTAAGCTTTGTAGAAATCAGGAAGCCGCCATTTGAACCACTTGGTGACAACAAATATAGAATGAAATTCGTAGGAGCAGAGACGCGTAATTCATCAAACTTTACAATTCGTAAGGATAGTACGATACCATTGTTATTTGTCGGCGGTATTATTTTCATGATTGGTGTAGTAATTGGCTCGTATTGGAACCACCGACGTTTATGGTTACAGGTGGAGCCTGATGGTCGAGTGTTGATGGCTGCCCATGTGAATAAAAATATGTTCAGTATGAAAAAGGATTTAGATACAGTCACTACATTTGCTGGTCTACCAACATATGAAGATCAGTTAGATAAGTCAGAAGATGTCAAGAAATCCACAAAGAAAAAGGAAGGTGACAACACCTTATGAGTTTGATTGACATAAGTAGAAACCTATTATTTGTAGCATTCATAGCCTACCTAGTTGCAACTTTATTATTTGGTGGTTCGATAAAGCAATCGAATGCTACAGGAAAAAATACCGAAAAATGGGGTAAAGCGGCAATTGCTGTCACTATTGTAGGTCTACTTTCGCAGCTTGGTTATTTTGTCACTCGTTGGATTTATGCAGGGCATGCACCTGTTAGTAATATGTTTGAATTTACGACTGCGTTTGGGATGTTCATTGTTGGGGCATTCGTTTTGATTTATTTTATTTATCGCGTGACGGCTCTAGGCTTAGTAGCATTACCTGTGGCGTTATTAATAATTGCCTATGCAGCAATGTTCCCGAAAGAGGTAACTCCTTTAATGCCGTCTTTACAAAGTTACTGGTTAACAATTCATGTTATTACAGCTGCTTTGGGGCAATCACTTTTAGCAATTAGTGCGGTAGCAGGACTAATTTATTTATTAAAAGTAGTTAATTTAAAGAAACCTTCTAAACAACGTTTCTGGTTAGAAGCGGTAATGTTCTTCCTTGTAGTAGTCGTTGGTTTCGTAATTGCTACATCCGTTTTTAGTTTGATGGGTTACGATTCAACATATACTTATGTTGATAAAGAGGGTAATGGACGTCAAATTGAATACAAAATGCCGCCACTATTTGGTATGAATGAATATAAGGCGGTTGAAGAACATGGCATGTCTCCGTTAGTAGAAATGCCTCCGCTCATTAATGCGAAGAAATTAACATCAGTTGTGTGGTCATTATTAGTAGGGTCTGTTTTATATTTATTGATTCGATTAATTGCACGACGTCGAATTAGTGCGATTTTCCAACCTTTTGTCAAACGAGTAAATTTACAATTAGTTGATGAAATTGGTTATCGTTCAGTAATAATCGGCTTCCCAGTATTTACGTTAGGTGCTTTAATCTTTGCAATGATTTGGGCACAACTTTCGTGGAGTCGTTTCTGGGGATGGGATCCGAAGGAAGTATGGGCACTTATTACATGGTTATTCTATGCAGCATTCCTACACTTACGTTTATCGAAAGGCTGGGAAGGTGAAAAATCTGCATGGTTAGCATTAATTGGTTTTGGAATTATCTTATTCAACTTAATTGCTGTTAACTTGATTCTTGCAGGTTTACACTCATACGCATCAGCATAGACTAAGTTGATTTTGAGCATATATGATATTTTTACGTCGCTAGTATTGGAAAGAAGAGCCTTCTTGCTGTGGCAAGAAGGCTTTCTTTTCTTTTCAATAAGTGCTGTACCATGTACAATAGAAGGTAGAGAAAGATTAGAAGAGAGGGATCGTGAAAGTGTCAGAAAATATTTCAGTATTAGTAGTAGATGACGAGGATCGTATTCGACGCTTATTAAAAATGTATTTAGAGCGAGAAGGGTACCTTGTTGACGAGGCAGAAAATGGTGAACAAGCGATCGAAAAATCTTTGGAAAAAGAGTATCACTGTATTTTATTAGATATTATGATGCCTGAAAAAGACGGGCTTGAAGTTTGTGCGGAAATCCGTGAACGTGCAGCAACACCAATTATTTTATTAACTGCAAAAGGCGAGGAAGCGAATCGCGTACAAGGCTTTGAGCTTGGAGCAGATGATTATATTGTAAAACCATTTAGTCCTCGTGAGGTTGTGTTACGTGTGAAGGCTATATTACGCCGTTCACAAGCATTCTCACCTTCGACAAATGCTTCTTCTTCAAAAGATTTAGTTGTGTTCCAACATTTAATGATTGATCATGATGCGCACCGTGTAACAGCAGAGGGTATTGAAGTAAATTTAACGCCTAAAGAGTATGAATTGCTTTATTTCCTAGCTAAATCACCAGACAAAGTATTTGACCGTGAACAATTACTAAAAGAAGTTTGGCATTATGATTTCTTTGGCGACTTACGTACAGTTGACACACATGTAAAACGTTTACGCGAGAAGCTCAACCGTGTATCTGAAAACGCTGCAAAAATGATTGTTACTGTATGGGGCGTTGGTTACAAATTTGAGGTTGTCAATGAATAGAATATGGAACAGTGTTGTCGGGAAGCTATGGGTAACCATATTGCTTCTCGTTTCATTTGTATTGTTTGTTTTCACGGTTTTAATGCTTGAATTTCTTCAGAATTACCATATGCAACAAGCAGAAAGCTCCTTGCGTCAAACTGCAGCAACAGTTGCCAGTATAGTAGATGATAATGAAACAGCAGAATCGACTTCGGAATTATTAAAAGATATTTTACCTGAAAGTACAAATGCACTTATTGCTATTAACCATGATAGAATTTCTTTCGCTATGCAGGAAGGTGTCAATAAAAAAGAAATACAGGATATGATTTTAGCCAATAAATCGTTCCAAGAAGTTTTTCAATCAGATAAACCGATTATTAAGGAAATGATGATGCCGTCTTCTACAGACAAAGAAAAGTTGGAATCGTATGTTGTGCTTGGTTTCCCGCTAAATGTGGAAAATGCTGTACACGGGGCTGTCTTTATTTATCAAAGTCCGGATGCGCTGCATAAAACATCGAAAGAGACGACGAAAATTGTCTTTTTATCTGCTTTCATTGCCTTTGTGCTGACGACATTTTTTGCGTTTTTCCTTTCATCACGTATTACGTCACCATTACGTAAAATGCGTGAGCTGGCATTTGAAATTTCTAAAGGGAATTTTGAAGCGAAGATGCCGACTACACAAAATGATGAAATTGGCCAGCTTGCAGTTGCCTTCAATCAAATGGGCCGTCAATTGAAACACAATCTAGAAGTGATCAATCAAGAAAATGAACAGCTTTCCAATATATTAACATCGATGACAGACGCAGTTATTACGTTTAATCGTGATCGTACAATATTATTAAGTAATCCGCCAGCGGACCGTTTAATGCAAACGTGGTTTGTTAATAAGGGATCACAAAGTGCGAAGCCAATTCCGCCAGAGCTTTATCATATGCTCGATCATGTACTGATGTTTGAGGATAAGCTTGAAGAAGAAATTGAGATGGATGGAAGTTACTATACGTTTACGATTAGCCCTCTTTATAGTGAGGAATCGATACGTGGAGCGGTTGCGGTTATTCGTGATATGACAGAGCAGCATCGTTTAGAAAAACTGCGTTCAGACTTTATTGCCAATGTGTCTCATGAGCTACGAACGCCAATTTCGATGCTCCAAGGCTATTCAGAGGCTCTAATGGATGATGATTTTATTCAAGATCAAGAAGAACGTAATGAAATTACAAAAATTATTTATGATGAATCGAAACGTATGGGACGTCTAGTAACAGATTTATTAGACCTTGCGCGTATGGAATCGGGGCATATGACGCTTTACAAAGATGAGCTCCCGATTAATTCAACATTTGAACGTATTACTCAAAAATTTGCACAGGTGGCAAAAGAGAAACATGTTCGTCTAATATTTGACAGTGAATTTAATGACGAAGCTTCGATTAGTATAGATGAGGATCGAATTGAACAGGTTTTAACAAATTTAGTTGATAATGCTCTTCGTCATACTGATGAAGGGTCTGTAACAGTGAAGGTTGAGCAGGAACCAACCTTTGCCAAGGTTTCTGTTCAGGATACAGGGCATGGTATTCCGCAAGAGGACTTACCATATGTCTTTGAACGTTTCTATAAAGCAGATAAGGCACGTACACGTTCTAAAGGCGGAACTGGCCTAGGTTTAGCTATTGCTAGAAATATTGTCAAGGCACATTCAGGCAATATTATGGTAGATAGTGTGCTGAAAGAGGGGACTACCTTCACGTTTTATTTACCTTTTGATTAATACTATTAAAGAGTGGTATTAATTGGATGTAACTTCTGTGGACATTTAGACGACAAATATAAATAGAACGGGGGTGGAGTGCTTTGAATGACTCCGTGTTCCATCGGTTATACGATGCATATCATCAAGACGTGTTCCAGTTTCTTATTTATTTAGTAAAAAACCGTACACTTGCTGAGGATTTAGCGCATGAGGTTTATGTTCGTGTATTGCGCTCATATGATCAGTTCGCAGGAAATAGCAGTGAAAAGACTTGGCTTTTTGCTATTGCTAAAAATGTCGCTATTGATCATTTTAGAAAGCAGGCTGTACGTCAAAAACATTCACTTGATTTTTTTGATTGGGAAACGGAACAGCTACATTCAACCACACCATCACCGGAGGACGTATTGCAGGCCAGTGATGAATTTATGCAGGTGCAAGTAGCACTCGAACACTGTACAGGTGACCAAAAAATGGTCATTATTATGCGCTACTTTCAAGACTTATCGATTGCAGAAACTGCACAAATACTAGATTGGACAGAAGCGAAGGTAAAAACCACTCAGCATCGTGCCATTAAATTTTTACGGCAACAGCTACAACAGGTTAGAGAACAGGAGGCGAAACGGCAATGACACATAACCAATTTGATGATGATCAACTAGAGCATCTATTAAATAATGCCCCTAAGCTTTCTGACCGCCGTTCAAAAGAAGAAATATTAAATCGATTATTGACAGATGCTCGCTTGCAGGATAATGTCCATCTTCAAGAAGCTATACAACAACCAATAGATGATGAAATAACATCGCAAGAGCAACAACACAGTATTCCTACGCAACAAGAAAGTACCGAGACTGCAACAACAAAGAAGAAAGTTCGTAAATGGCCAATCTTTATGAGTGTTGCAGCAGTTTTCGCTTTAACAGTAATTACAGGCTCTATGTTCATGAATCATAATGATGTAAAATTAGACCAGGCTAGTGCTCCTGAAACCTCTCAATATTCAACATCGCAGGATAGTCGAGCAGCGAAAAGCTTTGTCAACCAGGATAAGATTATGGAATCCAACAACATAGTAGCAAAACATTCAAGGATTATGTCTCTACGATCATCTGTTTATGAGGAAGATTTAACAGAAGCAGTAGTGTTTCATATTGGTTTGGCAAATCGTGATAAGAAAAGCGTACCGATGACGTATATCATTCCAAATGAACGAGTTGCCACTGATTTTCCGAAGAAAAAGCCTACAACATTACAAATGTATGAAAAGTATGCGCCGCAAATTGATGAGAAAGCAAATGGTTTTACTAACTATCATCCATATAAAGGAGAATTGAAGGAGAAGGGCGATAAACTAGTTCATGTATTGCCGGAGAAAAATGATTATGATGTTGCTTCAGCAGATACTAATGAATATTTAGAGACTTTACAGGATACATTCTCAGATTCAGAGTATAAAGATATTGAGTTTGAAAATCCTGATGGTACAGCCTACAAATTTTCCAAGGAAGAAGAGCCAAGTAATCCTAAGGCATTAACAAGCTCAAATCATTTTAATTATTATTTATATAAAGATGAAAATGGAGCTGAATATTTATCACCCGATTCTCGTAAGACTTTTCCCACTGTAACAGAAGCGCTTACCGATATGCGAAATAAAAATGATGATGTATACGTTTCAGTTGTACCAGAAAATATAGCATACACTGTAAAAGAAGTAGCAGAAGGCGTTATTGTTACATTTGATGAGCCGCTTGATTTAACGACCATGGATACTGTTCGTGCAACTCAACTGATAGAAGCTATGATGCTCACTGCTGCAAGCTTTGATCAACAAATACGTTTAGACAATGTTGTACAGGAAACCTGGGAAGGATTTGATTTAAAAAAATTCTTGCCAAAGCCTGTAGGAGCCAATAAACGATATATGCCATAAACAGCCTAACAACAAATAGACGAACAGAACATAAATAAATTTTTGGAGCATTCTCGCCACTATATGTGCGTGAATGCTCTTGTCATTTAACTTAGCAATTATTTTCAGTAGCGAAAGCGAAGCGTCACCTACGAAGTCTCTCGCCTCTATAGGTGATGAGATGAATAAGGATTTAAGCTACTTTTCACGAGTATTTATTAAAGCATACAAGTTTAATCGGATTTTTTTAAAGCAAAGCTATTTACTTTTCTCTAATAATTCATTATAGTAAGGCTATGAAATAAAAAAATAATGATTCATCTTCGGGGCAGGGTGAAAATCCCGACCGGCGGTAATAGAGTTGTAAATCGCTAATGTTTCCTTTAAGACATATTAGCTCGCATGATTTACTAAAGGCTCTTCAGCCCGCGACCTGTGCAAATAATTTTTTTGCATGGCTGACTTGGTGCAATTCCAAGGCCGACAGTTAAAGTCTGGATGGGAGAAGATGGAGGTACGATCGTCATTCATTGTTATGAATTTAGCTATGTACGAGCGTTTTTTCGATGTGGTTTCACACAGCGTATGCTCAGAAAATAGTTAATTAATGGCGTTTTTTAATCATGCCTATTCTCCCTTATGCTCTTTTGCATAAGGGTTTTTTCATGATAATAATTGATTAGGTCGTAACCTTTCTTCTTGCGAGATTGAATCAGCAAAGAGGAGAGAGTTTTCTATGAAGAAAAATGTTAAACTTCAATCGTATATTACGATTGGTATGCTGAGCAGTATTTCGTTTTTATTAATGCTTTTTAATTTCCCGATTCCGCCATTTCCAATGTTTTTGGAAGTGGACTTCAGTGATATGCCAGCATTACTAGCAGCAATCACTATGGGACCTGTAGCGGGGATTTTAGTAGAATTATTTAAAAATGTGTTGGACTGGGTTTTCTCAGGCACGCCAACGGGAGTACCGGTAGGACATATCGCGAACTTTGCAACAGGTATTTTATTTATTTTACCAGTGAGCTTTGTTTTTAATCGCTCCAAAACAGTTAAGGGCCTTATCGGAGGTTTAGCTGCTGGAACAATTGTAATGGCAGTAGGAATGAGCATCCTTAACTATGCAGTATTTTTACCTATGTACACTTACTTTTTAGGTATGGAGCCTGTTGTAGGTGATTCACTATATAAAATGATCGTAGCTGGTATTTTGCCATTTAACATTGTGAAAGGTATTTTAATTACTATCATCATGGCATTACTATTCACAACAATGCGTAAATGGATTGATCATCAGCGTTCTATGTATTTAACAAAATAATTAGGATGAGACCTCGAGCTGTTAAGCGTTCGAGGTTTTTTATGTAGAATGGTTGAGGTGTTGGATAATATTACGCAAAAGTAACATATAGAATTAATGTAGTCGACTGTATTATTTTATTGTAGAATAAGGAAGAGTTGAGTAAGTTAGAGGAGTTTGAAGAGATGAGTGAAAAAAAGAGTCAGTGGTCTAGTAAACTAGGCTTTATTTTAGCATCGGCTGGAGCTGCAATCGGACTGGGGGCAATTTGGAAGCTTCCATATGTTACTGGACAAAGTGGCGGGGGAGCATTTTTCCTGATTTTTGTGCTATTTACATTGTTGATTGGTTTACCGATGTTATTATCAGAATATATTTTAGGTCGTGGTACACAGTCTGAGGCTGTGACTGCCTATAAAAAAATTGCACCTACTAAAACAGGTTGGGCTTGGGTTGGTCGTATGGGTGTGCTCGGCTGTTTTTTATTATTAAGTTTTTATAGTGTTGTAGGAGGTTGGATTTTTATATATAGTGGCCTTGGTGTGACTGGGGCTGTTATTGATCCTTCCGTGGATCCTAGTGAACTATTTGCAAAGATTGTAGGAACACCTTGGATTACATTGCTAGGTTTAGGGCTGTTTACGCTAGTAAATGTATTAGTCATTTCACTTGGCGTGCAAAATGGTATAGAGAAGGCCAATAAGTGGATGATGCCTTTATTATTCATTATGTTTATTGTGCTTGTTGTGAGGGCTTTAACATTAGATGGAGCAATGGAAGGGGTTAAATTCTTCTTGTGGCCTGACTTTTCTAATATAACTGGAAAGGCTATATTGGAAGCGTTAGGGCAGTCCTTCTTTGGCTTAGCAGTAGGATTTTCTTGTCTTGTGACGTACAGCTCTTATTTAAAGAAAGATGTGAGCTTACCTAATTCCGCAGGCTCTGTTGTTCTTCTCACTGTGCTTGTATCGTTTTTAGCAGGATTAGCCATTTTCCCTGTTGTATTTGCTTTTGATTTAGAACCGGCATCTGGACCAGGCTTATTATTTACGGTTCTGCCAACAGCATTTAGTCAAATGCCATTTGGTGAAATATTCTTAGCGATGTTTTTATTATTATTTTTATTCGCAACGCTAACTTCTTCCTTCAGTTTATATGAAATTATCGTAGCGGCATTTATGGAGAAGGGACGTATGTCTCGTTCTGCATTGACGATGCTACTAGGTGTAGTAGTCTTTATTGCAGCGATTCCTGCAGCACTTTCATCAAGTACATTAGCTGATGTATCAATTTTTGGAAAAACAATTTTTGATGCAACTGACTTTTTAGTTTCTAATTTAATGCTTCCGTTGGGTAACTTATTGATTGCTATCTTTATTGCGTATGTAGTTGATAAAGAATTTGTGAAGAAGGAATTATTAATAGGAAGTCAAATGGGGCAGGGGTTCTATTCAGCGTATCGACTACTGATGTTAATAGTAGTACCTTTCGTCATTATCGTTGTGTTTGTAAATATGCTTTTACAGTATTAAAAAGAGTAGGTTGCATTCCGTTTAATAGGAATGCAACTTACTTTTATGTTTGGGGGACAACGATAGGGTTAGTATTCGCTAAGTGATAGTTCACCTAACCAGCCTTCTTTAATGATCTGTCTTGCTTGCTCTTCGCTTTTAGTAATAGGGAATACTTTATCGACTTGTGAAATAGCAAACAAATTGCGAATGAAATCATCGACAACAATAATGGCGATTTTCTTTTCTTTTACAGATACTTTCTTTGCGAAATTGACAATCATGCCAAAGCCGGTACTATCGATGTTTGTAACCTTTTGCATATCGATAATATATCCATGCTTTGTTTCCAAGCTTAACGATTGAAGCTCAATTTTAATCTCTTCAATCGACCCATATTCTAAATCGCCAGTAAACGCAATCAAAATATAATCAGACTTTGTGTCAATAACCATCGCAATTTTCTTCTGATCCATACTATAGCGCCTCCATTTTCTTTTTCATGTAAGGAAATTCTAATTCTATAGAAGTTAAAACTTGAATTTATTGACTTCGTTTTGTAATTTATCGGCAATCGATGCTAATTCGTCTGAACTTTGTGTAATTTCTGCCACAGTTGCATATTGTTCTTCCGATGTTGCGGCAATTTCCTCTGTTGCTGCAGCGGAGTCTTCAATGATACGGGAAATATCTTGAATGGCTTGTTGAACCCCTAAGGAGTTGTTGTTTACATTCGTAAATGCAGCCTTCATCTGCTCAACGCCGTTTTCTGTTTCTTCGACCTTTTCAACGATTTCTTTTAATGCAGTTCCTCCTTTATTGATAATTGTTACTTGCTCCTCTACTGCTAGTAGATTACTTTCCATCGTGCGAACTGTCACAGAGGTTTCAGCCTGAATATCTTTAATGAGATTTGTAATTTGTCCTGATGCTAAACTTGATTGTTCAGCTAACTGGCGTACCTCTGATGCAACGACGGCAAAGCCTTTTCCTTGCTCACCTGCTCGTGCTGCTTCGATGGCTGCATTGAGGGCGAGTAGATTTGTTTGATCCGCAATACCCGTAATAACAGTAATAATGCCACCGATTTCTTCAGAGCGTTTACCGAGTTTTTGGATAGAATCTGTCGCGTAAGACACTGTTTGTGTGACATCGCTTAAATGTTTTATAGCTTCATTGATCGCCTCTTCACCTTGGCGTGCAAAATGGGTCGATTCTATAGCGCTATTTAACGTATTCTCGGCTTTTTGTAAACTGGTCGATACTTCTTCGATTGTTTTTTGCATCATAGACACTATTTGTTCAGCTTGATCAGATTGAGTCGTAGTACCGACTGCAATTTCATTCATCGTAAGTGCGATTTGGTTAGAAGCCTCACTTGTTTGATGTGATGATTCTGCTAATGAATGCGATGAGTTAGCTATTTGATTGGCGCTACCAGCTACGATTGTCATCGTTTCCGTTAATCGATTCTTCATATCACTAAAAGCATTTGCTAAAACAGCAATCTCATCTTTACCTTTTGGGTTTAATAATTTTACATTTAAATTTAAATCTGCTAAATCTTTGGCATTTGTACTTAAAATATTAATGGGTGTGATGATTTGTCGCTGTAAAAACCAACTAATCCCAACAATCATTAAAATGGCAATTCCTAAGGAGACCGCTACATTTTCAAGTGCAGACTTTGTAGCAATACTTATATATGGAGCGGTAGGTACAGCTGTTGCCCATACGCCAATAACATCTCCTTGGCTATTTAAAATTGGGTCATAGGCTCCTTGATGCATACTCCCCAAGACATTTGCTGATCCGATAAAACGTTTTTTTTCTCCTAATACAACTTTCGCAACTTCATCAGAAACCTTTGTATTTAATGCACGTTCTCCATTCTCGACTATATTTGTACTAATGCGAGTATCGTTTTGGAAGATTGAGACGACATTTCCGTTTGTTAGCTCTCCGACTTTATCAGCTACCTCAAAATTGTCTACTATTTTGACGTCACCTTTATACAATTGATTGTTTTTAATGGACCATTCTCCAGGGAATTTAGCATCTAAATATTCATAGCTCAATTGAATATCTGATAAAAGCTTTGTATTTGCGCTTTCTAAAAGATTATTTTTGGCAACATAAAAATTTATTCCTGCTAAAAGTGTAGTGAGTAGCAAAATACACCCGAATATTAACAGGCTCATTTTTTTTCGGATTGACAGCTTCATGAAAACTCCTCCAATTTTACGTTAACTTTATACATGAATCTTTTTTGAAATACCAACTAAAAATTTTGTTTCAGAAATATTTTCAAACCAAATATGGTCGACCATATTTTTAACGAAAAATAAACCTCGCCCACGATCTGAATAATCCAGTTCGTTTAAATCAAATTGTAGAGCCTTATCCCAATCCTTTTCAGCGATTCCTTTCGCTTCATCAGTAACTGTTATTTTTATTTCTTTATTAGAATGAGATACGTGTACTTGAATAGCCTTTTCGGAATATGGATCATTTTTCTTAACAGCTTCCACAGCATTAATAACTAATTCATGTACGACAAATCGTAATTCTCTTTTAAAAGGTAAATTATATACATTTGTATAATTCTCTATAACTTGATCTACATAAGCTATAGCTTGTGTATCAGGATTTACATTGAGTATGAATTCCATCATCAATCACCGACCCTGTAATGTAATTGTTATTGAAACTACTGTTATATCATCGTTGTAATAATTATCGGATAAATCGTATTTTTGGGAAAATTTCTCCAAGGCATAGCCATTATCGTGTGATGCATAGGAATGGAAAAAATCCATATCAACAACTTGTTGATCATTGATTGTCAATAATCCATCCGTATAAAGTATTATGCGATGCCATCCGGATAAAGGTATCCTTTTTTTATTAATAGGAATGGTCGGGAATAGCCCTAATATAGGTGTATTTGCTGGGAGGAACACCGTCTCGCCGTATTTTCCAAATAAGAAACCAGATGGATGAGCCGCATTAACATAGTGTACAGTTCCGTTTTTCGTATCAATGAGTATGTAGATAGCTGTCATTAAAAAACGGTCCATATCTTCATCAGAAAATAACTCGTAAATTTGGCGGTTAAGTTCTCGAATTACTAAAACTGGATCAATTAATTTCGTGATTATTCCCTTTAACAAAGATCTAATGGACATTGTAACGAGTGATGCGGCAATGCCATGTCCCATTGCGTCGTAAAGAAGAATGGCAGTTAAGTGTTCATTAATCTTAAACCAGCAGTACATGTCACCTCCTAGTGTGTTGGATGTAACATAAAGTCCATCGATCTGAATATGCTCAAGATTCAATGGAGGAGATAGTGCATTTTTTTGAAATTTCTTCGCGACAATTAAATCTTTTTGAATCATACTTTCTTGCTGCTTTCGTAGCTTGGTTTCCTTCTGATATTTAAGGGCCACCTGAATCCGGGTTTTAAACTGAGTGAAATCAAATGGTTTTAAAATAAAGTCGAAAATCCCAGCTTCAAAAACCCTATCAATTGTAATGCTTTTTTCGTAAGTAGTAGAAAGGAGGATAGGGGCATCGATCCAGTTTTTTAGTTCGTCAATTTGTTGACAAATGTTCTCGCAATTTTTAAGTGTCATTTTTGCATCGAGAATAATTATTTCTAGCTCTTCTTTCAAAGAATCTGATAAATAATTCATTGCTGCGTCAGTTGTTGTAAAGCAATGAATATTTTTGATGTCGATACGATGAAAATATTTTTGCAGACGTAATACATCATTACTTACGCTGCCAATAATTAATACTGACATGCTTCTTACATTCACCGCCTTATGTATCTTTAACAGAAGATATAACCCCGGACGCAATTGCGCCAAGGTGAAATGGATATGATAATTTCCGACTATTATATATACGCCCTATTTACTTATCTGATGAATAAAATAGAAATTCTAATTTGCTATAAATTTACCAATAAATATGACATTATACAAGACTAATGTGATATAAAATATGGAAATAAAGTTCTTGCTTCAAGCAACAAAGTCAAAAACTTTTTAGTTAAACTACCGTATGATGAGTCTAAAGACTTAAATGATAAGTAGGAAGGGGAGGGGGGCTCTATCCATCTGAAAAAAAGATTAATATATTCGATAAAATGCATGTAATAAAACCTTACATATATATTGTGTTTTACATCCTTTTAATGTATTTTAAAAACAGTTACAAAAGAATCGTGTTAATTAAAATTACATTGGAGTGGTGAAAAATGAAACGTTATACAAAAGAAGATATTAAATGCCGTGTTGAGGAAGAAAATGTTAAATTTATTCGCCTACAATTTACTGATATATTAGGAACAATAAAAAACGTTGAAGTACCGGTTAGCCAATTAGAAAAAGCATTGGACAATAAAATGATGTTCGATGGTTCATCAATTGAAGGTTTTGTACGCATTGAGGAATCAGATATGTACTTGAGCCCTGACCGTGATACTTTTGTAATTTTTCCTTGGACGGCTGAAAAAGGTAAAGTGGCTCGTTTTATCTGTGATGTTGTTAGACCAGATGGTACACCATTTGAAGGTGACCCACGCTCCAATCTGAAGAGGGTTTTAAAGGAGATGGAGGAATTAGGTTTTAGCTCATTTAATTTAGGGCCAGAGCCAGAATTTTTCTTATTTAAGTTAGATGAAAAGGGGCATCCAACACTTGAGTTAAATGATAGTGGCGGGTACTTCGACTTAGCCCCAACTGACTTAGGGGAGAACTGTCGGCGTGATATCGTATTAGAGTTAGAAGAAATGGGCTTTGAAATTGAGGCATCACACCATGAGGTTGCACCTGGTCAACATGAAATTGACTTTAAATATGCAAGTGCGATCGAAGCATGTGACAATATTCAAACGTTTAAACTTGTTGTAAAAACGATAGCTGCACAGCATGGGCTGCATGCAACCTTTATGCCAAAGCCGCTATTCGGTGTTAACGGTTCTGGCATGCATTTCAACTTATCATTATTTGAAGGGGATAAAAATGCGTTTTATGATGAACGTGCAGAATTGCAATTAAGCCAAACAGCGCGTAGCTTTATGGCAGGGATACTAAAACATGTCCACGGCTTTACAGCTATAACAAACCCACTTGTTAATTCCTATAAACGATTAGTGCCGGGTTATGAGGCTCCTTGCTATGTAGCATGGTCTGCACAAAACCGATCACCACTTATTCGAATTCCAGCTTCACGAGGACTATCAACACGTATCGAGCTGCGTTCTGTCGATCCAGCAGCCAACCCTTATTTAGCGATGGCCGTTATTTTAGCATCTGGACTCGATGGCATTCGGAAAGATCTCACACCACCGGATGCTGTAGATCGCAATATTTATAAAATGTCACGAGCAGAACGTGAATTGAACAGTATCGACAACCTCCCGTCGTCATTGGAATACGCACTCCTTGAACTAGAAATGGATCATACCGTACGTGAAGCACTTGGAGATCATATCTTTGAAAAATTCACGGTTGCTAAAGAAATAGAATGGAATAAATACCGCACACGTGTCCATAACTGGGAGCGGGAAGAATATTTGAAAATGTATTAGAAGGGGAGTGTTGGGGCTTTAGGGCTTCGACACTTTTCTGATCTAAAAGGTGAGGGATTGAATGACAAAAAGAAGGCTATCCCTATTTTTCATTGATAGGGATAGCCGTTTTTAGTCAGCTCACTTTGGATAATTAATTTGTTTTTACGTTTTTCATATGAAAGGTCCTGGTTAATAATATAGATATTATTTTCAGCAGAAAGCCTATAAAAGTTAGGAGTTTCTAATTCCTTGTTTAATTCCCCATCTTCAACTAGTAAATTATTCTTTACCTTAAATTTTCTCATACCTTCATCGTTATAAGAAAAAAACACTTGATTATTAAAATCTGTATAATGGGAATTTACAGTTACCACATCCGAAAGAACGACTTGGGTATGTTTATTAGAAATAGTATAAAAAAGAAGCTTTTGGTCATCGGTTGAAGATTCACTAGGATCATTAAAGGTTAGATAAATAAATTGGTTGCCATATAGCAAACTTGCCCAACCAATGAATTCATAGTTAGTTTTTATTTCTTCTATTTCTTTACTTTTCACATCGTATAAATACAGATAACCATAATTATTTTTTTATCAGTAAATAATATTTTTCCATCCTTCGAAGATAAATGCATATTCATAAATGTATAAGTATTTAAATCAAATATACTTTCGATTTCATTTGTTTTTAGATTCTTTAGCATAACTTCCGCTTTTTCAACTTTTCTATCTGATTTAATCCAAGCTGTATAGTCCCCAATTAGGACAGGGAAGTCATTAAAAACATCTTCTTCATTTTCTTTTGTCAACGGTTGAATTTCTTTCGTCTTTAAATTCATAAAATATGGGTTCAACTGCCATCCACTTTCGTCGGCATCTACCCATACTAACCAATTTTCATTTAATTCTAGACCTTGCATCGATGGCAATTCAAATTTGCTATTAAATATAGTTTTGTATTTCTGAGTCATTCGATCATATTGAACGACTTTATTATCTAGAGCATTTGGACTCTTATGATCTACACTCATAAAAATCGAGCTAGAATTACCTCTAAACGAAGTTATGCTAGTAAAAGGTAAGTCTACTGTTTTATTAAAATCTTTATCAATTATTTGATAATAATTTGAACTTTGAGGTTTAATTATAGATCTATTTGACAGTGCACCATTATAAACGGCTTTAAAAACAATGAATAGGAATATAGCTACACACGATAGTATTATTGTTCGCTCTATTATTTTCAAGTGAATCTCTCCATTTAGGGTAAGGTTTATTTATAAAAACTCGATTTAAAGGGAATGTCTATCTATTAATCTTTTTTCTTATATTTTTAGTGGAAAATATTCCGGACATTCCATTAATACATTACCATATAAATGGTTCCTTACCTATTTTATCAATTGAAGTAAGGGAGAGAATATAAAATTAAAACAGCTTCTTTTGGATTGTTTGATTTCATATTTATTAGCGGACGATATGAAATATTATTTTAAATGGCCTACGATACTCTAACTCTTTGGATTCTCCTATTGAGATAACGTTTTTTTGTGACAAATACTTCCTGTTAATCTATGATTAGAAGAAAAGGGGGAAAATGTATGACGCAAGCGACCCAAGTAGTAACGATCCAAAATAATGATATTGTACAATTTGAACATGATATTAATAACGCTCTATTAGATTTAAGCGAGTATTTAATAGTGGATATTAAATACAATACGTTATATATAGGGGAACATACAGTTATACATTCAGCCTTAATTATTTATAAATGATTGATCCGGAGGGGGAAATAACTTGTCGAAAATATATTGGGTATCAATTGCTAAAAGAACAGATGATGAATCTGGAGTGGAGAAGAATGTCATTGAAAAAATATTTGCGAAGAAATCTAAACTAAAGGATTTTTTAGAACAAGAAGGCTATTGTAAGGCAGCGAAAAATCAATATATTAAAATTGATGATGAATTGATATATGAAGCGGCCGTTGAAAAAGTAAAAATGAAATAATCAAAATATAAGAGTTTACCCGCGGGTGGAAGGGAAATACCCGCGGTTGTGGATATATCGAGAGGAAATGCCAAGTAATAAGCTTCTGGCAGGGTCTTCTTACCACTATCCATCCTAAGTCATGATGATTCTATTATTGAAACAATGATAATAGAAATTGTCTATCTTCAGGGAAGGTTAATGTTAAATCTAGTAATTCATCTTTTGATTTCCACGCAATTTCATAAATCAATTCATCGGGATCATGTATCGTCATTTGTCCACCCTTAACGATTGTTTCGAAATAACGAACTTCTACTACATCATTATTTTTATGTAACACTTCTCTGACGATGTCTACTATAAATCCAGTTTCTTCATACACTTCGCGGATACAACATGTCTCAAAATTTTCAGTAGTTTCTATGCCGCCTGATGGCACTGCCCATGTTTTTGCTTCTTCTTTAGTCCCTTGCAAAACCATTAATAATTGATTGTCTTCATTTAAGCAAATTCCTGCTGCCCCTTGCCATTTAACCAATATCAAAACCTCCAATCTAATATTTTATACTAATTTTAACCCATATTATCCAAAAAATAGGTATGACTTTTGTTAATTCTATGTATATAGGTTGATTGGAGTGGAGACTGGTCGACTCCTTGGGGATCAGCAATAGAAGAACGAAGGCTAAAACCATCACGTCCTGTGATAACGCCTTCGTGACCAGCATCGTGCTGGCCCGAGACTCTGGAGCGAGCAACGCGAGTGAAGCGGCTCATCGGACGCCCCCAGGAAGCTTTGCTCTGTGCGAAAGCGTAGCGACAGCAACAACAAAGCGACCTGTCGGAACGGAAATCAACACCACGCTATGGTGAAAATAAAGCTTTCATTTTTACCAGTCCAAAGTTAGCATAAAAAGACAGGAATAACTAATTTTGATGTTATAAGCTATAAACAAGGAGTGAGAGCAATTGAGTTGGATTGAGTCGATTCAAAAAGCAATAAATTATATCGAAGAGCATTTATTAGATGACATCACAATGGAGCAAATTGCACGGGAGGTAAATTCTTCGGTCTTTCATTTTCAACGGACTTTCTCGATTTTAACGGATATGTCTATTGCAGATTATATAAGACGTAGAAGGCTAACATTAGCTGCACAGGAGTTAATAAATACAGAACAAAAAGTAATCGATCTCTCCTACAAATATGGCTACGACTCTCCTGAAGCTTTCACAAAGGCATTTCGTAAGCAGCATAATCTAACGCCTAGTGAAGCAAGAAAGAAGCAAGGACAGCTACAATCATACAATCGCCTGGTCATCCAGGTAAGCCTGAAGGGAGCAGAACCAATGAAGTATAAGATCGTAGAAAAAGAAAAGTTTCAAGTAGTAGGGGTAAAAAGAACATATAATTGTCAAAATGGTGAGAACTTGCAAGACATTCCTCATTTTTGGAATGAGATGAATTCGAAAAATTTCGATCATCAACTTATCCAATTAAATAACGGAAGCATTAAAGGGACGCTAGGTGTTTGTGTACCAAATACAGACCAAGGGCAAAATGGTTTCATTGATTACTGGATTGCTACGGATCATGTAGGGGAAGTGGGAGAAAATCTATTAGCGTTGGAGATACCTGCATCGAAGTGGGTTGTCTTTGAGGTGCATGGCCCTATGCCAGATGCTATGCAAAATACTTGGAAACAGATTTATTCAGAGTGGTTCCCATCCAATCCATATAAACCAGCAGGAACAGCTGAACTTGAAGTTTACCCTGATGAAGATGCTTATAGCCCTGATTCATACTCTGAAATTTGGATTCCAATTCAATAAAGATAAAATGGATTTGGTAAACGATTAGTTTGCCAAATCCATTTTTTGTAGTGATGATGTTTTATATTGTTTAGTCCGACATAGTAAACATCGTATATAAAATCCTCCTGATGAGAAATTTTGCTCTTCTCAACATCCATATTTTGTATAATGTTAATAAAGGAGGTTTCATATGGACATAGAGAGCATTATTTTCGATTTGGATGGGACACTTTGGGATTCAAGAAAAACAGTAGCGCAATCGTGGGCGCAGGTAGTTCAAGGGTCTCCTTACGGTAAAGGAAAGATAACCGAAGAGGATTTATCTAAAACGATGGGCTTACAAATTCAAGAAATAGCAGCTGTATTATTTGAATATCTTGATGAAGAAAAGCAGATGGAGCTTATTTTAGCATGCTGCCAGCAAGAGCAAGATGATTTATTACGTAATGGCGGTATTTTATATCCGCAGTTAGAAGAAACTTTACTAGCTCTTTCAAAAAAATTCCGCTTGTTCATTGTGAGCAATTGTCAGGAGGGCTACATAGAAACATTTTATGCTTATCATAAACTAGAGAAATATTTTCTCGATTTTGAAAATCCGGGACGTACAGGATTATCAAAGGGAGAAAATATTCAATTAATTATGGAAAGAAATCATATTAAAAACGCTGTCTATGTAGGAGATACACAAGGAGATATGCTTTCTGCAAAGTTTGCAGGGATTCCTTTTGTTTTTGCTTCATATGGTTTTGGAAAGCCAGAGGAGTATGACTATATCATCGAAAAGCCATTTGATTTATTAAATATATTTTAAACGGAGTATAGAGTCTGTCTTTTCTGACGGTCTCTATACTCTGTTTTGGTTAAGAAGAGTAGGGAATTTTAACATCATATTTATTTGTACAAACAAACCTTCTGGGAAAGCTGAGTAGGGAGTGTACTCGGACAAAAATCCATTTAGCCTGGATTTTTATTTTGAAATTTGGATTCCGATTAAGTAATAGAAATGAAAAAAGCCAAGAATGTTCATCGGTAACATTCTTGGCTTCGTTTTTTTTACGTCAATTTTCTTTTAATAAAGAATAAACATTAATGTCATAAAAAGATTCTTTTGATTCTTCATATTCCTGAAATGTTCCTTCAAAAGTAAAATTCAATTTCTCTACTACTTTTATAGAATTCCTATTACAAGGCTCTATTTTTGCTTCAATTTTAGTTATGCTTAAAGTGGAGAAAGCATAATCAATCAAAGCGGAAATACATTCTGGCGCATAGCCATTTCCCCAATAAGCTTTAGCGAGATCATAGCCAATTTCTGCTGTAGCGTTCTCTAAGTCAAATGAATTGAATCCACAAGAGCCGATAATCTCATTGGATTCCTTCTCAATAATTGATAAGCGAATAGCCTTGTGCTCCTTAGCTAGTTGATCAAAAAGCTCAATCATTTCCTTCGCTTGTTGTTCATGAGTGAAATTAGTGATATTCATAAATTTCGTCACATCGGGATCTGACCAAATTTTAAATAAACTATGTGTATCCACTATCTTCATTTTTCTTAAATATAATCTTTTTGTGTAAATTTGTTCTATCAATACTTTTACCTCCAATTTTTTATAAGTTTGGATGAAAAATATTGCTATCTGCGCATAATTCAGTCCCTTCAAATTTCATGTATCTATTATACAATAATTCTAGTAATTGCTAAAATGTTATGCTGTATGAAGAGATACAAAAGAATAGGGGAAATGATAATGTTTAAGGTAACGACCGAGAATTATTCGATTGTCAAAGAAACAATAGAGAGGGCGCCAACATTTGTCTACAGTATTCTGGAGCAGGTAATAGAAGGTGCTGTCTATGCCGACAATGAAAGCCTTCATTCACTACTGTTTCAAACCAAATCAGGAATATACTATGTTTATGGTGATTCATCTAGCGAGCAAGTTATAAGTAAACTCGCAGCTTTACTACAAGAATCTATTGAGCAAAATAAACGTTTCACATTATTTTCTTACTCAGAAGATTGGAACACAAAAATTGAACAACGATTAAACGTTTATGTGAATAAATTAGAAAGATATACTTTCAGCTTTGATAAAAATGCTTATAACAATAGAGAGAAGCACGAGTCGCTTAACTACGAATGCATTAAAATCAAGCAACATCAAATTGATCATTGTTTAGAATTTAACAACCAATATTATGAGGAGTACTGGGGTTCTACTAGTAATTTCCTTGAAAATGGTTTTGGATTCTGTTTGAAGCATGGAGATAAGATTATTAGCGAAGCGGTTTCTATTTTTAAATCGCAGCAATTTGCAGAGATTGATATAGTTACTGATTCGAATTATAGAGGATTAGGATTAGCAAGCTTCATTGCAGAAAAATTTATTGATGATTGCCTTTTAAACGATATAAAGCCTTGTTGGGATTGTGATATTGATAACCATGGATCTTATCATGTAGGCGCTAAATTAGGCTTTACTAATCCAGTGAAATATGCTGTTTTTTATAAAAGCACAGATAGATAAGAGGCTGGGACATAACTAGCTTCAATTAGTGAGAAATCCGAATTTGAATGAATTCAAATTCGGATTTCTCTATTTTTTATGTTGTCTCCATAT